>JBFJUJ010000085.1:0-10512 GCA_041624755.1 Woeseia sp. | reverse complement strand
TCCATCTCCCAGGGCTCGAAGTCGAAATCGGCGATGCGCGTCAGCGAACCCAGCAGCAGCACGCTCACGGCGACTCTCCGCGAGTTGCCGGCGCGAGCAGCAGCATCGCCAGCAGCGCGCTGCGCTCCAGCGTCTTGTCGATGAACAGGAACTCGTGCTCCGCGTGGGCGCCGTCGCCGACCGGGCCGAGGCCGTCAAGCGTCGCCGTGAACTGGCTGGTCGTGTTGCCGTCGGACCCGCCGCCGGCGCGGCCCTGGCCGAACTCGAGACCGAGCGCGGCGCCGCGACGCTGCGCTTCCTGCCACAGCGCCTCGTTGCGCGCGGTCTTCTCCATCGACGGCCGGCCGATGCCGCCTTCGATCCGCAGCCGCACGCCGGGCGTCACGGGCTCGATGCCGAGTATGCTCTTCTCGATGCGTTCGCCGTCGGCCACGGTCGGCACGCGCACGTCGACGACCGCCTGGCTGAAGGGCGCGATCACGTTCGGCTGCAGGCCGCCGTCGACGGTGCCCACGTTGACGGTCACGCCGGCGTCCGGGTCGTTCAGCGCGAACAGTTTCTGGATGACGTGCGACAGCTCGAGTATCGCGCTCGCCCCGCCTTTCGGGTCGAGGCCGGCGTGCGCGGCCTTGCCGATGACCCGCACAGTGAAACGGCCGACGCCCTTGCGTTCCGTCTTCAGGTCGCCCTGCTCGCCGAGCGCGGGCTCGAGGACATAGGCGCGGTCGGAGCGGCGCGCGAGCGCGACGATCGCCCGCGTCGAGCTGCGGCTGCCGATCTCCTCGTCCGCGTTGACGAACACGAGCGGTGTGAGCGGCGGCTCGAGATCCAGGTCGCGCAGCGCGGTCAGCGCGAGGATGATCTGCGCAAGACCGCCCTTCATGTCGAATACGCCCGGCCCGCGGATGACGTTGTCCTCGACGGTGAAGGGTCGCTCCGCCGTCGTGCCGAGCGGCCACACGGTGTCGTAGTGACCGATGAGCAGCTGCAGCGGCAGCGCGCGGTCGCGTCTCGCGGGGCGTGCATACAGGTGCCGCGCCACGTCAGTGCCGCGCGTCAGCCTCGCCAGGTAGCCGAGTGCCTGCAGTTCCCCCTGCAGCACGGACTGGATCTTCCCGTGTTCCCGCGGCCTGGACGAGGGCGACTCCGCCTCGACCAGCCGCTTCAGCAGCTCGATCAGGCGCGCGCGCTGGCCGCGCACCTGCCCGAGGATGCGATCGGGCAGCGGATCGTCGCTCGGCCGGCTGATCATGGTCCGATCACAGGGGCAGTCTAGCGCTTCATGTCGGCCGGGAACGGGAAGCCGTTCGAACTCGAGATACTCGCGAAGCGGCCGGGAGCGAGGTAGGCGAAAAGCGGCGCATCGTGCACCAGCTCCTGCTCGTCGTACTCGGAGCGGCGCAGGAAACTCTGATCCGCATGGGCGGCGACGACCTCGCCGGTGATAAGCGAATTCTCGCCGAATCCGTCGATCGTCCGGAAATGCCGGCATTCGAGGAACAGGTAGGCGTCCGTGATGAACTCCCCGTCGACCTCGGTGGCCGGGAAGGTCTCGTAGGCCGACAGCACGGGCTTCGACCCGTCCTCGCAGCGCGGCGCCGCGGCGAGACTCGCGTACAGCACCTGCGAGGGCTTGACGTAGCTGACCGTGAATTCGCCGTTGCGCGCTATGTTGGCGTAGGTGGCGTGCCGCGGCGTGCAGACGAAGCCGAAATAATTCTGCCAGCCCATCGGCGTGACCATGTGCTTCGGCGCCAGGTCGAGGGCGCCGTCCTCGTCGCGCGTGCCGATCAGCACCAGCGGCGCGACGGTAAAGCAGCGTTCCCACAGCGGGCGGGACAGGTCGAGAGGGACGATGCGTTCGGTGATGGACTCGGCCACGGCAGGCTCCCCGCGACGCGAGGACGCCGGCAGGTAAATCTTTACGCTACGTGCGCTTACGGGCGGCGAACATACGTAATTGCCGATAACGCGGTTCGCGCCCCGGCGGCGAAGATCCGGATGGCCGTGCCCGGGCCCGGGATCTCCGCAGCGTGTCTCGCAGCGCGCGGACTTCGGCCGCGAACTCGCCGAGCTGTCGCGACAGCGCTTCGCGCTCGGCGTGCGCGACGCGTGCTTCCGCCTCGACGCGCTCCTCGCTGTGCGCCTGTATGGTCTGCATCGAATTGACGATCAGCGCGATGAACAGCTTGAGCACCGTGAATCTCGTGACGACGATGAACGGGACAGAGAACGCCCAGGCGAGAGGGTGCACCTACATCACCGGTCGCACGATGCCCATGGACCAGCGCTGCGGCATACAGCGCCAGCAGCAGCGGGCCGGCGGCACGCATCGCGTCCGGCGACGTCTCCAGACCCAGGATCACGGCATTCACGACGATCACGCCGGCGATCGTCGTATTGAACCAGTCCGACTCCACGACCCACCGCGCGGCGGCGAGGCTGCGCCCGTCTGCGTCGCCTATGTCACCGGCTTCCTCGACGGCGCCGTCGTGACCGACGCCCGCGCAGCCGGGAACGTTGCGAACGAGATCGACGCCGACGAGACCTTCAGCGAGCGCGCTATACCCACGCGAATCATCCGCCGGCTGGAGGTGTCCGGACCTCGGTTGTCCTGATCACCAACGCCGCGAGATCGGAGCTGTTCGAGGCGGCCTGAGCGATCGCGCTGCCGCGGCAGCGACGCGGGCTCGCGCCGGTCCGCTGATTCGCACGGCGGCCACACGGCGGAATTCCCCGAGTTGCGGTATCGTGCGGGAGAAACGGGACATATCCGGCGGACGCCAGCCGGCGTGGGTTCCACCGGGCGCCCGGCCGCCGCGCGGGACAGCTGACATGGACAGCGGAGTAGAGACATTCCTGCGCCTCGGCGCGGCTCTTGCGATCGGCTTGCTGATCGGCGTCGAGCGCGGGTGGCGCGAGCGCGAGGCCAGCGAAGGCAAGCGCATCGCCGGCGTACGCACCTACGGACTGATCGGCCTGCTCGGCGGGGGCGCCGGGCTGCTGGCCAACCAGTTCGGCGCCGCCTTCCTCGGTCTCGCGTTCGTCGCCGTCGCCGGCGTGTTCACCGCAGCCTATCTTGCCGACCTGCGGCGCAGCGAGGACATCGGCATCACGAGCCTCGTGGCGGGCCTGCTGGTCTTCGCTCTCGGCGCGCTCTGTGCCGCGGGCCACATCGCTGCGGCCGCCGCGGCGGCCGTCGTCGCGACGCTGCTGCTCAGCTACAAGCCGCAGCTGCACCGCTGGGTGAGTGCACTGCACCCGGAGGAAATCCGCGCCGGCCTGCAGCTGCTGCTGATCTCGACCGTACTCCTGCCGGTCCTGCCGAACAGGAGCTACGGGCCGTGGCAGGCGCTCAACCCCTACGCGATCTGGTGGATGGTCGTGCTGATCGCGGCGCTGTCGTTTGCCGGCTATGTCGCGGTGCGCATCGGCGGCGTCAAACGCGGAATCGTATTCACCGGGCTGTTCGGCGGCCTGGCCTCGTCTACGGCGGTGACGCTGCATTTCTCCCGGCTCGGCCGCAGCGAGCCGAAACTCGCGTCGACGCTGTCGAGCGGCATCCTGCTCGCGAGCGGCACGATGCTGCCGCGCATGGTGCTGGTTGCGTCGGTCGTCAACGTCGACCTGTTGCGGCCGATGCTCGTCCCGGCCGCGGCGATGGCAATCCTGCTCTACGCGCCCGTGTTCTTCTACTGGCGCTCATCGGACGAAAACGCCGTCGACGTCGGCTCCTCGCTCAAGAATCCGCTGGACCTCAGGTCCGCGCTGGCCTTCGGCGTCCTGCTCGCCGTCATCCTGGTGCTCGGCAAGGGGCTGCAGGAATGGACCGGCAGCGGCGGCGTGCTGGCGCTGGCAGCAGCCTCCGGCGTGATGGACATCGACGCCATTACGCTGTCGCTCGCGAAGCTGGGCAGGGAGGGCCTGGCAACGCGGGTCGTCGTACCCGGACTCTTCATCGCGGCGGCGGTCAATTCGCTCGTCAAGGCCGGCCTGGCCGCCACGATCGGCGGTCGCGAGATCGGCCGGCGAGTCGGGATTCCGCTGGCGGCAGCAGCCGTTTCCGGCCCGACGCTGGCGTGGCTGTTCGCCGGCTAGACCGAAAACGCTGCCGCGAAGCGGCGATCCGTTTCACGGCAACGCTGCGGGGCGTTTCACGGACCTTGGCCAGCGCGCGGCGAGCATGTTAGCATATTTAACGTTTTCAATAGCTTACATGGAGGATAAGTGAACACACGCAAGACGCTATTCGTATTGACCGGACACGACCGGCTCGGACCCGCCGACGACACGTCGGCCGACAGAACCGGCTTTCACCTGGCCGAAGCGGCCCGGCCGTGGTCGGTACTGACGCAGGCAGGCTTCACGGTCGACCTGGCCACGCCGCAGGGGGGCGCGGCGCCGATCGACCCGAGCAGCCGCGATCTCGACGACCCGGACAGCAAGGCATTCCTGTCGGACAGTCGCGTGAAGTCGCAGCTCGACAAGACCGCGGCGCTCGGGGACGTGAGACTCGACGAGTACGCGGCCATCTATTTCCCCGGCGGCCACGGCACGATGTGGGACCTGCCCGACAACGACGACGTGAAGGCGGCCGTCCGCACGATGTACGAGGACGGCAAGGTCGTCGCCGCCGTGTGCCACGGGCCGGCCGCGTTCGTGAACGTGAAGCTGAGCGACGGTCGCTGGCTCGTCAGCGGCAGGACGCTGTCGGTATTCACGGACCAGGAAGAGAAGGCGGTCGAGAAGGACAAGGTCGTGCCGTTCCTGCTCGCGGACACGCTCGAGAAGCGCGGCGCGACGATCGACAAGGCGGACAATTTCGAGAAGTCCGTCTCGGTCGACGAGCGCATCGTCACGGGCCAGAACCCGGCCTCGGCGCGCGGTGTCGGCGAAGCGATTCGCGACCTGCTGCGGAAGATGCAGGACAAGGCCGCGTAGCCCGCGTGGAATCCACAGCCGGCACGCAGCTGCCGCAAACAGCCCCTCGTCGCCGAGGGGCTTTTTTTGGGCCGTGCGCGCCTGCTCGCCGTCAGATGAGGCGCAGTTCGATGGCTTTGAGCACGGCCCGCGTGCGGTCGCGGACGCCGAGCTTGGAGAGGATGTTGGACACGTGATTCTTGATCGTTCCCTCGGACTTGCTGAGCGCGCGCGCAATCTCTCGATTGCTGTAGCCGCCTGCCATCAGCCGGACGACCTCCGTCTCGCGGGGCGTCAGCGCCTCCGGTGCGTCGCTGGCGGCGAAAGCCGGCGCGCTCTGGGACAGGCCGCGGAGCAGCGACTCGGTAATGGCGGGCTGGATCGATGTCTCGCCCGCTGCCACCGACTCGATCGCGTCGATCAGGTTCTCTAGCGAGACGTCCTTCATGAGGTAGCCACGGGCACCCGCCTCGACGGCCTCGAGCACCTGCTCGTGATCGTCGAAGGTCGTCAGGATGATGACCGGCGTGTCGATACCGGCATCACGCAGCGCCCGGATACCCTGCGCGCCGCTCATCTTCGGCATCCGCATGTCCATCAGGATGACGTCGGGGCTGTACTTGCGCGCGAGGTCGAGCGCCTGCTCGCCGTCGCTCCCCTCGGCCACGACGTCGACCCTGTCGGAAAGCTCCAGCAGGCCGCGTATGCCCTCGCGGACGAGCGTCTGGTCGTCGATCAGGGCGACGCGGAGAGACACCGGGACTCAGCCGGGCAGCGGGATCTCGACGTGCAGCCGCAGCGCTTCCTGGACCGTGTCGAGTTCGAGTGAGCCGCGGAGCTGCTGCAGCCGCTCGCGCATGCCCGCGAGACCGTTGCCCTCGTCGAGCTGGCCGCGCAGCCTGCCGTCGTCGCGCACGTCGAGATGGATGCTGTCGCCATCGCGCCAGGCGCGAATCCAGCTGTGCCGGGCGCCCGAGTGCCTTAGTGTATTCGTGATCGCCTCCTGCACGCAGCGCAGCAGCGTCTCGGCGACTTCGACGTCGTCGATCTTGAGGCCCGGTTCGATATCGAGACTGACCTCGAGCTGGGGCGTATCTTCGACCAGCAGCCGGATCGCACGCGTGAAGTCGAGCGCGCTCTCGCTGCGCAGCGTGCTCACCGCCTCGCGCACGTCGCTCAGGAGCAGGCGCGCCAGCGCGCGGGCCCTGGCGACTTTTTCCCGGGCGTCGCCGTCGCTCAGCCGTTCCGCGATCTGCAGCTGCAGCGACAGCGCTGTCAGGTGATGGCCGAGCAGGTCGTGCAGGTCTCGCGCGATGCGCGTGCGCTCGTGCTGCCGCGACGCCTCGGACAACAGATGCTGCGTAGCGACGAGTTCGCGGTTCAGCGCCTCGGCCCGGTTGCGCGCACGCTGTGCCTCGTGCGCGGTGCGAGCCGTCAGCATCGCGAACAGGTGAAAGGTCCCGTACAGCACGACGCTGATGATCACGTTCTGTGCCTCCCAGGCCAGCGTCATGATCAGGTACCAGGCCAGCATGATGCCGGCGAGCAGCCACGAACAGGCGGCCAGCGAGAAATAGCCGGCGGCCATCGCGATCCAGATGATCGTGTAGATCGGCAGGAAACTCACGGGCAGCAGCGAGCCGATCGCCAGCGCGCAGAGGAGCTGCAGCCACAGCGCGGTCGTCTGCAGCCGGCCGGGGTCCGGGCCATCCGCCATGGCGATCCACATGGCGACGACGTTGACGATTGCGAGCGGCAGGATCAGGGAAAGGGAGCCGCCGTAGCGCTCGCCGCCGGCAACGACGATATAGAGCGCAAAGCCGGTCACCGCTGCCCATGTAAAGACGCCGGCGCCCCGCTGGAGCATGTCCGCTGTCGCTTGTCGCTGCATGCCGGGATTCTCCCCGCAACGCGCCTCCGGCGCCATAGGCCGAAAGTCACGGTTCGGAACGATGACGTCCGGCACTGTCGCGCCGGGCCGTCGCACGGCTAGCCTGTGGTCAGTCATCGGAGGAAGCGACATGACGACCATCCATTCCCTGCTCGTGAACGTCCACATCGCGATCGGTGCGCTCGCGCTGCCGTTGTTCTGGGTGCCGGCGCTGGCGAGGAAGGGCAGCCCGCTGCACGTGCGTGCCGGCAAGTTCTATGCAATCGCGATGTATGCCGTCTCGATAACCGCGTTCCTCGCGTCGATCATCGTGCTGAGCGACCCCTTGGGTATTCGCCGGCCGGGCGAGATACTCGATCCGGAAGATGCCGCCGCGCTCGCGGACCGCTTCCGCCTGTCCAGCCTGTTCCTGCTGATGCTGTCGGTACTCGTGTTCACGAGCGTCCGCCACGGCATCGCCGCGCTGCGCGCGCGCACGGAGCCCGGCGCACTGTCGCGCCCGCTGCACAGGTCGCTCATCGCGGCGCTCGCCTTGCTCGCGCTCCTCGTCGGCTTCCTCGGGCTTGCGAACGGCCTGCTGCTGCTGATCATCTTCGGCGGCATCGGGGTCTCCGCCGCCTGGACCATGTTCCGCGAGTCGCGCCGGCGGGATCCCGGCCGCCGGGAGCTGCTGGTGGCGCACCTCGGGGGGCTGATCGGCAGCGGCATCGGCGCTTACACGGCGTTCTTCGCCTTCGGCGGCGCCCGCTTCCTCGGCGACATCCTGACCGGCCAGTGGCAGGTGATCCCGTGGGTACTGCCGGCGATCGTCGGCACGTTCGCGATCAACCGCCTGAGCCGCCGGTTCAGGGATGCGACGCGCCGGGCAGGCGTCGCGCCGGCCGCCCGCTCGGCGGGTCAGCGGCAGTAGCGCTCAGTCCGCGCCATCGAGCTCCTCGATGGTCGCGAGCGACGGCGGCCGCTCGCCCCTCTGCCGCGCGGCCACCCGCTCGACCTCGGCGAAGGCGCGCAGCAGGTTGCCGCGCGAGAGCTTCGCGAGATCCGTATCAGTCCAGCCGCGGCGAGCGAGTTCGGCGAACAGCGCCGGGAAGCGCGACACGTCCTCGAGTCCCGCGATGAGATCGTCGCCGGTGGCGCCGTAGAAGTCGCTGCCGATGCCGACGTGATCGACCCCGGCGACGCGTGCGACGTGCTCGATATGGTCGGCGACGTCGGTGAGCGTCGCGAGCGGCGGCGACCCGTGCTCCTCGCGGTAGGCCTTGCCGATGCGGTCCCAGTCGTCATCGGTTTTTGCGTCCTTGAGCAGCGGCGTCAGGCCGGACGCCCACCGCCGGCGCTCCTCGTGAACGTACTCCGGGATGAAGGTCACCATCACGACGCCGCCGTTCTCCGCCATGCGCTCGAGGATGCCGTCTGGCACGTTGCGGACGTGGCCGGTCAGCGCGCGCGCCGACGAATGCGAGAAGATCACGGGCGCCTCGCTCACATCGAGCGCATCGCGCATCGTCGCTGCAGAGACGTGCGACAGGTCGACGATCATGCCCAGTCGATTCATCTCGCGGACGACCTCGCGGCCGAAAGGCGTGAGCCCCTCGTGGCGCGTCTCGCCGGTTGCCGAATCGGCCCAGTCGTTGCTGTGGAAATGCGTCAGCGTCATGTAGCGCACGCCCAGCGCGTAGTAGCTGCGCAGGGCGCCGAGCGAATTGGCGATCGTGTGACCGCCCTCGATGCCGAGCAGCGATGCGATCCGGCCCGCGCGCCGCGCGGCCTCGATGTCCGCGACGCCGGTGGCGAACATGAACGCGTCGGGATACCGGGCGACGATGCGGCGCGCGATGTCGATCTGCTCGAGCTGCGCCCGCATCGCCTCCTCCGTCGACAGAGAGCTCGGCACGTAGACGGACCAGAACTGTGCGCCGACGCGTCCCTCGCGCAGCCGCGGTATGTCGGTGTCGAAGCCCGCGCGCACGGCGATATCGTAACCTTCGACGTCGCCGCCGAACTTCTCGCGGATCACCCACGGCAGGTCGTTGTGCCCGTCGATGAGCGGAGCCCCGGTCAGCACGCGCTCGGCGCGAGCCAGCGCATCGTCCCCGTGCCCCGTGGCGGGCTGGAGCAGCAGCGTGACCGCGACGATCGCCGCTGACAGGGCCGGCGTGAAAGCACGCTTCATGGTGGCGGATGGTCGGGCGAAATCATTCATGCCGGGCACCGTCAGGTAAAAGCTCGTCTGGAAAATGAATTGCGGGAAGTTACACCGGGACGGGCGTCGATGCAGGCCGACGATCCGGTCACGGTTCCGCACTGCGGGCCAGCTCGACGATGAGCGCGACGAGCTGGTCGAGGTCGCGCAGGTCCAGCACCTCGCCCGGCGAATGGCTGTAGCGCCCGGGCCATGACAGGCCCTGGTTCGGCGCACCGCGGTAGGTGAAGGTCGTACCGTCCGTGGCGCCCTGCGTCAGGCCGATCTGCAGCGGGATACCGGCGCGGGCGGCAGCCGCGAACACGCGGTCGCGCTCGGCGTCGGGCGACACGCCGCTGCTCTCGATGGCGCGCAGGACCGGCCCCGCGCCCAGCGGCGCGAACGCGAAATGCGGCGACTCCAGCGGCGTATCGGACGAGACGAAGGTATCGACGGAATAGATGCGTTGCGTCGTCGCCCCGAATCGCTCGGCCAGCGCTGCCGCGCCGATCAGGCCACCTTCCTCATGCACCGACCAGGCAAAGACGATCCGCCCGGGGAGCGCGTCCGGATCGATGGCATGCGCCGCACGGATCAGCGCCGTGGTTCCGGCCCGGTCGTCCAGCGCGCGCGCTGCGAAGCGCCGGGCGCCGAGGCGGTGCGCCTTCTTGAAGCTCGTGACCCAGGCGCCGTTCGTCACGCCACGCTGCCGGAGCTCGGAGGCGTTCATGCCGAACCAGGCGCGCAACTCGTCGGCTGGAGTTCTTTCGATGGGCTCGGCACGTATCAGGAATACGCCGCGCAGCGGCTCGGGCGCGGCGGCCTCGAGCGACTGCCGCTTGAAACGTGCATCGAGCGTCCTGCCCGTTCCGGTCCGCGTGGACGGCGCATCGGCCGGGTCGAAATGCAGCAGCGCCGTCTGCCCTTCCCAGGCCAGCGTGGCCGGCCCGCCGCTCTGCTGCAGCGTCACGATGCCGTCCTGCGCGATATCCGTGACGGTGTAGCCGACCTCGTCCATGTGGGCCATGAACACGGTCGGGTCTCCGGCCGGGCCGGCTTCGACGACGACGTTGCCGATGTCGTCGACGACCGCGCGCCTCCTCGCCCAGTCGGGCAGCGCCTCGAGCACGTAGCGGCGCACGGCCCATTCGTGGCCCGGGATGCCGTGGAGCTCGACGAGGTCGGTCAGAATGGCCGCGACAGTGCCGAAGTCCCGGTCGGCGGCCCGCGGCCGGCGGGGCTCTTCGCGCCCCGGCGCCGGCACCCAGCGCGGCGCAAGCGCCGGCAGCCCGCTCGCCAGCGCAACGTCGGCGAAGAGCTGCTCCGCCTCGTCGACGGAGATGAACTCGAGATGGCTGCCGGGCTGCATCACCTCGGGCGACATGACGGTCACCGCCTCGAGACCGACGGCGCGCAGCGCATCATTCCGCATGCCCGCCCCCTGGCTCGTGTCGCGGATGTCCCGGCCGCGCTGCGCCGTGCCGCTGGTCAGCATGACGAGTTCGTCGGGTGGCGGGTT
>JBFJUJ010000084.1:0-10549 GCA_041624755.1 Woeseia sp. | reverse complement strand
GAGGCCGTCGCCCCGGCCGCGTATGTCCGCCAAACCCTACGCCAAGGCCGGCAGGGCGGCAACCGCGCCGCCTTGCGCCCGCCGATTCACGTTAGAATGCGCGCGGCGTATTGGCAACGAATGCGGACGGAGTCGGGCCGCTGACAGCACTTCTGCGTAATCTGAAGGGAACCGTCGTGTTTGCGGTGTTGACGCTGAACACGGTTTTCTGGGTCGTGCCGCTGCTCGTGCTCGCGTTCCTCAAGCTGGCCGCGCCGATCGCGGCGGTGCGCAGGACGCTGACGCGCTGGCTGATGTGGATTGCCGAGAACTGGATCGCGGCCAACGCGCTGATCCTCGGTGTGGTCAACGACACGCGCTGGACGCTGTCCGGCCTGGAGGACCTGAGCCGGGACGAATGGTACCTCGTGCTGGTGAATCACCAGTCCTGGGTCGACATCGTCGTGCTGCAGACGCTGTTCAACCGGCGCATCCCGCTGCTGAAATTCTTCATCAAGAAGCAGCTCGTGTGGTTCCCGCTGCTCGGCGTCGCGTTCTGGGCGCTGGACATGCCGTTCATGCAGCGGCACTCCAAGTCCCACCTGGCGCGCCATCCCGAGAAGAAAGGCAGCGATCTCGAGGCGACGCGCCGGGCCTGCCAGAAATTTCGCGCAACGCCGACGTCCGTCATCAACTTCGTCGAGGGAACGCGCTTCAGCGAGGAGAAGCGCATGCGGCGGGATTCCCCCTACCGGAACCTGCTGATGCCGCGCGCTGGCGGCGTCGCGCTGGCCCTGTCGACGATGGGCGACATGTTCTCGGCCATCCTCGACGTCACCGTCGAGTACCCGGGCGGTGCGCCGAAATTCTGGAGCATGATCTGCGGCGAACTCGACGCCGTGATCGTCGAGCTCGTGCGCCGCGATGTCGAGCCCTGGATGATCGAAGGCGACTACCTGAACGATCGCGCATTCCGGCGCCGCTTCCACCGGTGGCTTGCCGCCCTGTGGTCGGAGAAAGACGCGCGTCTCGACGAGCTGCGCAGAGCCGCGCACGCGGCCGCGGAAGCGTGACCGGCACCGGCGACCGAGTTGGCGTACACTGTTCCCTCACCCGTCGGGCAGCTTCGGATCTTCCCATGTCCTGTCATCGCAACTACGACACCGTAGCCTTCGACGTGCGCGACAGCGCGATGATGCTGTTCTTCGCGCGCACCTCGGCCAGCGGCGAGATCGACGATTACGTGCTGCTGATGCGCGGTGACGGCGAGGGCATGCAGCAATCCGTGTACATCGAGATCAACGAGCAGCAGCTGGCGGGACACGACCTCATCCGCGAGGCGCGCATGGGGGACAACATGCTGACGCTGACGCTGCACGAGCCGGCCGCCGCGCTCGGCGGCGAGGCGGAGATCGTGCTGAGCTACGACGGCACGGCCAGCAACAAGGCCAAGGTCGAAGCGGGCGCTTTCCGCGTCCTCGGCGACTGCCTGGCGGGCGGCCACGCCTGAGCCCGCCGCCGCCGTGAGCGAGGCCGGGGCAACGGGCGGCTGCTGGAGCGTCTACCTGCTGCGCTGCGCCGACGGCAGCCTCTACACCGGCATCGCCAGGGACGTCGCCCGCCGTCTCGGCGAGCACGAGCGCGGCCGGCGCGGCGCCAAGTACCTGCGCGGCCGCGGCCCCTTGAGGCTCGAGCTGTCGTGCGAGGTCGGCGACCGCAGCCGCGCGTCGCGCCTCGAATGCCGCATCAAGCGGCTGCCGAAGGTAGAGAAAGAAGCGCTGCTCGCCGAGCCCGCGGAGTTCGAGCGGCTGCTCGGCGAACTGCCCTAGAAAAGCACCAGCGGCTGCCCGAGCGGCGGCAGCTCGACTGCCACCGGCGCCTCGCCGCTCGCCGCGAACTCGCGAAACCAGGCCGCGCTCGTCACGACGTCGTCGATGATGTCGGGGAACAGCGCGGTCTCGCCGAACGGCCGCGTGAAATCCTCGAAATGGATCGGGTAGACGCGCATGGCGCCGGTCGCGGTCACGATTTCGTCCCAGTAGCGCGCCGCGTAGTCACGCCCGAGGCGCGCCAGCCCGGCGATGCTCAGCAACACCACGTCGGCGCGCGTATCGGCGAGTTCCCCCTCGATGAAACCGGCGCTGCCCTGTACCAGCACCTTGCCGGCCGGATGATCGATCAGCAGCGAATAGGTGGCGCCGCTCTGCCAGGCGTGGACCGGCGCAGGCTGGGCCAGCGGCCTGGCGATGATGCCGGAAAAGAAGTGACCCCCGCCGGGGAGCTGCGGCACGTGTCGCGACGCGAGCAGCGTTACCGTGAATTTGCCGAAATAGCGCGATTCGCCGAACTGCAGAGTCTGGTACTGGTCGACCGGCACCGCGCTGCCGCGCGCGACGTTGGCGGTCGACTCGGACCCGAGCACCATCGCGCCCGTGCGATTGGCAACGTGCCCGGCGTCTATCGCATGGTCGAAATGCGAATGCAGCGGCACGACCGCCCGGAGCCGGTCGATGCGGAACTCGTCGAGTATGCGGTTGATCTCGGCGTAATCCGATTCCAGCGGCCGCTGCAGCAGGATCTCGGCGAGCCGGTAGCGGGAGAAAGTCGCGTCCGTGATTATCTGCGTCTCGCCGTCGTCGAACAGCAGCGTGCTGATGCCGAGCCAGGTGACGGTTACGCGGTCGGCCGTCTCGATGGCCGCGGTCGCGACCGGCAGCGGGATGTCGGCAGGCTCCGCGCGCGGCTGCCACAGCCAGGCAAGCGCCGCCGCGCCGGTCGCGAGCACCGCGACCAGCACCACTGCCGTCATCCGCAGCCAGCGCATCAGCGTGTCAGGGCGCGGCTCGCGACCCGGGAGCGGCCGGAACCCGGGCTGGCGGGGGCCATCAGGCGGGCTGGCCGACCGCCAGGCGCGCCAGGTGTGCGGCCAGCGGCGCGACGTAGTTGCCGAGCGCGTAGCCGATGAGCGCCATCAGGATCGATACCGGCACCAGGCTCGGCCGATGGAAGGCCGCGACGATCGGGGCGGAGGCCGCCGCGCCGATATTCGCCGCGGATGCGATGGCGGCGCTGTGCACGTCGACCCGGAACAGGCGCGCGGCGACGAGACAGAAGGCGCCGTGGATGAAGATCCACAGGAAGGCGCCGAACAGGAACGCCGGTGCCTGGCCGAAACCCGCGATCGATGCCCTGGCGCCCATGCCCGCGACGAACACGTAGATCAGCGCCGTGCCGAGTGCGGTGGCGCTCGGCAGCCGCGACACGCGCGTCACCGACAGCGCGAGCGCCAGTGTCGTGATCAGCAGGATGCGCCACGTGGACTCGGTGAGCATCGTGCTCAGGGCGGGCGCGGCGGCATTCGTCCATGCGAAAAGTTTCGCTGCCAGTGCGCCCGAGATCCAGGTGATGCCGATGGCGATGGCTCCGAGGTACAGGAAGTCGATCATCTGCGGCGGCGGTTCGTCCTCGCGGACACGCTCTGCGGCCGAATCCATCATGCGCAGGCGATCTTCCGGCACCTTCGCCCAGCGGTTGAACTGCTCGGCGAAGTTCTTCGAGGCGAGCAGGATCGGCAGCCAGACGATGTAGATGACGTTGTCCGCGAGTACCGCGAGGCCGAACTGCTCGGGCGGCGTATTCAGCATCTCGCTGGCGGCCGCCATGTTGCCGGTCCCGCCGATCCAGCTTCCGGCCAGCGCGCCGTAGCCGCGCCAGGCGTCCGGGCTCAGCCAGCGGTGCACGATCACGTAGGAAACGACCGCGCCGACCACGACGCCCAGCGTGCCCATCAGCATTACCAGCACGCCCTTGCCCATGATGCGCACGGCAGCGGGGACGTCGACCTTGATGAGCATGAGGACGATGAACACCGGCAGCGCGTAACTGCTCAGGCCGCTGTAGACGGGCGACTGGGAAGGTATGACGTCGAGATTGTTGAGGAACACCGGCGTCGCGTAGATGAACAGCAACGGCGGCACGTACTGGAAGAATTTCCACCCGGACGCCTGCTCGACCGCGAACCAGAAGGCGGCGACGGCACACAGCACGGCCAGCACGCCGCCGGGTGAGCTTATCAACGGAACTGCCTGCATGCGCCGGGACCCTGTCGCCGCAACGAGCCCGGAGTATAGCGAAATGCCGGCGCGGCGGGCTGCGCCGCGTCAGCCGAAGCTGAGCTGGGCCTCGAAGTCGCGCTGGGACGCCGCGTCCGTCAGTGCCGCCGACTTCAGGTTCATCCAGGCGGTGTCGGGATCGCGTGCCGACGGGTTGTCGGTCTGGTAGGTCTCGAGCCACTCCGCGAGCCGCGTTACGTCGAGGACATTGCCGGCCGGTGGCAGCGAGAAGCGCACCCTGCCGGTGAAGACCACCAGGCTCTTGACCGGCATGCCGGGAACGACGGTCTGCAGGCTGTTGACGCGGCCCTCGTTCTGTATCAGCGGATTCAGGAACTGCCGGCGGAGGCTGCCGCGGACGCGCGTCCACTGCGGGTCGGTGGCGTTGCCGAACACCATGCCGCTGCCGTGCTGCACGCGGATGCTGACGATGCCCGCCGACGTCAGCACGGCGCAGTCGATGCGCGACAGGCCGTCGTAGCGGCCCGGGATGATGACGTTGTGCATGTGCGGCAGCTTCGTCCGCGCGAGGACGGCGCCGAGCCGTCGCCGGCCGAGTCGCTCCGCCAGCCGGCGGACGACGGGCGTCGCCTTGCGCCGCAGCAGCAGTGTGAGAACGATGACCGCCGCCGCGCCGATCGGCAGCAGCGCAAGGCCGTTCACGACGACGCCGGTGGCCTCGTCGGCTGCGAGCGCACTGCCGCAGCCCGCGAGTGCGCAGGCGGCGGTCGGCAAGCGCATGCCCTTCAGCCGTGTCATGCCGCCAAGGGTAGGCCGCTGCCGCCGGCGACGCGTCCTACCACGTCACGTTTTTTGCCGACGGCCGCCGCGCTGCGCGCGCGGGCTAGCGCGAGTCGTCCTGCGGCGGGTAGGCGAGCACGTAGCCGTCCACCTGTGTCACGCGCATCGGCACTCCGAATGCGGCCTCGAGATTCTCGCGCGTCAGGACGTCGTCACGGCGGCCGTCGGCCACGATGCGGCCCTCGCGCAGCAGAATGACCCTGCCGATCGCCGGCGGAATCTCGTGCACCGCGTGGGTGACGAGCACGATGTTCTTGCCGGCGCGGACGAGCGCGCGGACCCGCTGCAGGTAGTCGAAGCTCGCGGCCAGGTCCAGGCCGGCGGTCGGCTCGTCGAGGATCAGCGTGTGCGGGTCGTGGACCAGCGCCCGCGCCAGCAGGCAGCGGCGCTGCTGGCCGGTCGACATGTTGGCGAGAGGCGTATCGGCGAGTTCGCCGACGCCCAGCTCCGCCAGCGCGCGCCGCGCGCGCCGCCGCTGGTCCGGCGTAACCCGGCGCGCCAGCAGGCCGTGCACGCCGACGCTGGCGAGGAAGCCCGACACCACGACGTCGAGCCCGCGCACGCTGCCGCGATAGCGCTGCTGCAGGTCCTGTGAGACCAGGCCGATGTGGGCACGCAGTTCCCAGACGTTCCACGAATCCCGGCCCAGGATGCGAACCCAGGAACCGGGCTGCACGACCGGGTAGATCTCGCGGTTGACGACCTTGAGCAGCGTCGTCTTGCCGGAGCCGTTGGGCCCGAGCACGGCCACCTGCTCGTGTTGCGCGATCGTCAGGTCGAAATCCTCGAATACGCGCGTGCTGCCGCGCCAGATCGTCGCCCGCCGGATGTCGATGAGCGGTGCTTCGACCGCGCCTGCGTCGCCGCTCAAGACCGTGATCTCCGGGGGCGGCCGGTCGTCATACCCGCGTGCGCCGCCAGCGGCCGCGCCGGAACACGAAGACGCCGAGCACGGTCAGCAGCGACTCGCTCAGGACGATGGACAGGAACACGCCGTTCGGGCCGAGGTCGCCGGCGGTCGCAAGCCCGTAGGCGAGCGGGATCTGGATCATCCAGAAGCAGAAGAAATTGAGTATCGATGGCGTTCGCGTGTCCCCGGCGCCGTTCAGCGCCTGGATGATGATCATGCCGACGGCGTACATCGGGTAGCCGACGCCCAGTATGCGCATGCAGTTCGTCCCGTACCGCAGGATCTCGGGGTCGTCGGAGAACAGCTGCACGACCTGCGGCGCGAACAGGTACAGCAAGGCACCCAGTACGGCCAGAAAGGCGGCATTGTAGCGCGCCGCCGTCCAGACGGAGCGTTCCGCCCGCTCCGGTTCGCCGGCGCCCAGGTTCTGCCCGACGAGCGTCGCGGCAGCATTGCCGAGGCCCCATGCCGGCAGGATCGCGAACTCGACGAGCCGCAGGGCGATCGTGTACGCGGCGATCGGCGCGCTGCCGTACAGGGCGACGATGCGCATGATGACGATCCAGCTTGCCGTCGCGATCAGGAACTGCCCGACGCCGCCGATCGAAATGGCGATCATGCGACTGATGAGCGCGGCTACCGGGCGCAGGTGGGCAATCCCGAAACGGAGCCGGCCGCGGCCGCTGAACAGGTACCAGGTCAGGTAGGCGACGCCGCAGCCACGGCCGATCGTCGTCGCGACCGCGGCGCCGGTGACGCCGAGTTCCGGGAACGGGCCGAGCCCGAAGATCAGGCAGGGATCCAGTACGATATTGAGGCCGTTGGCGAGCGTCAGCGCGCGCAGCGCCACCGGCGCGTCGCCCGCACCGCGAAATGCGGCGTTCAGCAGGAACAGGAACAGGATGCTGGCGGAGCCGCCGAGCAGCACGGCCGTGTAGCCGCTGCCGATCGCAATGACGTCGTCGCCGGCGCCCATGATCGTCAGCAGGTCGCGTGCGAACAGCACGCCGGCCGTGCCGATCGCCAGTGACAGCACGATGCCGATCCAGATGGCCTGGCCGGTCACGCGCGCGGCATCGAGCGGCCGCTTCGCACCGATGCGCCGCGCCACCATGGCCGTCACGCCCATGCCGAGCCCGATCGCGATCGCGTACAGCACGGTGACGAGCGCTTCGGTGATCCCGACGGCGGCGACCGCCGCGGTACCGAGGCGCGAGACGAAGGCGATGTCGACCACGGCGAAGACGGCTTCCATCGACATCTCGAGCATCATCGGGACGGCGAGCAGGGCGAGCGCGCGACGAATCGAGCCCTGCGTGAAGTCGACCTCGTTGTCGGACAGCGATTCCCGTACGAAGGCCAGCAGGCGTCGCCAGGCCGGGCGTCGTTTTTTCTGCAGCGGGTAAGTCATGCGTTTCTCGATCTGCTCCGCGGACGCGCCGGCGTCGTACGGGCACGTCGATGATCCGGGTGCGCGGCCGGAAACGCATTACATCTTGCAGACGGCGATTCGGGCTACGCGTATCGCAGGTAGGTTCGTGGCGAGACAGCCGGCAGCAATCGGTTCCGGCTGCGAGCGCCACGGCCGAGCCTGACGAAGCGTTTGCAGCTGGTCTCGTGCAAGGTCGTTTTCATCGGCGGCTCGAAAGTCAGGCGTGAGCGGTTTACAGACTTACCCTTCAGATGCTAAACGAACCCGGTTCTTTGTCAACGACGCGGCGGCCCGGCGGACGGGCCGACCGTGGCTGGCCGTGGAGGTACACGCCGGATGGCCGAAGGGTTCTGGATTGCCGCGGTGATCGTGGTCGCTGTCCTGCTGTATGTCGTCGTCAAGGTCCTGTATTGCGCACGCTTGAGCCGCAAGCAGTGGCACGAGGTCGATCGCAGCAAGCTGCGCGAATGGGAGGACGACGACGACTGGTAAACGCGGCGTGCGGGCTGCGCGGCTTTTCGATTACACTGGTCCGCCGCGAATGCAGGGCTGCGCTGTCGGCTGCCCGCTGCTGGAGAAGGTCATGATACAAGCCGGTTTCCGTCCGCTGGTGATGCTGCTCGCCGCGGTGCTGCTGGCGGCGCTCGCCGCCTGCGGCGCCGCCGAGGATGCGGCCGACGAGCGTGCGCGACAGCACGTCGATGCGATGAGCCGTGAGCACGCCGCCGACGATGGCTCGCCCAACGCCGCGGCGGACGTCGAGCCGTCGCGCGAGGTGATCGCGGAAACGCTGCCATATGCCGAAGTCGACGAGGAACTCGTCTACGGCTACTTCGTATTCCCGGCGGACATGGTCGAGCCGCTGCCGGCCGTCATCATGATTCACGAGTGGTGGGGCCTGAATGACGGCGTCCGCTCCATGGCCGACCGCCTCGCGGCCGAGGGCTACATTGTGCTCGCCGTCGACCTGTTCGGCGGTTCGACCACGACATCACCGGCCGGCGCGCGCGCGCAGATGATCGAGGTCGTCGAGGCGCCGGAGCTGGCCAACGACAATCTGCGGCAGGCCTTCGAATTCCTGCGCGACACAGCCGGCGCACCTGCGATCGCTTCCCTCGGCTGGTGCTTCGGCGGCGGCTGGTCGCTGAATACGGCGCTGCTCTTCCCGGAGGAGCTGGCGGCCGCCGTCATCTACTACGGCCAGGTGATCGACGACGAGGACAGGCTGCGAACCCTGGAAATGCCGCTGCTCGGAATCTTTGCCGAGGACGACCGAGGCATCCCGCTCGACTCGGTACGCGCATTCGAGGCCGCGCTCACGCGCCTGCGCAAGGACTACGAGATCCGCGTCTACGCCGACGTGGAACATGCCTTCGCCAATCCCAGCGGCACGAATTACGACGCGACGGCGGCAGAGGAAGCGTGGGCCGTGACGCTGGCCTTCCTCGACGAGCACCTGAACACGGGCACGGAGAGCCCGTAACGCAGGTTCGGCGGCTCAGTCGGGCCGGGCGATCCCGGGCTCGCTGTCGTCGCAGACGAGCGTGACGGCGAGCGGTTTGGCGACGAACGTCAGGCGTTCGCCGTCGTCATTCGCGCACAGCAGCGCCGCCTGCGCCGAGACTGCGGCTTCGATGGTGAGCTCCGCGACGCCGCTTCGCGGCCGGTCGCCCTCGGCCGGCAATTCGCAGAAGCCGGCAACAGGCAGCGGTGCGAGCTGGGCTGCCGGAACGGTCAGGCTGGCTTCCAGCGCGCCGTCTTCCTGCGGCGCCCCGTCCGGCGTCAGCGTCAGGCGCGTGTCCGCGACGCTCACGGACACGGACCGAGCCTGCCAGCCGTCGGCGCAGAGCGGCTCGAGCCGCAAGCGGAACTCGAGTGTGGGCAGCGCGACGAACGTGCGTCCTGCCGCCAGCGGCCCGACGGTGACGGCGGGCGTCTTCGCCGCGATGCCGAGCTGCTGCAGCGGCGCCTCGGCAACGGCCGGCAGGCCGGCGAGGATGGCGGCCAGGCCGGCGAATATGGGGAACAATCGTTGATACATCAGTCCAAGGCTACGGTACGGCCGCGAAAAAACAAGCGTAACGGCAGAGTGGTGCCCGGCCGGACCCCACCGCCAGCAGATGCGCCGAGAACGAGCGAACGATGAAAATGGCATTCGACCTGACGTACCGGATTGCGCGCCGCATCGTCGTGGCGCTGGTCGGCGCCAGCGTCCTCCTGGTCGGCGTCATCATGATCGTGACGCCGGGGCCGGCGGTCGTCGTCATTCCCACCGGCCTCGCCATCCTCGGCCTGGAGTTCGCCTGGGCTCGCCGCTGGCTGCACAGGGTGCGCGACCGGCTGAGCGAGGAATCGCGACGGCGCTTCAACAATCGCGTCGAGGCGCGACGCAGCGGGCCGTCGCGGGACTGAGCCGGTGGCGTCGCCGGAACCGGGGCTGCCGGTTCGAGTCAGCCGCGCTAGACTGCCTCGTCCTGCGCCGGGCGCAACAAGGAGAAGAGAGCGCTTGAAACGACTGATCCTGCCGGCCCTGCTGTCACTGCTGCCGTCCGTGGCCGCCACCGCCACGGACAGCGATGGCGAGGACGCGCTGCCGGCCGGCGTGCAGGCCGTTCTCGCACATCGCAACATCCCGCCGGATAGCCTGAGCATCTACGTCGAGAACCTCGGCACCGGCGAGCCGATCCTGCAATGGCATCCCGACCAGGCGCGCACGCCGGCTTCCGTCATGAAGCTCCTGACGACGCTGGCCGCGCTGGACACGCTGGGGCCGACCTACACCTGGCGCACGGAGCTGTATTTCCTTGGCGAGTTGCGCGGCGGTACGCTGCACGGCGACCTGCTGCTCAAGGGTTACGGTGATCCTTACCTGGTCACCGAACGCCTGTGGAGGCTGCAGCGAGAGCTGCGCGCGGCCGGTGTGCGCCGCATCGACGGCGACCTCAGGCTGGATGACAGCTGGTTCGACGTCGGCGACTACGATCCGGCGGCATTCGACCGTGAGCCGCTGCGGGCCTACAACGTCGCGCCCAACGCACTGATGAGCAATTACAAGGTCGTGAGCTATACGTTCCGGCCGCGGGTCGACGGCACGGGCGTGGACATCTCGCCGGAGCCGCCGCTCGCCAACCTGCAGATCGTCAACCGCTTGTCGCTCGTGCCCGGCGCCTGCCGCGGCTACCAGCGAGGCATCGCAATCTCCGCCAACGACGCCGTCGATCGCGTTACCTTCAGCGGCCGCTTCCCGGCCGGCTGCAAGCGCTACCGGATGGACCGCACCGCGCTCGATCACAATGCCTACACCTACGGCCTGTT
>JBFJUJ010000083.1:0-10678 GCA_041624755.1 Woeseia sp. | reverse complement strand
GCGTGCAGGTACCAGGTCGAGTCGTTAGGGATGTCGTCCACCGAGACCGCCGCTGCGGCGGCGAGCGGCAGCAGTCCGAGCAGCATCAGCGTTGTCAGTCTTGTCATCGTGTGTCCCCGCAGGATCGTTGCTGTCTGCCGGCTTATAGTCGCGCCGCCGCGGAAAGGTTACACGCTGTCCGGAGAAATCGCGTCTGCAGCGATCCGGCGGCTCCGCTCAGGCCTCGTGAGTCGTCCGCCCGCCCATCACGGTTCGCAGCACCGGGATGTCGATGATCGCCTGCGGATCCACGTCGCGCGGATCGGCGCCGAGCAGCACGAAATCGGCGAGCTTGCCGGGCTCGAGACTGCCTTTGTCGCGCTCCTCGAAGGACGCGTAGGCGCCGTGGACGGTGCAGATACGCAGCGCCTCGTCGACCGAGATGCGCTGGTTCGGGCCCCAGACGCGGCCGCTCGAGTCGGTGCGCGTCACCATGCTCTGGATCGCCATCAGCGGCTCGAAGGGCCCCGGCGTGAAATCCGACGCCGGCGCCACCGGGATACCGGCATCGAGGAAGCTGCGGTGGGCGAACATCGAGCGCATCTTCTCCGGCCCGTAGTCCGCCCACTTCTCGCCGTGGTAGTAGACGTAGGTGTAGAACGGCGTCGGCACCGCGCCGGTCGCTTTGATGCGCCGCAGCAGGTCGTCGTTGACCAGCGAGCAGTGCTCGATGCGGTGCCGCGGGTTGGGCCCGCGATGCCCGGCGAGGACCCGCTCGTAGGCGTTCAGCACGCGGTCGATCGCGACGTCGCCGTTGGCGTGGATGCCGATGCGGAAGTCGTGCGCGACGGCGTCGTCGACGGCTGCATCGATCTGTGCCTGCGTCATCGTCAGGATGCCGAAGTTGTCGGGCTGGCCCGCGTAGGGCGTGCTCATGCTCATCGTGCGCTCGGAGGCGGAGCCGTCGGCCGAGAACTTGACCGCGCCGATGCGCAGCATGTCGTCGCCGAAGCCGGACGAGATGCCGGCCTGCTTGAGGCCGGCGTAGACGGAAGACTCGCCGCCGGGCATGAACGCGACGCGGCAGGAAAGCTCGCCCGAGTCACGCGCGTCCCGGTAGGCCACGAGATCGTCACGGTTGCCGTAGGCGTCGGTGGTCGACGTCAGGCCCTGCGCGGCCATGCTCGCGGTGGAGAGCCGCGCCGATTCGCGCCGCGCGTCCCGGTCCATCTCGGGCCAGGTGCCGACGGCAAAGAACACGTCGAGCGCGTGCTCGGCGACCTTGCCGGTCAACTCGCCCCCCTCGCGGAAAAAGCGGCCGCCGACGGGGTCGGGCGTGCCGGCATCGACGCCCGCCAGCTCGAGCGCCCTCGAGTTGACGACGCCGGTATGACCGCCGCGATGGTGAACGAACACCGGGTGATCGGGCACGGCGTCGTCGAGGTCGCGGCGATCGAGCGGCCGCCCGTCCTCGAACTTTGTATCGTCGTACATGACGCCGCGTACCCTGTGGCCGGGCGGCGTCTCGGCGGCCTTCCGTGCCAGCGCCTGCTTGACGTCCGCGATGCGGCGCAGGTTGACGTTGGCGCCGAGCGCCTCCTCCGCCATCAGCGGGTGGCTGTGCGCATCGATGAAGCCCGGCGTGACCGTCAGTCCGCGGCCATCGACACGCTCCGTGCCGGAATTCGCGAACGCCAGGATCTCGTCGTCGTCGCCGACGGCGAGCAGGCGGTCGCCGCGCACCGCGATCGCGCTCGCGACCGGCTGGGCCGGGTTCATCGTGAGCACCCGCGCGCCGGTCACGACGAGGCTCGCGTCGCGCGTCGGGTAAGCCGCGCGCGCCGTGCGCGACGCGAAAGCGAGGCCGAGCGGCAGTGCCGCCGAGGCCTGCAGAAAACGCCGGCGCGCGTCACGCGCCGCAACCTTTGACCTTCGCCTGGACATGCTGCCCTCCCCTGTCGTTCTTCGAGTTTCGCTCCTGGCATTACGCGATGCCGGCTACGTCGGCCTGCCCGGCAACGGCGCGCACTGCCGCGTCGATCGCACCGTCGGCGTAGGCGTACGTCTCGGAATCCGCGGGATTCCGGAATCCGGTAGTGTCGATCGCCCGACTACCGTAGCAAAAAAGTAAACTGTCCCCGGAATTCGCGGCTGAAGCCGCTCC
This sequence comes from Woeseia sp., assembly GCA_041624755.1. Lineage (GTDB taxonomy): Bacteria > Pseudomonadota > Gammaproteobacteria > Steroidobacterales > Woeseiaceae > Woeseia. The sequence goes on along the minus strand of JBFJUJ010000083.1, from coordinate 8,535 downwards.
TGTGGCGGGGTCTGGAGGGCCGGGGTCAGAGGCCGGAGCCGTCGGCGGAGTAGATGACCCAGATCTTCGTGTAGCCGTCGGTGTCCCACACGCCGGTCCATTCCTTCGGGATCGTGACGGCTTCGCCGGCCTCGATGACCTGGACGCTGCCGTCGCTCGAGGTCAGCGTCACGCCGCCTTCCAGGAAGTACATGAACTCGTCGACGCCGTAGGGATCGTCGATTTCGTAGCGCACCTTGCCCGAACGGTACATGCCGGACGCGAAGCGGCCGTCGCTGCTCTTCTGCGTCGTGACGTCGAGCGTCGTGTTGCCGTCCTCGGTCAGCATAGTCATGTCGTCGCGCTCGAAGATCGCCCCCGCCTGGTCGGATCGCGTGATCTCGGCCGGCTTTCTCAGTTCGTGGTGCTTCGCCTGCAGGCCGGCCACGAGGCCGCAGGCGAACACGACCGGCAGGGCCAGCAGTGTCGTCTTGTTCATCGCATGTCTCCTCTCAGGCTCACAGCCAGGCGATCAGCAGGTAACCCGCGGCCGTCACGGCCGCGGCGATCAGGGCGTACGGTATCTGCGTCAGCGCGTGCTGCATCGGCGTCGTGCCACAGGCCTGCGCGGTCAGCACCGTCGCGTCCGAATAGAAGCAGGCGTGGCTGCCGAAGGTGCTGGCCGACAGCGTGGCGCCGATGACCAGCGTCATGTCGGCGCCGAGATTCTGCCCGAGCGCGGTGACGATCGGCAGGATGATGACGAATACACCCCAGTTCGAGCCCGTGGCGAACGACACGAGCCCCATCGACAGGAAGATAGCGACCGGCAGCAGTTCCGGCGTCAGCCACGGCTCGATCATTGCTACGACCCACGGCGCGAGGCCGAGCGCGTCGTTGACGTCCTTCAGCACGAACGCCGCGACCAGCACGCCGAGCGGCTCGATCATCATTTTGAAGCCGTCGATTACCGTGTCGAACGTGTCTTCGAGATCGAGCAGGTTGAGCGCGAGGATCACGACGACGGTGCCGCCAAGGGTCGCGTAGATGCCCTTCAGGAAATCCTTGTCGAAGTACAGAGTGAGCAGCACCAGCGCCAGCATCGGCAGCACGAACAGCGCGATGCGGTTCGACCCCGTCGACTTCGGCGCGACCTGGCGGTTCGCCGCCTCGACATGCTCGGCGCCGGGCGGTACCGGGGTGCCGGCCGCCGCACGTGCCTCGGCCGCGCGCATGGGCCCGAGCGCGGGGACCCGCCCGAGGATCACGACCGGCACCAGCAGCACGGCGACCCACGCGTAGAGCATGTAGGGGATCGAGCGTATGTAGGTTTCGAGTCCCGCGCCCTGCTCCGCAAGCCCGTTGTCCACGAGCAGCCCGCCGAAGAACGCGCCCCAGGTCGAGATCGGGATCAGCACGCTGATCGGCGCCGCCGTCGAGTCGACGACGTAGGCGAGCATTTCCCGGCTCGCCCGGAATCTGTCGCTCAGCTCGCGCATCGCCGAGCCGAGCGCCAGCGAGTTCAGGTAGTCGTCGACGAACAGCAAGAGCCCGATGCCCCACGTCGTCATCAGCGCGGAGCCTTTCGAACGCGCGTAGCGACTCAGCCGGTCCGTGAACGCGCGCGTCGCCCCGGTCCGGACGAACAGCGCAATCAGGCTGCCCATGAAGCCGCAGACGAGGATGACCCAGGCGACGTCCTCGTCGGTCATGACCCTGAGCGTCGTGTCGGCGAAACCGCCGAGGAAACCCGTGCCGTGCAGCATCAGGAGACCGAGCACGGCGCCCGCAATGAGCGACTCGATCGGACGCCGCGTCACGAGCGCCAGCGTGAAGACCATAAGCGTCGGGACGACCGCCAGCGCGCCGAAGTCGGTCATCCGGGCGGGCGCGCCTGTTCCTGCACGGCGCGGTACGCGGCGTCGATGGCGCCGTCGACGTACGCGTAGGCCTCCGAATCGGAGTTTGCGATCGAGATGCGCCCGAGCTGCGCGCGGCCGGCGACGTGCGGTCCCTCTCGCGGGCCCCAGCCCGGCGGGTCGAACAGTTCGTTGTACTCGTAGGCGTAGCCGTGCGGCCAGCGGTTGACGGTGATCGCGGCGATGTCCCGCTCCGCGTCGAAAGCCGAGCCCAGCGCGCCTTCCATCTGCGCGACGATGTCCGACTCGAACCCGGCGAAGCTCGTCTCGTAGAGGCGGCGGCGGCCGGCAACGTGCTGCTCGCGACCGGACAGGCCGCGCCCCGGCACGGTCGGCACGTAGCTGCCGTGGATCACGGTCGGCTGCGACGGGTCGTCGGTGAAGCGGTACTCGCCGATACTGACCGGGAAGTCGAGCCCGAACGAATGCATCAGCGGCGACTCCGGCACGTAGAAATCGTAGAAGCCCGATTCCGCGAATGCGCGCCAGTTGCGCACGGCGATGCTCATGTAGACCAGCGGCACTTTCTCCGGCCACTCGAGCGCCTCGCGCTGCGCGGCGGGCAACTCCGGGCACAGGTGCGGCAGCATGTTGTTGTAGCAGGCGAGCACCGCGTGGCGGCCGCGCACGCGATGTTCGCGGCCGGCCTGCACGTAGGTGACGTCGACGGCCTGCCCGTTCGCGGCGTGGCGCACGTCGACCGCGGTCGACTGCAGCCGCACGCGGCAGGCGCTGCCGCGGCGGTCGAGGGCGTCGTAGTCGAGCCGCGCGGCCACGAGCCCTGCCATGCCCTCGCCCGCGAGCACGTCCGGGCGCAGCCGCCGCAGCAGCGCCCGCGCGACGGCCGCGTTGCCGTCGGGGAAGTGGAAGATGTAGGGCTCGTCACGGAACGGGCCGTCGGGCGCGACGTTGTCCAGCGCGAGACCGTCCATGCCGGGCGCGCCGAGCCTGTACGCTTCCAGCGCGGACACGGCATCGTAGCCCAGTCCCCAGTAGCCCTTGACGGTGTCGCGGTAAAGCGCGGCGACGCGCTCCGGCATTCGTGCGTCGCGGCGCAGGAACTCCGTGTAGCTCGTGCGCTTGAGGTGCGCGATGCGCTCGGCGCGCGTGCGGTCCCCGAGGTAGTCGCGCCCGGAGGTCAGCAGTTCGCGGATCGCGGCCTGCTCCGCGGCGGTGAGCGGCGTCGCCGCGAGCACCGCCTCGAGATCGTCGGGCGGGGGCGTGCCCCAGCTGCCGCTGAAGTCGGCGACGCTCGCGTCGCGGCCGTAGGTCTCGCGGCGCAGGTGGATGCCGCGCCCGAGCCCGAAGCGCTCGGCGAACTCGACGTCGAAGTAGTCGTAGAAGGCCTTGACGTCGATACCGACGTCGACGAGCAGCTGTTTCGCCGCCTCGGAGTATTCGCCCGGCGTGTCGATCGACTGGCTGCCGCCGTAGCCGATCAGCGTCCTGCCGTCGACGACGAACTCGTTGCGCTTCGCGTGCCCGCCGATGTCGTCGTGGTTATCGAGCACGAGGATGCGCGCGTCCGCGCCGCGCGCTTCGCGCCAGTAGTGCGCAGCGGCAAGCCCCGAGATGCCGCCGCCCACGACGACGAGGTCGTAGACGTCGTCGGTGAGCTCGGCAGGACGTTCGAAACGCTGCCCCGCCCACGCGAGCGCGTGCGCGACCTCGAACGAGCCCTGGTGACTGCCGCGCATGCCGGTCAGTAGCGGCGGGTAGTTTCCCGCGCCGCCGCCGAGCACATCGAGCGGCGCCAGGCTGCCGGCGACGCCCAGCGCGACGCCGTTCAGGAAGTCCCTGCGCGTGATGCCACGCGTGTTCATCGTCAGTCCTTTGCCGCGCTCACGGCAGCGGCGTCGACGGCGCCGGCACGCGCCGCCGCGTCAGCCGCGAGACGACGACGGTCAGCAACAGTCCGACGGCCATGCCGGGAACCATCTCGTAGAGCTCGTAACTGCCCTCCTTGAAGGCCAGCACCCAGACGACGCTGGTCAGGAAGCCGCCGAGCATGCCGGCGGCGACGCCCGGCATGTTCGTATGGCGATAGTAGAACATGCACAGGATAACGGGGCCGAAGGCCGCGCCGAGACCCGACCAGGCGAACAGTATGAACCAGAAGATCAGTCGCGGTTCCTCGAGCGCGAAGATCACGGCGACGACGCCGATCAGCACCGTAACGACCTTGCCGTAGACCGCGAGGCGCGCGTCCGCGCGGCGGCTGCCGAAGATATGCTGCATGGCGTCGCGCACGACCGCCGACGAGGCGAGCAGCAGCAGCGAGTCGACCGTCGACATGATCGCGGACAGCACGATGACCAGCAGCAGGCCGGTGATCACCGCCGGGAACAGCTCGCGCGCCAGCACCGGGAAGATCGCCTCCTGGTCGGCGAGCTCCGGGAACAGCGCGCGGCCGGCCATGCCGGCGGTCACCGCGCCGACGTCGAACAGCAGGATCACGAGCACCGACATCGTGCGCGCCCGGCCGAGTTCCGATTCATCACGCACCGCGAGGAAGCGCGACATCAGCTGCGGCGCGCCGAGGAACGGCAGGCCGATCGCGAGGAAGCTCACAAAGGCGATCCAGCCCGGCAGGCCGTCGCCGGCGAAGTCCCATAGGCTGAGGAGCGCCGGGTCCTGTGCCGCGAGCGCGGCGCTGACCTGTCCCCAGCCGCCCGCAGTGCCGATCGCGACGGTCGGCACGACGATCAGGCCGAGCAGCATCAGCGCGCCCTGCACCGCGTCCGTGTACGCGACCGCCTTGAAGCCGCCGACGAACGTGTAGGTGATGATGATGGCGGCGCCGAGAATGACGGCCGTCGTGTAGTCGATGTCGATGAAGTTGCTGAAGGCCTTGCCGGTCGCCGTCATCTGCGCGGTGACGTAGGCGCAGACCATCGACACGATGATGACGACGGCGATCCAGCGCAGGATGTGCAGGCCGTCGCCGAAGCGGGCCGCGAGCACGTCGGGCACCGTGATCGCATCGGTCGCATCGCCGATTCGCTTCATGCGTCGCGACACGAACGTCCATGCCAGCCAGACGCCGATTACCTCGCCGACGACGACCCAGTAGGCCTGCGCGCCGACCGCGTAGCCCATGCCGGTCAGGCCTATCAGCAGCCAGCCGGACTCGCCGGTGGCGTTCATGCTGAACGCGACGACCCAGAACGGCAGCTTCTTGCCGGCGAGGAAGAAGCCCGACAGGCTGTGCGTCTCGCGGCGGCTCCAGATCGCGAGCGCGGCGAGCACCGCCAGGTACGCGAGCAGGACGCCGGTGACCGCGCTCATGCCGGCGGATCAGCGCGCGGCGCCGATCGGGGAACCGGGCGGCACGACGACGGACGGCAGCTCGCGGAAGAGCTGCGGCTCGTCTTCCAGGAGCTCCAGCCGCGCGCGCGCGTAGCGGTAGTGCGCGCGCCAGTCGGGATCGGACCCGGCGTCCGCGCGCGGCGCCAGCCAGTCGTCGAGACCCGCGAGCGCGTCGTGTGCCAGCGCACGGACCTGCGGCGCCGCCGCCTCGTCGACGGACAGGCGCGCCAGCTCGTCCAGCACGAGCAGATTGACGCTGCGGCGAATCGCGGCAGCCTGGCCGCGCCCCTGGCCGGCGAACCAGGTCGCCCCGAGCAGCGACCGGAGGAGCTCGGCAAAACCGGGAGAGTCCGCATCGAGCGCCTGCGACGTGACGAGGCGCGCGGCACGCTGCGGCTCGAGCAGCACGGCCAGCACCAGTGCCGCCGCGCTCCGCGGCGGGCCGAGCGGGTCGAAGACGCCGCCGGTATGCCGCGGAAAGGTCTCCCGATCCCGCGCGTAACCGGGCGGCCGCGGCGGGATGTTCGCGAGCAGCGACGGCGCCAGCGCCAGAACCTCGGGATGCAGCGTGTCGAGGAGCGCACCGATCGCCGCGCGCTGCCGCGCGGGCGCGACCGGCTGCGTTGCGAGCTGGCGGTCGCCGGCCAGCGCGTAGCGGAAATCGTTGCCGCCGATGAGCTTGCCCACCGCCTGCAGCTGGTAGCGGTGCAGCAGGTAGATCGGCACCAGCGCCTCCTCGATGGTCGCGAGCGGCCGCCCGGGCCGGATATTCGCCTCGCCGAAACGCGCCAGCGCATGTCGCCGCACCGCGAGCAGGTGCTCGAGTCCGGCGATGGCGTCCGCGCCGTTGTCCCAGAGGTTGCCGTCGGGATGGGCCGTACCGACGGCGCGCGAGTCCTCGTCCGCCACGAATGTCAGCGTCGCGACGGTCTCGTCGAGGATGCGCCGGCGCGCGGCCGCTGCGTCGGCGCCGTCGGGGAAGTCCTGGTAGGCGTAGAGGATAACGCGACGATCCCAGGCGCCGATGCCGACGCCATACGCATCGCCCAGGTCGAGTTCGCCGTCGGCGTCGAAGCGAATCAGCGGGAACGGGTAGTCCATGACCGACGCGCGGCCCTCGGTGCTCGCGGCGAAGTTGTGTTCGATGCCCAGCGTGTGACCGACCTCGTGGGCCGAGAGCTGGCGGATGCGCGCCAGCGCCATGTCGAGCATCGCGTCGCGGCGCCCGGCGCCGTCGTCGTCGTACTCGCCGTAGGGCGCCAGCAGGCCCTCGGCGATCAGGTAGTCCTGGCGTACCCGCAACGAGCCTAGCGTGACGTGGCCTTTCAGGATCTCGCCGCTGCGCGGATCGAGTATCGACGAGCCGTAGGACCAGCCGCGTGTCGAGCGGTGCACCCACTGGATCACGTTGTAGCGGACGTCCATCGGGTCCACGCCCTCGGGCAGCAGCTCGACGCGGAACGCGTCGCGGTAACCCGCCGCCTCGAAGGCCTCGTTCCACCAGCGCGCGCCGTCGAGCAGCGCGCCGCGGACCGGCTCCGGCGCGCCGCGATCGACGTAGTAGACGATCGGCTCGACCGCTTCGCTGACGGCCGCCGCCGGGTCCTTCTTGTGCAGGCGGTGGCGCCGCGCGTAGCGCACCACGAGGTCGTCGCCTATCGGCGTCGCGTAATCCCGGAAGCCGACGGCGTCGTAGCTCAGTCCGATGAGTCCCGCGCGCGGGTCATAGGGTAGCGGTTCGTAGCCGTCGTCGGGCAGGCGGATCAGCGAATGATGCAGGTGCACCGTCAGGCTCGTCGGGTCCGGCGACACGGTGCCGAGGATATCGCCAACAGGCTTGCCGATGTAAGTCACGATCGCCTCGATCTCGCTGTTGTCGGGGAACGCTCTGGTGCGCGGCAGGAAGATCGCCGAGCGCGACGGATCGACGGCAAAGCTGCCCTCGCCGGCATCCTCGAGCCGGCGCGCGAGGCCATGCGCATCGCGCAGGAAGAAATCGGTCGCGTCGACGAACACGCCGCCGTCGGCACGGCCGGCGATCGCAAAGCCCCACAGCACGGACTTCGCGAACGAGGCATCCACGGCGCGCCGCTCGTCCGCGTCGCCGCTGCCGGCGCGGTAGTCGAGATTGTCGGCGAGCAGCAGCACTCGGTTGCCGTGACGCTGGAACTCGACGACGTGGGTATCGCCGAGCTGGCCGCGGTCGAGCCCGAGATCGTTGGAACCCAGTCCGCGCGCCAGCGACGACTGGTAAAGGAAAGGCGTGTCGAACTCGTCGATGCGCAGGTACAGCCGGCCGCCCGCGTCGTCGTGGTACAGGTCGACATAGCCTTCGAGCCGTTCGAAAGCCGCGACCGTCGATGAGAAGCTGGCACCGCCGGACGGCTGGCCGCAGGCCGCAAGCAGCGCAAGCGCCGGTACCATGATGGGCCGCATAACTCCCCCGGATGACTCGTTGGTTCTGGGTTATTTCGGCGCCAGCTCCGTCAGCACCTCGTCGAAAGCCGTGAGGAACAGGTCCGCGTCCGAAGCGGAGAATACCATCGGCGGGCGCAGCTTCAGCACGTTGGCATGCGGCCCGATCGTGTTGGTGAGCACGCCGCGCTCCCTGAGACCGCGCACCGCAGCGGCTGCCAGCGCACCGTCCGGCGCCCGCGCCTCGCGGTCGCCGACGAGGTCGACGCCGAGGAACAGGCCGTGCCCGCGCACGTCGCCGATCGCCGCGTGCTGCCCGGCCAGCGCCTCGAGGCCGTTGCGCAGGCGCCTGCCTACGGTGAGCGCCTGCTGCTGCAGGCCCTCGTTCTCGAGCACGTCGAGCACTGCGAGCCCGGCCGCCGCCGCAACCGGCGTGCCGCCGAAGGTGTTGAAGTAGCCGCTCTCCGCGGCGAAGCGCTCGACGAGCTCGCGGCGCGCCACGGTCGCCGCCAGCGGGTAGCCGTTCCCCATCGGCTTGCCGAGCGTGACGATGTCCGGAACCTCGCCGTCGGCCGTGAAGCCCCAGAAGTGCCGCCCCGTGCGACCGAAGCCGGGCTGCACCTCGTCGGCCAAGAACAGCGCCCCCGCCGCGCGCGCGCGCGCCGCCGCCGCACGCAGGAAGCCCGGCGGCGGCTCGATGACGCCGCTCGACGACGAGATCGTGTCGACCACGAACGCCGCCGGCAGCACGCCGCGGCCCTGCAGCTCGCGCACCGCCCCGTCGACGTACCCCGCATAGCATTCCCCCGCGACATCGCCGCGGTGTGCGCCCCGGTAGGTATCCGGGAACGGGATCGTGGCGACGTGCGGCGGGCGGCGCCCGGGCGGCGTATCCTCGCTGGAGATTTCCGCG
>JBFJUJ010000082.1:0-10697 GCA_041624755.1 Woeseia sp. | reverse complement strand
CGGCCGGCTTCGCTTCGGCGGCGGCCTTGCTGTCGGCCCCGTCGCCGGAGGCAGCCTCGCTGTCGGCCCCGTCGCCGGAGGCAGCCTCGCTGTCGGCCCCGTCGCCGGAGGCAGCCTCGCTGGCAGCGTCGTCGCCGGAGGCAGCCTCGCTGGCAGCGTCGTCGCCGGCCGCCGACTCGCCGGCGGCGCCCTTGTCGCCGGCCGCGTCGTCCCCGGCCGGCAGAGCGGCGGCCGTGGCAGCCACGGCGGCAGCCGTGTCGCCGTCAGCGGCTGCCGTTGCCGCACTCGCGGCGTCGGCCGCGTCGGCTGCCACGTCGCCGCCGGCGGCGACTGCTGCCTTCTTCGGCGCGGTCTTCTTCGTCGCGCGCGTGCTGCGCAGCGGCGCCTTCTTGCGCGTCGTCTTTTTCTTGCGCGACGCCTTCTTGGGCTTGCCTTCCTCGTCGAGTTCGACGAATTCGTCGTCGCCCAGGGCGACCTCGGGCAGAGATGCCTTGCCGTCGAGGACGGCGTCCGCAATCAGCGAGGCATACAGCGCGATGGCGCGCATCGCATCGTCGTTGCCCGGGATGACGTAATCGACGGGCTCCGGCGAGCAGTTGGTGTCCACGACTGCGACGACCGGGATGCCGAGTTTGCGAGCCTCGCGCACGGCGATGTCCTCGTGATCGACGTCGACCACGAACAGGGCGTCAGGCAACGAGTTCATTTCCTTGATGCCGCCCAGCGAGCGCTCGAGCTTGTCCCGCTCGCGCGACAGGTTGAGGATTTCCTTCTTCGTGAGCCCCTCGAAAGCGCCCTCCTCGGCCATCTGCTCGAGTTCCTTGAGGCGCTTGACCGACTGCCGGATGGTCTTGAAGTTGGTCAGCATGCCCCCCAGCCAGCGGTAACTGACGAACGGCATCTCGCAGCGCTCCGCCTGGGCGCGGATCGCATCGCGGCCGGCCCGCTTGGTGCCGACAAACAGGATCTTGCCGCCGTCGGCGATCAGGGCCTTGACGAAGGCGTAGGCCTCGCGAGCGAGCGGCAGGCTCTTCTCGAGGTTTATAATGTGGATCTTGTTGCGCTCGCCGAAGATGTAGGGTGCCATCTTCGGGTTCCAGTAGCGGGTCTGATGACCGAAATGCACGCCAGCCTCAAGCATCTGGCGCATGGTGACGTCTGCCATGAAGATTCTCCGGGTTGAGCCTCCGTACACCCCGTCGCGCAACCCCTTTTTCGGTGGGGCACCCAGCGCGACGTGACGGTGTACGTGTGGATTAATTGCCTCTTGGGCGCGCGCTTTATACCATACCCCGCTTTGCTCAACAACGCAGTTTTTCAGGGATTTTCTGCGGCCGCAGCCCGCGGCCGGGCGACTCTATGACCGTGACCATCAAGACCCCCGAGGAGCAGGACAGGATGCGGGTTGCCGGCCGGCTGGCCGCCGACGTGCTCGACATGATCGGCGAGCACGTGAAGCCCGGCGTGACGACCGGCGAGCTCGATGCCATCTGCCACCGGTACATCACCGAGACCCAGGGCGCGATCCCGGCGCCCCTGAATTACCGCGGCTTCCCGAAGTCGATCTGCACCTCGGTGAATCACGTGGTCTGCCACGGCATCCCCGGCGATCGCAAGCTGAAGGCGGGGGACGCCGTGAATATCGATGTCACCGTGATCAAGGACGGCTTCCACGGCGACACGAGCCGCATGTTCTTCGTGGGCAACCCGCGGGTGCAGGCGGAGCGCCTGTCGCAGGTGGCCCACGACGCCATGTGGCGCGGCATCCGCGAGCTCGCGCCGGGCAAGCGCCTGGGCGACGTCGGCGCCGCGATCCAGGATTACGTCGAATCGCAGCGCTTTTCGATCGTCCGCGAGTACTGCGGCCACGGCATCGGCCGGGTATTTCACGAGGACCCGCAGGTCCTGCATTACGGGCGGCGCGGCGAGGGCCTCGAACTCCGGCCGGGGATGACGATGACGGTCGAGCCGATGGTCAACGCCGGACGCCGCCACGTGCGCCTGCTGCCGGACGGCTGGACGGTCGTCACGAAGGACCACAAGCTCTCCGCCCAGTGGGAACACACGGTGCTCGTGACCGAGGACGGCTTCGAAGTCCTGACCCTCGGCGCGGCCGATCGCGCTGCGGCCTGACGTGAACAGCCGATGAGTGTGCCGCAGCCCGCCGCGGCGGATTTTGCCGCTGACCCGGTTCTCCGCGACCTCGCAGCGACGCTCGCGGAGGGCGGCGGCGACGCCCGCGGCGCGCTCGCCGCCGCCGACGAGGTGCTGCAGCGGCGCTTCCGCAACGGCGACGAGATCACGGGGCTGGTGCGACTGCGCGCGGCGCTCGTGGACGAGATCGTGCGCGCGCTGGCCGCCCGCCACGAACTCGGGCCGGACGTGGCGCTGGTCGCGGTCGGCGGCTACGGTCGCGGCGAACTGCACCCCTGCTCGGACGTCGACCTGACGCTGCTCGTCGAGGCGCCCCCTGACGCCGCCGCGGAGCAGCGTATCGCCGCGTTCATCGCCGAACTGTGGGACGCGGGTCTCGACCTCGGACACAGCGTGCGCACTATCGAGCAGTGCCGCGAGGAAGCGACCGCCGACATCACCGTCGCGACGACGCTGATGGAATCCCGCCTGCTGGCCGGGCCCGCCGCCCTGTTCGACGCCATGCAGCGCGCCGTGGCAGCGCCGGCGGTCTGGCCCTCCGAACGATTCTTCGCCGCCAAGATCGAGGAGCAGCGCACACGTCACCACCGCTACGACGACACTGCCTACAAGCTCGAGCCCAACGTCAAGGGCAGCCCCGGCGGGCTGCGCGACATCCAGATGATCGGCTGGGTGGCGAAGCGCCACTTCGGCGTCGCCACGCTCGATGAGCTCGTCAGCCACAATTTCCTGACCGCCGGCCAGCTACGGCGGCTGCTCGACGGGCAGGCCTTCCTGTGGCGGGTGCGCTTTGCGCTTCACCTGCTGACGGGCCGCCGCGAGGACCGTCTGCTGTTCGACCACCAGACGAACCTCGCGCGGCTGCTCGGCTACGAAGACGCCGCCTACACGCTGGCCGTCGAGCAGATGATGCAGCGCTACTACCGCACGGTCATGGACCTGAGCCGGCTGAACGAGATGCTGCTGCAGCTGTTCGAAGAGGCGATCCTGATGGATCCCGGGGCGACACCCGAACCGCTGAACGAGCGCTTCCAGGTCAAGAACGGCTACCTGCAGACGGCGCGCGACGACGTCTTCGCGCGCGAGCCCTCGGCGCTCCTCGAGCTGTTCCTGCTGCTGCAGCAAAACCCGGACATTCGCGGCGTCAGCGCACTCACCGTCGGCCGGATAAAGCGGCACCTGCACCTGATCGACGAGTCGTTTCGCCAGGATCCGCGCAACCACCGGCTGTTCCTGAACATCCTGCGCGCGCCGGAGGGCGTGACGCACCAGCTCAGGCGCATGAACCTGTACGGCGTGCTGGGCCTGTACATCCCGGCGTTCGGCCGCATCGTCGGACGCATGCAGTACGACCTGTTCCACGCCTACACGGTGGACGAGCACACGCTGTTCGTCGTCAGCAACCTGCGGCGCTTCGCGCTCAGCCGATTCGACCACGAGTTTCCGCACTGCAGCCAGATCATGCAGTCGCTGGACAAGCCGGAGGTGATCTACCTTGCCGGCCTGTTCCACGACATCGCCAAGGGCCGCGGCGGCGATCACTCCGAACTGGGCGCCCACGACGCGCAGGCGTTCTGCCTGGAACACGGCATGAGCGACTACGACGCCAAGACGGTCGCGTGGCTGGTGCGCAATCACCTCGTTCTGTCGATGACCGCGCAGAAGAAAGACATCGGCGATCCCCACGTCATCAATGAATTCGCGAAGCTCTGCGGCGACAAGATGCGGCTGAACTACCTCTACCTGCTGACGGTGGCGGACGTGCGCGGCACGAATCCCAAGCTGTGGAACTCCTGGAAGGCCACCCTGTTTCGCGACCTCTACAATTTCACCGCGCGCGCCCTGCGCAACGGCCTGGAGAATCCGGTGGACCGGGCCGAGCTGATCCTCGACAAGCAGGATACGGCACGCGGACTGCTGGCCGAGAAGGGCGTCGCCGCCGCCGACATCGAGTCCCTGTGGTCCCTGATGACCGAGGATTACTTCCTGCGCTACCGCGGCAGCGAGATCGCCTGGCATACCGAGGTGCTGATCGGCGCCGATCTCGACGGCAAGCCCGGCCTGCTCGATGTGCGCCGCCAGCCTCACGGCGACGGCATGGAGGCATTGCTGTACACGCCGCGCAGCAAGCGTACCTTCGCCCAGGCGACCTCGCGCCTTGCACAGCTCGGCATGACCATCGTCGACGCGCGCATCGTGCCGCTCGAGAACGGCTACAGCCTCGATACCTTCGTGTTCCTCGAACTGGATCCGCGCAACGAGATCGACGACTCGCGGATGGCGCGCGTGCGACGATCGCTGGCCGAAGTCCTGACGACGGAGAGCGAGCACGCCGCACCGGTGACGCGCCCGGCCCCGCGCCAGGTGCGCATGTTCTCGACCGAGGTTTCCATGCAGTTCGACCAGGATGTCGCCGGGCGCCGCACGATCATGGAGATCGTCGCCGGTGACCGGCCCGGACTCCTCAGCACGATCGGCCAGGTCTTCATCGAGTACGGCATCGACATCGACACCGCCAAGGTGGTGACGATCGGCGAACGGGCCGAAGACGTGTTCTTCATCGTCGGCGAGGACGGCAAGCCGCTGACGCCGGAGGCATGCGACGCGTTGCGCAGCAAGCTCATCGAAAGACTCAACACACAGGCCTGAGCTCAGGGAGCGCCGAGCATGAACCAGAGCGAAATGATCGACCTCATCGACACCGGCTACGAACGGCGCGGCGACGCCGACTTCGCGACGCCGGAACTGCGCGACGCCGTCTCTGCGGCGCTCGCCGCGCTCGATACCGGTGAGGCACGCGTCGCGGAACCCGACGGAGACGGCTGGCGTGTCAATGACTGGCTCAAGAAGGCCGTGCTGCTGAGCTTCCGGCTCCACGACAACCGCCTGATGACGGACGGCGTCAGCCATTATTTCGACAAGGTGCCGCTCAAGTACGCGAGCTACAGCGAGCAGGACTTCCGCGACGCCGGCGTGCGCGTAGTCCCGGATGCGCTCGTGCGATACGGCGCGTACGTCGCCCGCGACGTGATACTGATGCCGAGCTATGTCAACGTCGGCGCCTACGTCGGCGCCGGCACGCTGGTCGATACCTGGGCCACCGTCGGGAGCTGCGCACAAATCGGCCGCAACGTCCACCTGTCGGGCGGCGTCGGCATCGGCGGCGTACTCGAACCGGTGCAGGCCAGCCCGACGATCATCGAGGATGACTGTTTCATCGGTGCGCGCTCGGAGGTCGTCGAAGGTGTCATCGTCGAGCGCGGCTCGGTCATCTCGATGGGCGTCTACCTCGGGCAGAGCACCCGTATCTATGACCGGCGGAGCGGCGAGATCAGCTATGGGCGCGTGCCGGCCGGCTCGGTGGTCGTAGCTGGCAACCTGCCGGCGGCCGACGGTTCCCACTCACTGTATTGCGCGGTCATCGTCAAGCAGGTCGACGACAGGACGCGGGCCCGCACCGGCCTCAACGAATTGCTGCGCGAGGCCCAGAAGGACGACTGAATGCTGACGATCTACGGTCTGAAAAGCTGCGATAGCTGCCGCGCCGCCGTGCGCTGGCTCGAGGCGCGCGACATCGAAGCGGCGTTCCACGACCTCCGCCGCGACGGCCTCGACCGAGCGATGCTCGGCCGCTGGTGCGACAACCTTGGCTGGGAGAAGCTGCTCAACCGGCGCAGCCTCACCTGGCGACGCATCCCCGAAAACGACCGCGACGGTCTCGACCGCGAGCGCGCGATCGGCCTGATGATCGAGTATCCGGCCGTGATCAAACGGCCCGTGCTGGAGCGGGGCAACTTCGTCGCCGTGGGGTTTTCGCCGGAGGCCTACGACAAGGTGTTCGCGAAAACCGCGGGGTAGATCCGCAGTCCGGCCGCAGGCACGATTCCAGCCGCGATTCCCTGCCCCTGCCGCAGGGGCGACCGCCGCGCATCCCGTCCTAGCCGAAACGCCCCGTGATGTAGTCTTCGGTCAGCTTGTGCCGCGGATTCGTGAACACGCGGTCTGTTTCGTCAACCTCGATCAGCCTGCCCAGGTGAAAGTAGGCGACCCGCTGGGACACCCGCGCTGCCTGCTGCATCGAATGCGTCACGATGACGATCGAGTAGTTCTGCGACAGCTCGTCGATCAGGTCCTCGATTCGCGCGGTGGCGATCGGATCGAGCGCGGAACAGGGTTCATCCATCAGGATCACTTCGGGGTTCACGGCAATCGTGCGCGCAATGCAGAGGCGCTGCTGCTGACCGCCCGACAGCCCGGTGCCCGGCTCGTCGAGGCGGTCGCGGACCTCCTTCAACAGCCCCGCGCGGTCGAGGCTGGAGTGCACGATGTCGTCGAGCTCTGCCCGATTTGCCGCCAGCCCGTGGATGCGCGGCCCGTAGGCGACGTTGTCGTAAATACTCTTCGGGAACGGGTTCGGCTTCTGGAATACCATGCCGACGCGAGCCCGTAGCGCGACCGGATCAAGCTCCTTGGAGTAGATATCCTGGCCGTCCAGCTTTATCTCCCCGGTAACGCGCGCCGATTCGATCGAGTCGTTCATCCGGTTAAGGCAGCGCAGGAACGTGGACTTGCCGCAGCCGGAAGGCCCGATCAGCGCAACCACCTGGTTCTGGCCGATGTCGAGAGAGACATCCTCGAGGGCCTGGTTATCGCCGTACCACACGTTGACATCGCGCGCCGACATCCGCGCGTCGTCGCAGGTTATCGTGCCGACGGTCCGCTCGCCCACGTCGGCGAAGCGCTCGTGCACTGCTTCCCGCCGCGCAGCCCTTGCGGGCTCTGGCGATGGCGCTGGTTCTTCGCTTGCCAAGTCTTCCATCCGCTTGTCGTCGTGCGCATGCAGGTTCGCCATGACGTCTACCACCGCCGCTCCACCCGCCTGCGCATGATAACCGCCGCGAGGTTCATTACCAGAAGAAATCCGAGCAGGACAATGATCGCGGCAGACGTGCGCTCCGCGAAAGCCCGCTCGGGGCTGTCCGCCCACAGGTAGATCTGCACCGGCATCGCCGTCGCAGGATCGGTAAAGCCGGCTGGCACGTCGACGATGAATGCCACCATGCCGATCATGAGGAGCGGCGCGGATTCACCGAGTGCACGGCTCATGCCGATGATCGCGCCGGTCAGCATGCCGGGCAAGGCCAGCGGCAGCACGTGATGCGTTACCACCTGCATTTTCGACGCGCCGACGCCAAGCGCGGCATCGCGAATCGACGGCGGCACCGCCTTGATCGACGCCCGCGATGCGATGATGATGACCGGCAGCGTCAGCAGTGCGAGTACGAGGCCGCCGACCAGCGGTGCCGAGCGCGGCAATGCCAGCCAGTTGATGAACACTGCGAGACCCAGGAGCCCGAAAACGATCGACGGCACGGCGGCAAGGTTGTTGATGTTGACCTCGATCAGGTCGGACCAGCGGTTCTTCGGCGCGAACTCCTCGAGATAGATCGCCGCGGCGGCGCCGATAGGGAACGCCAGCGCGATGGTCACGATCAGCATGTAGAAGGAGCCCATCAGTGCGCCCTTGATTCCGGCGAGTTCCGGCTCGCGCGAATCGCCGTTCGTGAACAGCGCGGTGTTGAATCGTTTCTCCAGCCGCCCGTCCGCGGCAAGCGCGTCTATCCAGGCAAGCTGCCGGTCCGATACCGATCGCTGCGATTCGTCGACACTGCGCTCGATCTTGCCCTTGACCACCATATCGACGTCTGCTGACGCCGGCACCCATACCTGCTCGGAACCGCCGATCAGCGCAGGCTCAGCCGCGATCCGCTCGCGGAGCTGGTAGGCGGCGCCGACGCTCACCAGCCGGAACAGATCGCGGCGCTCGCGCCGGTCGCGAACGTCCGGGAAGCGCGCGCGAATCGCCTCGCGGACGACGGCGTCGAAGTCCGCGAACTGCGGGTCGAACTCGCCCTGCGGCGCGAGCCACTCCTCGCGGTATTCGACGTCCAGCTTGACGAAAGTCTGCTGGAACGCTGCCGCGCCCTGCATGATCAGCGATACGAAGAAGACGCCGAGAAAGATCACGCCGACGAGCGTCGCCAGCACGCCGGTAAGGCGCAGCAGCATCTCCTTGCGATGCCTTCGACCGAGGCCGGCTTCGACCTTCCTGCGGCTTATGCTTGCCTTGTCCATCAGTCGTACTGCTCCCGGTAGCGGCGCACGACCTTGAGCCCGAGGACGTTCAGACCGAGGGTCACGACGAACAGCACCAGGCCGAGCGCGAAGGCCGCCAGCGTCTTCGCGCTGTCGAACTCCTGGTCGCCGACCAGCAGCGTGACGATCTGCACCGTCACGGTCGTCACCGCCTCGAACGGATTCGCCGTCAGGTTCGCGGCCAGGCCGGCAGCCATGACTACGATCATCGTCTCGCCGATCGCACGCGACACGGCCAGCAGGATGCCGCCGACGATGCCGGGCAGAGCGGCCGGCAGAATGACCTGCAGCATGGCCTCGGAGCGCATCGCGCCGAGACCCAGCGCGCCGTCGCGCATCGCGCGCGGTACTGCGTTGATCGCGTCGTCGGACAGCGACGAGACAAGCGGGATGATCATGATGCCCATGACGACGCCCGCCGCCAGGGCACTCTCGGAGGCGACATCGAGCCCGACGGATTCGCCGAAGCCGCGAATGGCCGGCGCGACCGTCAGCGCCGCGAAGAAGCCGTATACCACCGTCGGAATACCGGCCAGGACCTCGAGCAGGGGTTTCGCGACGTTGCGCACCTGCCGGCCCGCATACTCGGCGAGGAATATCGCTGTCATCAGGCCGATCGGCACCGCGACGAACATCGCGATGGCGGTGATGAGCAGAGTGCCGGTGAACAGCGGGACGGCGCCGAAGCTGCCCGACGAGCCGACCTGGTCTGCGCGAATGGCCATTTGCGGGCTCCAGTTGAGCCCGAAAAGAAACTCGGTAACGGGTACTTCGCGGAAGAACCGCAGGGCCTCGAAGAGTACGGACATCACGATGCCGATAGTCGTCAGGATCGCGATGCTCGAGGCGAGGATCAGCAGGCCGAGCATGACGCTTTCGACGCGGTTGCGCGCACGCAGGTCCGGGTTGATCCGACGCCAGGCGAGGGCGCCACCCAGCAACGCCACGCCGATCACGGAGAAAGCGAGCAGCGAGTCGCTGCGATTCACCAGCAAGGTATAGCGGTCCGCAGCGGCGGCAAGCGTCGCGTCAACGCTGCCCGAGACGATGTCGCCGGTCGCGAGGTTCCGGATGTTGTTGTACAGCAGGCTCTGCTCACCGGGCGGCAGTGCGCGCTCCGCCTCGGGAAGGCCGGACAGGACAAGCGCACTGATGACGCGCGGTTCGAGATACTGCCACAACAGGACCACCGCGAGCGCGGGCAGCAGGCAGGACAGCGCCGCGAAATACCCGTAGTAACCGGGCAGCGAATGCAGCCGGGTCAGCCGTCCGCCGCCCGTGGCCAGCGCGCGGCTGCGCCCGGCGCTGTATGCGGCGATGGTCAGGCCGATGAGTATCAGGAAAAGTGTCGTCGTCTGCATCGTTCAATCAGCGGGCAACGTCTGCGTAGGGCCAGGCCGCGGGGACGAACGGGCGCGGCGACCGCCTGATGGATCGCCGCGCCCTGGACGCATCTTTCAGTTTTTCGCGACGGACATGGGCGTGAGCGTTTGTACGGCCTGGGCCACCGCGCGCCGCTCTTCGTCCGGCATCGGGATGAGGCCGCGATAGGACAGGTAGCCGTCTTCGCCCCAGGCCCGATCGCTCGTGAATTCGCGCAGGAAACCCCGCAGCCCCGGGATCACGTCAACGTGCGCCTTCTTCGCGTAGAAGTACAGCGGCCGCGAAACCAGGTAGCTGCCATCGGCGATCGCCTCGAAGGTCGGCTCAGTGCCGTCGATCGCGGAGCCCTGTACCTTCTCCGCATTCTGGTCGAGGAAGCTGAAGCCGAAGATGCCGAACGCGGCCGGGTTGGCTTCGAGTTTCTGCACGATCAGGTTGTCGTTTTCTCCGGCCTCGACATAAGCGCCGTCCTCGCGAATCGTGTGACAGATCGACTTGTAGCGGCTGCCGTCGGAGCTCTTCAGCGCTTTGATCCACGGGACAGTCTGGCAACCGCCCTCCATCGCGAGCTCGACGAAGGCATCGCGCGTCCCTGACGTCGGCGGCGGGCCGAGCACCTCGATCTTCGCGTCGGGCAGCGCCGGGTCGATCTCGTTCCAGCGCCGGTACGGGTTCGGGACCAGCTGCCCGTCCGCATCACCCGGGATGTCCCTGGCGAGCGCCAGGAAGATGGCCCTGCGGGTCAGGCTGACCGGCTCGGAGCCGGTGGCGTTGGCAACGACAATGCCGTCGTAGCCGATCTTGACCTCGATGATATCCTTCACGCCGTTCGCCGCGCAGCTGTCGATCTCCGATTTCTTGATGGCCCGCGACGCATTGGTGATATCCGGATAGTCCACGCCGACACCGTCGCAGAACAGCTTCATGCCGCCGCCGGTGCCGGTCGACTCGACTTTCGGCGTCTTGAAACCGCCGCCGCGGCCGAAGCGCTCCGCGACGACGGT
>JBFJUJ010000081.1:0-10703 GCA_041624755.1 Woeseia sp. | reverse complement strand
TGCATGACTGAAACGTCCGACGCCCAGCTCGTCAAGCGTGTGCAGCAGGGTGAGAAAGGCGCTTTCGACCTGCTGGTACTCAAGTACCAACACAAGATTGTCAACCTGGTAATGCGCTATGTGCGGGATCCGGATCAGGCACTCGATATCACGCAGGAGGCTTTCCTCAAGGCATATCGGGCGCTGCCGCGATTCCGCGGCGACAGTGCGTTCTATACCTGGCTGTACAGGATTGCGGTGAACACGGCGAAGAACTACCTTGCAGCACAGCGGCGGCGTCCGCTGGACGTCGAACTGGACCTGCAGGACCCGGAACAGTACGACCTGCACGCCAAGCTCAAGGAGACCGACACACCGGAGGGCGTGACGCTGAGCCAGGAGCTGAATCAAACGGTTGAGCGGGCCATCGAGGCCCTGCCGGACGACCTGCGCACGGCAATCGTCCTGCGCGAGCTCGACGGTATGAGTTACGAGGAGATTGCACAGACGATGGACTGCCCGGTAGGGACGGTCCGGTCGCGCATCTTCCGTGCGCGCGACGCCATTAGCAAGAAGATCGAGAACCTTATCGATTGAGGCTGTTCAATCGGGGGATGGAACGGATAACAAGGGCGGTGTAAGCCCGAACGGTGACATATGAACGATGCTCTCAAGATGCAGATTTCCGCCTTCGTCGATGGCGAATTGCCGGATGCGGAGGCCGATCTGCTGACAAGGCGACTCAGTCGGGATACCGATCTCAGGCGTCAGGCTGCGCGTTATCTGGAAATCGGCCAGCTCATGCGCGGCGAGGCGGAGATGCCCGCCGTGGGCAAGCTGCGGGCGCGCATCGCTGCGGCACTCGACGGGGAGGCCGCGCTAGCCGGCCTGCCGCCGGACCGGCCCGCTGCAGGCAGCCCGCGCTGGCTGCGGCCTGCCGCCGGCGTCGCGATCGCGGCATCGGTCGCCGTGCTTGCGCTCCTCGGTCTGCGGCAGCTCGATGTGCCCCAGGCCGGCACTGCGGTACCCACCGCGGCTCTCGCGTTCGACGACGGCCGCACCTATACGGAACCGGACTTGCAGGACGTCATGTCCGACCGTCCTGCCGACATGCTGCTGCAGTACTACCTGAGCCACGGCCAGACCGCCGGCGAACTCGGCGCGAACGGCATCCTGTCGGAATTCGTCACACTCGAGCAGCTGGTCGAGGTGGCGCCGGCCGGCGGAGAGGCGCTTGAGCCCGATGCTGCCGCGGAGGACAATGGGACGTCGGAACGCGCGCAGGAATAACAAGCACAATGCGGCTACAAAGCGAATTCCTCGCGACCGCCAGGCGGCAGTCGCCCAGCACGCTGGTTCTCGTCTCGCTGTTCTCGGTCGTCGCGTCCCCGACCGCCGTCGCGGACGACGTGCCGGGAACTCCCAACGAATGGCTGGACCGAATGACGTCGGTGGTCAGCCAGATCGACTACCGCGGTACGGTCATACGCCGCAAGAACGGCCGCGCCGAGGCACTCAAGGTGGTCCATCGCGTCGTGGATGGCGTGGTCCGCGAAAAGGTCACGACGCAGGAAGGCAACAGCCTCGAAATCATCCGCAACGGCGACGAGGTGCACTGCATCCTGCCGGACCAGAAATCGGTACTGATCGAGAAGTGGGGCGAGCAGAGTACCCTGTTTGCGACGCTGCCGAGCAGCGAGGTGCGGTTCGGCAACGAATACGACCTGTCCATCGTCCGCGAGGAGCGCGTCGCCGGGCGGCGCGCGCTGTTGCTCGCGATCCGGCCGCACGACGGCTTCCGCTTCGGCCACCGGCTGTGGCTTGACCGCGAAACCGCTTTTCCGCTGCGGACCGAGCTCGTCGGGGCGGACGGCTCGCTCATCGAACAGTTGAAGTTTGCGGACATCAGCTTCGATTCGGATATTCCGGACCAGGCGCTGATGCCCTCGCTGAGCCTCGACAATTTCACCTGGTACGCGGAGCCGGCGCGAGTGGACACGGTCGATGTCGAGACCGACTGGGTGAGTGCCGACCTGCCGGACGGTTTCCGGGTCCTGTCGACTCGCACCAGGCAGATGCCGGGCGTCGACAAGCCCGTCACGCACATCGTCTACAGCGACGGCCTGGCGACGGTCTCGGTATTCGTCGCCGAGCACCCCGACCCCGAGATCGCCGAGCGTTACCAGGTCGGCGCCGCCAATTCCTACACCACGATGATCGCCGATCACCAGGTTACCGCGGTTGGCGAGGTACCCGCCGTCACGGTGCAGCGGATCGCGAGTTCGATGCGCCGCCGCCAGCCCTAGCGCGGCCGTAGCCGGCAGCGGGCACCGCGGTGTAAGCTGCCCGGAGCCGCGCTGCCCGAAGGTCACGACCATGCCCACCGCCACCGTGCTGTCCATCGACGAGCAGGGCGTCACCGTCAGCGTCGATGCCGCGCTGGACTGCGCCCGCTGCGCGGCCGGCAAGGGCTGCGGCGCCGCGCTGCTCGGTGGGCGCCGCCGGCCGCGCGTCCTGACGCTCGAGCGACCGCCCGGCATGGACCTGCACGAGGGAGATCGCGTCGATCTCACGCTGGCCCCCGAGCGCCTGCTGCAGGCCTCGCTGCTCGCGTACGGCCTGCCGCTCGCAGCGCTCGTGCTGCTGCCGCTGGCCGCCGAGACGCTGTGGGGTCCGTACGGCGACGGCGAACTCGCGCTGCTGGCGGCGGGAGGCCTGGTCGGCGCGATCGTGGCCGGCCGCCGGCTGCTGGCGCGCGATCGCTGCCCTGCACAGCTGAAGCCTGCCATCGGCGGACGCGCCGCCGCCGACGCGGTCGAGCGATGACGGCCGCTGCCCGGCCGAGGATCGCCGTGTACAGTCGCCAGGGCTGCCACCTGTGCGAACTGCTGATCGAGCAGCTCCTGCCGCTCTTGCGGGGGCGGGCCGACGTCGTCGTGCGTGACGTCGACAGCCGTGACGACTGGCGCGCGAAGTACGGGCTGCGCGTCCCGGTCGTCGAATTGGACGGCGCGGAGCTCTGCCGCTACGAACTCGATGCCGCCGCGGTCCGACGCGCACTGGACGCGCACGCCTAGCCGCCGGGCCGCCCGTGGCCCCCGCGGACCCGTGAAACGTATATACTTCGCGGCTGGCCCGTGCCGGCGGCCGGGTTCGCCTCCGCTCAAGCGTCTCGAGCATCGATGAAACATATTCGCAATTTCTCCATCATCGCCCACATCGATCACGGCAAGTCGACACTGGCCGACCGCTTCATCCAGATCTGCGGCGGGCTGCAGGACCGGGAGATGCTCGAGCAGGTGCTGGACTCGATGGATCTCGAGCGCGAGCGGGGCATCACGATCAAGGCGCAGAGCGTGTCCCTGGACTACGAGGCGCGCGACGGCCGCATCTACCAGCTCAATTTCATCGATACGCCGGGTCACGTCGATTTTTCCTACGAGGTCTCGCGTTCGCTCGCGGCCTGCGAAGGGGCGCTGCTGGTGGTCGATGCGGCGCAGGGCGTCGAGGCGCAGAGCGTCGCCAATTGCATCACCGCGATCGACATGGGCCTCGAAGTGCTGCCGGTGCTGAACAAGATCGACCTGCCGGCCGCGGACCCGGAGCGCGTCATCCACGAGATCGAGGACATCATCGGCATCGAGGCCAAGAACGCGCAGCGCGTGAGCGCCAAGACCGGAGCCGGCGTGGAAGACCTGCTGGAGCAGCTCGTCAGGACGATACCGCCGCCGGCCGGCGACCCGGAAGGCTCGCTGCAGGCGCTGATCATCGATTCCTGGTTCGATAATTACGTCGGCGTGGTGTCGCTGGTGCGCGTCGTCAACGGCAGCCTTCCCAAGGGCAGCAAGATCACCGTGTTGTCCACCGGCCGCAATTACCTGGCCGACCGCGTCGGCGGATTCACGCCGAAAATGACCGACCGCGAGGAACTCGGCACCGGCGAGGTGGGCTTCGTCATCGCCGGCATCAAGGACATCTTCGGGGCCCCGGTGGGCGATACGCTGACGCTGGCCAGGGCCCCCTGCGAGAAGCCGCTGCCCGGCTTCAAGCAGGTACAGCCGCGCGTGTTCGCCGGCCTGTTCCCGGTCAGCTCCGACGACTACGAGAGTTTCCGCGAGGCGCTGCAGAAACTGCGTCTCAACGACGCCGCGCTGCACTTCGAGCCGGAGACCTCGGCGGCACTCGGCTTCGGCTTTCGCTGCGGCTTCCTCGGCATGCTGCACATGGAGATCGTCCAGGAACGCCTGGAGCGCGAGTACGATCTCGACCTGATCACGACCGCACCGACGGTGATCTTCGAGGTCGAGCAGACGAACGGCGAGGTCGTCTACGTCGACAATCCGTCCAGGCTGCCGCCGCTGAGCGAGATCGCCGAATTGCGCGAACCGATCATCCGCGCCGGGATACTGGTCCCCGAGCAGCACGTCGGGGCGGTCATCAAGCTGTGTGTCGACAAACGCGGCGTGCAGACCCAGATGCGCTACTTGGGCCGCCAGATATCGCTCGAATACGAGATACCGCTGGCCGAGGTCGTGCTCGACTTCTTCGACCGCCTGAAGTCGGTGAGCCGCGGCTTCGCTTCCTTCGACTACGAGTTCCTGCGCTTCGAGGCGGCCTCGCTGGTGCGTCTCGACGTATTGATCAACAAGGAGCGCGTGGATGCGCTTTCGATCATCGTGCACCGCGAGAACGCGCAACAACGCGGTCGGGAACTGGTCGAAAAGATGCGCGAACTGATACCGCGGCAGATGTTCGATGTCGCCATCCAGGCGGCCATCGGTTCGCAGGTTATCGCCCGCAGCACCGTCAAGGCATTGCGCAAGAATGTCACCGCGAAATGTTACGGAGGCGACGTCACGCGCAAGCGCAAGCTGCTGGAGAAACAGAAAGCCGGCAAGCGGCGCATGAAGCAGATCGGGTCGGTGGAGATTCCACAGGAGGCGTTTCTCGCCGTGCTTCGAGTCGAGAAGTGAGCCTGGAAGAAGGGACGTACAGGGTTTGAATATCAACCTCGCATTGGTCCTCGTCGTGCTGACCGCGGTCAGCGGCGCAGTCGTGGCCATCAACCGCCTCGTCTGGCAGAAGCGCAAGCAGCGGCTTTCGCCGGCGCTCGCGACGGTGGTCGAGTATTCGCAGTCGTTCTTCCCGGTGCTGCTGCTCGTCCTCGTGATCCGCTCCTTTATTTTCGAGCCGTTCCGGATTCCGTCCGGCTCGATGGAGCCGACGCTCCTGCGGGGCGACTTCATCTTCGTCAAGAAATATTCCTACGGGCTGCGCTTGCCGGTCCTCGAATCCAAGTTCCTCGAGACCGGCGAGCCGGAACGCGGCGACGTCGTCGTGTTCCGCCTGCCGTCGGACCCGAACGTCAACTACATCAAGCGCGTCATCGGCCTGCCCGGCGACACGATCGTCTACCGTGATCACCAGCTGACCATCAACGGCGAGCCCGTCGAACTCGAACACGACGACGAGCCGCAGGTCTTCGTAGAGACTCTCGGCGAGCGGGAGCACCGGATCCAGATCACTGCCCCCGGATCGCGGCAGGGGGAAAACGTCTACGTCGTGCCGGACGACCATTATTTCGTCATGGGTGACAACCGCGACAACAGCAAGGACAGCCGTTTCATCAATGCCATCCCGGAAACTCACCTCGTCGGCGAAGCCGTGCGCATCTGGATGCACATGGACGGGCTCGGCTGGCCGCGCTGGGAGCGGATCGGCGACAAGATTCAATAATGTGGTGTAAATCACTGAAATGACCGTTAAAATCCTTTGGAATACCTGTCCTGGACGGCGCCCCGCAGCGCCTCGCGGATGACGGAGACGGTGAAGTGAGAGCACGGCAAGGCACACTGGGCAGACGCCGCGTGCAGGGCATGACGACGCTCGGCACGCTCATCCTGATCGCGTTCCTGGGCCTGTTTGCTTTCGCGGCGATCAAGCTGACGCCGGTGTACCTGAACTACATGAAGATCGCGGGCGTGGTCGAGGGCGTGAAGGAGGAATTCGACGGCCAGGGGCCGACGATCGCCACGATCCGCCGGTCCATCGAACGCCGCTTCGGCATCGAAAGCCCGTCCGTGCTCGAACCGCGTGACATCAAGGTGACCCCCGACGCCTCCGGCTTCCTCGTCGATGCGACCTACGATCACACGGTACCGTATATCGGTAACCTGTCGTTCACCGTGCATTTCGAGAAAAGGGTGATCGTACGCCGCTGACCGGTCCATCGCGTGGCGACGGTCCTGCGTGTCTGGCAGGATAACGCGCCATGAGCTCTCCTTTCCCCTGCCTGTCCCTCTGCCGGTCATCGTCATGAGCGAGGACAAGGCCGTTGCGTGGCTCGAGCGGACGCTCGACTACCGCTTCGACGACCCGGAGCTGCTCGCGGCCGCATTGACCCATCGCAGCGCTACCGGCCTGAGCAACGAGCGGCTGGAATTTCTCGGCGATGCCGTTCTCGATTTCGTGATCTCCCACGCGGTCTACGACCTTCGGCCCGAGGCCGCGGAGGGAGACCTGAGCCGGCTGCGCGCGTCGCTCGTCAACGACAAGGCGCTCGCCGCACTGGCCGGCGAACTCGGTCTCGGCGAGCACGTCAAGCTCGGCAGCGGCGAGAAGAAGACCGGCGGGCATCGCCGTTCGTCGATCCTGGCCGATGCGCTCGAAGCCCTGTTCGGTGCCGTCTACCTGGACCGCGGCTTTGCCGCCGCCGAGGCGCTGATCCTCGCGGCATACCGGGAACGTCTCGCCGCGCTGCCGGATTCGGAGTCGCTCAAGGACCCGAAAACCCGGCTGCAGGAGAGACTGCAGGCCGGCGGCCTGGCACTGCCCGAATACGAAGTGAGCGAGGTCTCCGGCAAGCCGCATCGGCGCCGCTTCAGCGTCGTCTGCCGCGTGCCTGCGCTGTCCATCGAGCGCAGCGGCAGCGGCAGTTCGCGGCGCGCAGCCGAGCAGGAGGCCGCGAGCCTGGTCCTCGACGCGTTCGACAACGGGGCAGCGGCACCATGAGCGAGTCGCTGCACCGCTGCGGTTTCGTCGCCGTCGTCGGCCGGCCGAACGTCGGCAAGTCGACGCTGATCAACGCCATCCTCGGTCGCAAGATCAGCATCGTCAGCCCGAAGCCGCAAACGACCCGGCATCGTATTCTCGCGGTCCTGACGGCGGCAGACTGCCAGACCATTTTCGTCGACACGCCGGGGCTGCACCTGCACGCACCCAAGGCGATGAACCGCATGATGAACCGGACCGCGGTCAATGCGCTCGCCGACGCGGACGTCGTGCTGCTGGTCACCGAGGCCGGGCGCTGGACGGCGGAAGACGATGCCGTGCTCGAGCGGCTGCGGGACAGCGGCAAGCCCGCGATCGCGGTGCTCAACAAGGTGGACCTGGTCAAGCCGAAGAGCGAGCTGCTGTCCGCGATCGCCGCGACGAGCGACCGCCACGATTTCGAGGAAATCGTGCCGCTGTCGGCGCTCTGCGGCGACAATCTCGACAAGTTGCTCGCGCTGCTGCCGCGCTACCTGCCGGAATCGCCGGCGCTTTTTCCCGCGGACGCCGTCAGCGATCGCTCCGCGAGTTTCCGGGCCGCCGAGCTGATCCGCGAGAAACTCACGCTGGAGCTGCGCCAGGAGCTGCCGTACGGGCTGACCGTGCAGATCGAAAAATTCGCGGAAGAAGGCAAGGGCCTCGCGATCAGCGCCGTGATCTGGGTCGAGCGCGACAGCCAGAAGGGCATCGTGGTCGGCAAGCGCGGCGGCCTCCTGAAGAAGATCGGCCGGCAGGCGCGTCTGGAGCTGAAGCGCGAATACGGCGTCCCGGTGCATCTCGCGCTGTGGGTCAAAGTCAGGGACAATTGGGCCGACAGCGACCGGGACCTGGCACAGCTCGGCTACGATCTGCCCTGATTCCCCTGCCCCCGACGAAGCCGCATGACGACCCGCACGCGAATCGACCGAGAGCCGGCCTGGCTACTGCATCACCGGCCGTTCCGGGATACCAGCCGCATCCTCGACGTGCTCAGCCGCGATCACGGGCGACTGTCGCTGGTGGCGCGCGGCGCGCGTGCGGCGAAGTCACGACTCCGCGGCATCCTGCGCCCGTTCCTGCCGCTGTCCCTGTCGTGGGTCGGGCGCTCCGAACTCGGCACGCTGACCGGGGCCGAAATGGACGGCGCGCCGCTGTCCCTTGGCGGGGACGCCCTGCTGTCCGGCTATTACGCCAACGAGCTGTTGCTCAAGCTGATGCATCGCCACGACCCGCAGCCGGAAGTCTTCGACCTGTACAGCCGCACGGTCGACGCCCTCGCCGGCACGTCGCGGCCGGCGCCGCTGCTGCGGAGTTTCGAAATCGAACTGCTCGGGCTGCTCGGTTACGGTCTCGACCTGGATCACGACGCGGTGGCGCGCGATGCGATCTGCGACGGGCGCCACTACGAGTACCGTGCGGCGGAAGGCGCGGTCCCGGTGGAAAGCCGTGACGGACCGATGGTGTTCTCGGGCCGCGACCTGCTTGCCGTGCGGGACCAGGCGTTCTCCGACCCGGCGGCGCTGCGCGCGGCTGCGCGGCTCACGCGCGGCGTGATCGCGTATCATCTCGACGGCAGGGAGCTCAAGAGCCGCAAGGTGCTCCTGGAACTCCGCAGGGCGTCCGCCGCCGGCGGCGTCGGCCCTGCCGCTGACCACGGCAACGATCGCGACGAGGAAGAATCGCTTGGCTGACTCGAACGACCTCCACCTGGGCGTCAATGTCGATCACGTCGCGACGCTCAGGCAGGCGCGCGGCACGGTCTATCCGTCGCCGGTGGAGGCGGCGCTGATCGCCGAGCGCGCGGGAGCCGACAGCATCACGCTGCATCTCCGCGAGGATCGGCGCCACATCCAGGATGCCGACCTGCCCGCGCTCAAGGAGCGCATGCGGACTCGCATGAACCTCGAAATGGCGGTCACCGACGAGATGCTCGACATTGCCTGCGCAATCCGGCCCGCCGATGTCTGCCTGGTGCCGGAGAAGCGTGCCGAATTGACGACCGAGGGCGGCCTCGACGTCGCCGGCAGGGCGGACAGCGTGGCCGACGCCTGCGGCCGCCTCGCCGCGGCGGGCATCCGCGTCTCGCTGTTCGTCGACCCCGACGAGTCGCAGCTCGGGGCCGCGGTTGCGGCCGGGGCGCCGGTGGTCGAGCTGCATACCGGCGCCTACGCCGATGCCACGGGCGACGAGCAGGAGCGCGAACTCGAGCGCATTTCCGCGGCGGCCCGGGTCGCCGCCGAGCTCGGCCTGGTCGTGCACGCCGGCCACGGCCTGAATTACGAGAACGTGCGGGCCATCGCTCGCATCCCCGCCATCGTCGAGCTGAACATCGGCCACGCGATCGTGGCGCGCGCGGTGTTCGAGGGCATGGCGGCCGCCGTCTCCGGGATGAAGCAACTGATGCGCACCGCGCGCAGCGGGCCCGGGGACGCATCTTGATCTTCGGCGTCGGTACCGACCTGGTCGAACTGTCTCGCGTGCGCCGGACCTGGGAGCGCTTCGGCGAGCACTTCGCGGAGCGCCTGCTGATGGACGAGGAACGGCCGCTGTTCGAGCGCGCGCGGGACAAGCCGCGCTTCCTCGCGATGCGTTTCGCGGGCAAGGAGGCGACCGTCAAGGCGATGGGTACCGGCTTCGCGCACGGTGTCTGGATTCGCGACGTCGGGATCGTGCACGATCCTCGCGGCCGCCCGCTGATCATCTGGTCGGCGCGCGGGCACGAGGTCTGCCGGCAGCTGGGCATCGATGGCGGCCACGTCAGCCTGACGGACGATGCCGGCCTGATCATGGCCTTCGCAGTGGTGATGAATTCGGGATAATCCCGGCATGTCCCCGGGGAGATCCCGGCACGACGCAGGAATGACGATGAACTGTTTTGCATTCGACATCGAGACCGTACCGGACGTCGACTTCGGCAGGCGCCTGTACGATCTCGGCGACCTGTCCGACGCCGACGTGGGCACGGCGATGCGCTTCAAGCGCCAGCAGGAGACCGGCAGTGACTTCCTGGCGCTGCACCAGCAGCGCATCGTCGCCATTTCCGTCGCGCTGCGATCGGCCGATACCTTCCGCGTCTGGAGCCTGGGCGAGCCGGATGCCGGCGAGGAGGAACTCGTCACGCGCTTCTTCGACGGCATCGAGCGCTACACGCCGGACCTCGTCAGCTGGAACGGCTCCGGCTTCGACCTGCCGGTGCTTCACTACCGCGCACTCAAGAACGGCGTGCAGGCGCCGCGCTACTGGGAAACCGGCGACCACGACCGCGATTTTCGCTACAACAGCTATCTCGGCCGCTTCCACTGGCGTCACATCGACCTGATGGACGTGCTGGCCGGTTTCCAGCCGCGCGGCCGCGCGAGCCTCGACCAGATGGCGCTGATGCTCGGTTTCCCCGGCAAGCTCGGCATGAGCGGCGACAAGGTCTGGGATGCCTGGCTCGCGGGCGGCATCGAGGATATCCGCAACTACTGCGAGACCGACGTACTGAACACCTACCTCGTGTTCCTGCGTTTCGAATTCATGCGCGGCAATCTCGACCGGGCCGGCCTCGAGCGCGAATTCGCGCTGGTGCGGGATACGCTCGCGGCCCTGGATCGCCCGCACCTGAACGAGTTCGCGGCGGCGTGGGAACCGGCCTGACGGCCATGCGCCGAATGGCCAGGAAAAAACGCGAACCCGAGACCGCGGCCGTGACC
>JBFJUJ010000080.1:0-10724 GCA_041624755.1 Woeseia sp. | reverse complement strand
GGCCCGGCAGCGCGCAGCCGCCGGCAGACAGCGCGCCGAGCGCCAGCGCCGCCTGCAGGGCGACGGTCAGGGCCACACGCCGCAGGGGAGGGCGGTCAATCATGGTCAGTCATCCTGGCGTTCTCCCGGGCCCGGCTGCGGGGGCGTCGCGCCGTAGAACAGCACGCTGGGGTCGCTCGCGAGCTGGTCGGTCATTCGGTCGAGGTTCTGCGCCGTGCGCCGCAGGTCATCGAGCATCGCCGCGAACGCGGGCGCCGCCGCGGCCGACACCCTGTCGATATCGTCGCCGGCGCGCTCGACGAGACGCTGCAGATCCGCGCCGATCGACGCGGCGAGCTCGGCGACTTCCCGGAGCTGACGCGCCATGCCGCCGAACAACTCGGCGCCCGCGGCCAGGTCTTCGGTCATCGCCGGCAGGTCGCGGCTGGCGACGCTCGTGTTCCGCAGCGTCTCGTTGAGCCGCTCGAGCGCCGTCTCGAAGTTCCGCGACTGCGCGGCCAGCGACGCCGACAGCACGGCGGCGTTCTCGAGCGTCGTCGCGATGTGCTCGCGATTCTCCTCGCTCAGCAGCGCGTTGATGCTCGCGGACGTCTGGATCAGGTTGCCGAGCAGGTCCGTCGTGGTCGTGTCGAGCCGCGTGAACAGCGACGGCTCCGTCTGGATCACCGGGTAGTCTTCGTCGTCGCGCGCGGTCAGCGGCGGCGAGCCCGGCCGGCCGCCGATCAGGTTCACGTTCGCCAGCCCGGTCACGCCCTGGTACTCGAGCATCGCCACGGTGTCCACCGTGATCGGGATGCCGCGCCTGACCTGCAGCAGCAGGCGGATGCGCTGCGGGTTGTCGGCATCGATGCTGATCGCCTCGACCTTGCCGACGTCGACGCCGCGGTACTTCAGGGCCGAATCGACGTTGAGGCCGGATACCGACTCCTCCATGTACGCGACGTAGCGGTCGAACTGCTGCGGCGTGCCGCCGGCGCTGATCCACAGGATGCCCCAGATGAAGGCGGCGCCCAGCACGATGACGAAGACGCCGGTCAGGACGTAGTTCTGCTTGCGGTTCACGGCATGCCTCCGGCGGCGCGTCCGCGCCGGCTCAGGAAAAATTCGCGCACGGCCGGCGCGTCGGATTCGAGCACGTCCTCGAGACTGCCGTCCGCCGCTATTCGCGAATCGGCCAGCATGACGATGCGATCGGCGACGCGCCACAGCGAGTTCATGTCGTGCGTGACCAGCACGACACTCAGCCCGAGGGTGGCCTTGAGTTCGAGCACGAGATCGTCCATGGCGTCGGCGCCGACGGGGTCGAGGCCGGAGCTCGGCTCGTCCAGGAACAGCACCTCGGGATCCAGCGCAATGCCGCGTGCGACCGCGGCGCGCTTGCGCATGCCGCCGGAGAGCTCGCCGGGATAGCGCGTGGCGGCCAGCGCATCGAGGCCGGCGAGGCGGATCTTCAGCATGGCGAGCTGCTCGATCAGCGGCCGGCTCAAGCCCGTGTGCTCGGCAAGCGGTACGCAGACGTTCTCGATGACGGTGAGGTTGCTGAACAGCGCGCCGTGCTGGAACATGATGCCGAGCCGCCGGCGGTCCGTCATGAGGGCGCCGGCCGCCGACACGCGGCGACCGAATACCTGGACGCTGCCCGCACTCGGCTCCTGCAGCATCGCGAGGATACGCATCAGGGTCGACTTGCCGCTGCCGCTGCCGCCGACGATCGCCGTCACCTCGCTGCGGCGGATGTCGAGGGAAATGTCGCGGAGCACGGTATGGCTGCCGAAGCGCATCGTGATGCCTGTCGCCGAGATCGGGACTTCGGAGCGTTCCGCGGATTCGGCGACGACCATGCCTAGATCCCGAGCTTGCTGAACGCGACGGAGAACGCCGCGTCGACGATGAGGACGAGGAAGATCGACTGCACGACGCTGATCGTCGTCTGGCGGCCGACACTCGCGGCGCTGCCGGTGACGCGGAAGCCCTGGTAGCAGCCGACGACGGCAATCAGGCAGGCGAACACCGGCGCCTTGCCGACGCCGCTCAGGTAGGACTCGAGCGTCAGCGCCTCGGCCAGGCGGCCGACATAGGTCACGGCGTTGAGGTCGAGCATCGTCGCCGCCATGACGAGCCCGCCGAACAGGCCCATGGCGTCGGCAAACACCGTCAGCAGCGGCAGCGCGATGATCAGCGCGGCGAGTTTCGGCACGACCAGCGATTCCAGCGGCGAGATGCCGACACTCCTCAGTGCATCGACCTCCTCGGTGACCTTCATCGTGCCGATCTGCGCGGTGTAGGCGGAGCCGGTGCGCCCGGCGACGATGATCGCGGTGATCAGCGGCGCCAGCTCCCGGACCGTGGACAGGCCGACGATGTCGGCGATGTAGATGCTGGCGCCGTAGTCGCGCAGCACGACGCCGCCCTGGTAGGCGATGACGACGCCCATCAGGAAGGACAGCAGGCCGACGATCGGCAGGGCGTTGACGCCGGCGGACTCGAGCTCGTCGACGATGAGGCGCCAGCGGATGCGTCGCGGCCGAACCAGCAGCCTGAGCGAGGTGACGGCAACGTCGCCGATGAACTCCAGGAAGCCTGTGTACTGCTGCAGCACGCCGTGGGCGTGGCGGCCGATGTCTTCGAGCAGGCCCGTCGGCGTCGGCACGGGCGGCGAGGCGATGTCGTCCTCGCGCTCCGCCACCAGTTCGAGCAGGGCCCGCGTCTGTACGCTCGCGCCGGTGACGGTCACGTCGACGCCCGCGGCGCGCAGGCGCGAGATCGCCCGCTGCAGCAGCCAGGCGCCCGCGGTGTCCATGCGCGCGATGTCGTCCAGCTCGAAGCGCACGGCGTCGGTCGGCCAGGCGGCCTCGTCGAGGGCGTGTTCGACCGCGTGCGTGCTGTCGGCGATCCACGGCCCGTGACAGCGGGCGGTGGAATCCGCCAGCGACAGGCCCGCGAGCGTGCCCGACGTCGCGCTCACGCGGTCCTCGGCCGCTGCGGCGCTGCCGGCGATCCCTGCGGTTCCGCGTTGTCTCTGTCTGGCATCGATGTCGCCCTGCGTCCCCGGGACGTCTGCGTACGCCGCCGCCAATACTACCTGCGTCGCGCGCCCCGCGATACGCGACTGCGGGTACGCATGGCTGCCGCGCGCAGGTATGTAGTCTCACCTACTGGCCGGCAGGGAATACCTATATCCGCTCCGGCAGGGGGCGTCGACAATGATCGTTCGACAGCCGCACCGGGCCTACGCAACATGCAGACCAGACCGTACCGGGCGTCGCCCGGACTCAGGATCGCAGTCCTGGTCGCCTGCGTTGCAATTACGGCCTGCTCCACGATCAGGAGCGGCTCGCACTATGACGAGACGGCGGATTTCAGCGCCTATTCGAGCTGGTCCTGGATCGCGGACGATCCCTACATCCCCGCCAACGGGCCCATGGCCAGCCCGCTGTCGCACCAGAAGATTCGCGACGCGATCCGCGAGCAGCTGCTCGTCAAGGGGTACACTTACTCGCCGGACCGCGACCAGGCCGACTTCGTCGTTTCGTACTCGATCGGCAGCCGCGAGAAGCTCAGGGTGTCGTCCTATCCCGTGGGCTATCGCGGCCCCTGGGGCTGGCACGTCTACGGCAGCCGCTACTACATTCACGAATACGATGCGCACAGCTACACCGAGGGGACGCTCGCCGTGGACATATTCGACCGCAAGTCCAGGAAACCCGTCTGGCACGGCTGGGCCGGCAAGACGATCACCGCCAGCGACCGCAAGGATCCCAGCGACGTCATCAAGCGTGGCGTGGCGCGGCTGTTCGAGACCTTCCCGCGCAGCAGCGAGTACCTCGATGCCGATTTCTGAGCGCACAGCGCGAACCGGGGCGAAGCCATGACTCTCAAGGCGCGATTGCACTTCCACAACATGGACGGCAGCGATGCCCTGCGCGCCGAGGTCGAGAGCCAGGTGGCAAAGCTCGAGCGCTTCTTCACGCCGATCCACGACTGCGAGGTGACCGTCGCGGCGCCGCACCATCACCAGCACAAGGGCGTCATCTATGCCGTCATTATCAAGCTCCTCGTTCCCGGCGAAACGCTCGTCGTGAACCAGTCGAAGTCCTCGGATCCGCGGCACGAGGACTGCTACGTCGCCATCCACGATGCGTTCCGCAGCGTGCGGCGTCGCCTGCAGGACTACGCGCAGATCAGGCGCCGCGAAGTGAAGCGGCACGCCGGGGCGGAGCGCCGCGGCGCGGGCCCGGCGGAAAGCGACGAGCAATGATGCGGGCCCGGGCGCGCGCGTGCGCGTCGTCGGCCTTGAACCCCGGCTCGCGAACCGGGAGCATTGAGCACATGTCTCCCGGGCATCCAGGCAGCGGCCGCGAACGATGAGCCTCGAACTGACCTTTCTCGGTGCCACCGGCGAGGTGACGGGTTCGATGTACCTGCTGCGGGCCGGGGATTCGACGGTGCTGCTCGAATGCGGCCTGCGCCAGGGAGGCCGCGAGGCGGACGAGGCCAACGCCCTAGCGTTCCCCTTCGACGTCGCCGAACTCGACGCCGTCGTGCTGAGCCACGCTCATATCGACCACTCCGGGCGCGTGCCGCTGCTGGTGAAGCGCGGCTACACGGGTCCGGTTTACACGCAGAACGCGACGCGCGACCTGTGCCGCATCATGCTGCCGGACTCAGGCTACCTGAACGAGAAGGACGCGGAATGGGAGAACAAGCGCCGCAAGCGCAACGGCCGCCCGCTGGTCGAGCCGCTGTACACTCGCGCGGACGGGGAAGCCTGCCTGCAGCAGTTCCACGGCGTGAAATACGGCGAATCGCTGGAGATCGCGCCGGGACTGACGCTGCGGCTGCACGACGCCGGGCACATCCTGGGTTCGGCGATCGTCGAGTTCGCCTGGCGAGGTGAGGACGGGAAACGCACTCTCGTGTTCAGCGGCGACCTCGGCCACGCCGATGCACCGGTCATGGAATCGCCCGCCGTGCTGAGGCACGCGGACGGCGTATTGCTGGAAAGCACCTATGGCGACCGGCTGCACCGCAGTTTCGACGACACGCTGGACGAGCTCACCGCGGTGTTCGAGAGCGCGCGGGCGGGGCGCGGCAATATCCTGATCCCGGCATTCACCGTCGGCCGGACGCAGGACATTCTCTACCTGATGGCGCAGCACCGCGAGCGCTGGCACATCGACGAGTGGCAGATATTCCTCGACAGCCCGATGGGCATCGAGGCGACGGAAACCTACGCGCGCTACCGGCATCTCTACGGCGCTGACCTGTTCGTTCCCGGCACGCCGCTGCCGAACCTGCCCAACTTCCACGCGACGCGCTCGACCGAGGAGTCCATGACGATCAACGAGATCCGCTCCGGTGCGATCATCATCGCCGGCAGCGGCATGTGTACCGGGGGCCGCATCCACCACCACCTGAAGAACAACGTCAGCCGGCCGGAATGTCACCTCGTGATCGTCGGCTTCCAGGCCTATGGCACGCTCGGTCGGCGGCTCGTGGACGGCGCGGAGTCCATCCGGCTGTGGGGCGAGGAGTACCCGGTGCGCCTGCAGGTGCACACGGTGGGCGGCCTGTCGGCGCACGCCGACCAGGCCGGGCTCGTCGGCTGGTACCGGCATTTCGCCGATACGCCGCCCGTGTGGCTCGTGCACGGCGAGACTGACGCGCAGCGGGCGCTGGCGGCGAAGCTCGAGGCCGACTGCGGTGCGCGAGTCCGGCTCGCGGAGCACGGGCTGACCGTGGACGTCTGAGACGTCCGGGGCGACTGGAATGGGCCGCAAGAGCGACGACCGGCGGGATCGGGAACGCGCCCGGGAGGTGCCGGAGCCGCCCGGCCAGCGCCGGCGCCTGCGCAAGCTCCCCGAGGAGGTGCCGAAGTCGGTGCACGACGATCCTGACGCCGCGCGCCGGGTCGCCCAATTGCTCGACAGCGGCGCGTACCGGCTCGCCGAGCGCGACAGCGACTTCGTCAACGACGACCGTGTGCGTGGCCTGCGCATCGCGCTCGACTATTCGAAACCGGAACTCCTGCTGCGCGAGGCCGGCGTCAGGAACACGATCGTCGTCTTCGGCAGCACGCGCATCGTCGAGCCCGCGGCCGCCGAACGCGACGTCGAGCAGCTCAGGCGCGCCTCCCGCGAGGATCCCCACGATGCCGAGTTGAAGTCCCGCCTCGAGGTCGCCGGGCGAATTCGAGACAAGAGCCGCTACTACGCCATTGCGAGGGAGTTCGGCGCGCTCGTCGGCCGCTCCGGCGACGGCCCGGACGACTGTCGCC
Organism: Woeseia sp.; assembly: GCA_041624755.1. Lineage (GTDB taxonomy): Bacteria > Pseudomonadota > Gammaproteobacteria > Steroidobacterales > Woeseiaceae > Woeseia. The sequence continues at coordinate 4,447 of JBFJUJ010000080.1, read as the reverse complement.
TGACGCTGATGACCGGTGGAGGCCCGGGCATCATGGAAGCCGCCAACCGCGGTGCGGCGGACGTCGGCGCGAAGTCGATCGGGCTGAACATCGAGCTGCCCTTCGAGCAGTTCCCCAATCCCTACGTCACGCCGGAGCTGTGCTTCCGGGTACGCTACTTCGCCGTGCGCAAGCTGCACTTCCTGCTGCGCGCCCGGGCGCTCGTGGTCTTCCCGGGCGGCTTCGGCACGCTCGACGAGCTGTTCGAAACGCTGAACCTGGTGCAGACCCGCAAGATCGCACCGCTGCCGGTCGTGCTGGTCGGTCGCGACTGGTGGCAGCGGCTGATCGATCTCGATTACCTCGTCGACGAGGGCACGATCGACCCCGAGGACCGGCAGCTCTGCTGGTTCGCGGAGACTGCCGCGGAGATCTGGGCGGGCATCGGTGAATGGCACCGCAGGGCGGGCATCCCGCTGCTGTGCGAGTCGGCCTGACCCGTCGCCCGGGGGGGGACGACCGATGCGACACGATCCCGCCGGCAGCAGCGCACGCCCGGCGTCGCAACCCGTCGCGATGCAGACCGCCCGGTCGCCCTGGTGCTCGCCGCCCGCAGACGTCGCCCGCGCACTGCGGGTTGACCCGGCGCGCGGCCTGTCGCCAACCGACGTCGCCGACCGCCGCCGCCGCTTCGGCGCGAACGAGCTGGCCGTGGTCGCCGCGCGCAGCCTCGCGGCGATCCTCCTAGACCAGTTCCGGAGCGTCGTCGTGCTGCTGCTGGCGGCGGCCGGCGCCCTCGCGATCGCCTTCGGCGAACTGCTCGAGGGTCTCGCGATCCTCGTCGTCGTGCTGATCAACTCGGGCATCGGTTTCGTGACCGAGTGGCGCGCGACGCGCTCGATGGAGACGCTGCGGCGCATGGGCCGGGTCGAGACCGTGGTGCTGCGCGACGCCGGCATGCACCGCATCCCGGCGGAGGAGCTGGTTCCGGGCGACATCGTGCTTTGCGAGGCGGGCGACATCGTGACCGCGGATCTCCGTGTGCTGGAGGGAGCGAAGCTGCAGGCGAACGAGGCGGCGCTGACCGGCGAGGCGCTTCCGGTGCGCAAGGGGGCGGACACCCTGGAGCACGACGTGCCGCTGATGGAGCGCCGCAACATGCTCTACAAGGGCACCGCCGTCACGCGCGGCTCGGGCAAGGGCGTCGTGGTCGCGACCGGTCGCGCCACGGAGCTCGGGCGCATCGCGGAGCTCGTGTCGACCGCGGAGCCCGAGGAGACGCCGCTCGAGAAACGGCTCGACGCGCTGGGCACGCGCCTCGCCGTCGCCGTCGGCATCATGGCCGTACTGATCGCCGTCGGCGGTATCGTGGTCGGCCGCGAGCTGCTGCTCGCCGTCGAGGTCGCGATCGCGCTGGCGGTGGCCGCGATACCCGAGGGCCTGCCGGTCGTGGCGACCATCGCGCTGGCACGCGGCATGTGGCGCATGGCGCGGCGCAACGCGGTCATCGCCCGCCTCTCGGCCGTGGAAACGCTCGGCACGACGAGCGTGATCGTGACCGACAAGACCGGCACGCTGACCGAGAATCGAATGACGGTCACCGAGCTCATCGTCGGCGGCAGGCGCCTGCGGATGGCCGAAGCCTGCGGTCAGGCGGGCAGCGTCGATTCCCGCGGCGAGGGCGCCGCTGTCGGTTCGCACGGCGAGGGCGTCGAGCCCGACCTGCCGCTGCGCCGGCAGGTCGAGGCGCTGCTCGCCGTCGGCGCGCTGTGCAGCAACGCCGCGCTGCGGCCGCACTGGCAGGACGAGACGGGGGCCGTCGGCGACCCGACCGAAGTCGCGCTGCTCTACGCCGCCGCGCGCTGCGGCCTGTCGCAGGCCGAGCTCAGGCAGCGGCTGCCGGAACTCCGCGAGCTGCCTTTCGATCCGGATACGAAGCTGATGGCGACGCTGCATGCCGACGGCGACCGCGTCCTCGTCGCGGTCAAAGGTGCGCCCGAGGCCGTGTTCGCCTGCTGCACGCGCCTGCGTGTCGGAGACGCGGAGCAGCCGTTCGACGCGGCGGCCCGCCAGGCCGCCGACGCGGAGGTGCAGGCGCTCGGCGACGCCGGGCTCCGGACACTCGCACTGGCAGAGAAGCACGCGCCGGTTGCCGACGCGGAACCCTGTGCCGACCTCACGCTGCTCGGAGTCGTCGGCCTAGAGGACCCGGCGCGCCCCGGCGTCGCCGAAGCCGTCGCCCGCTGCCGCGCGGCCGGTATCCGCGTCGTCATGGTCACCGGCGACCATGCGGCGACGGCGCGCGAGATCGCACGCGACGTCGGCATCATCGAGGCAGAGGCGCCTGGCGAGCAGTTCGTCGACGGCAACACCCTGCCCGAGCTGCTGGCGCGCATGCCGCCGGGCACGGTGCCGCCCCCACTGGTCGTATCGCGCGCGACGCCGGAGCAGAAGCTCGACCTGATCGGGCGCTACCAGCGCGCGGGCGAAGTCGTCGCCATGACCGGCGACGGCGTCAACGACGCACCGGCGCTGCGCAAGGCGGACATCGGCGTGGCCATGGGGGTGCGCGGCACGGCCGTCGCCAAGGAGGCGGCCGCCATGGTGCTGCAGGACGACGAGTTCGGCACGATCGTCGAGGCCGTGGCTCAGGGACGGGCGATCTACGAGAACATCCGCAAGTTCGTCGTGTACCTGCTCTCCTGCAACATCAGCGAGGTCCTCGTGGTGACGCTCGCCACGCTCGCCGGTGCGCCGCTGCCGCTGCTGCCGCTGCAGATCCTGTTCCTGAACCTCGTGACGGACGTGTTTCCGGCGCTCGCGCTCGGCGTCGGGCGGGGCTCGCCGACGCTGATGCGCGAACGGCCGCGACCCGCGGACGAAGCGCTGCTGACCCGGCGCCACTGGGTCGTCGTGGCCGTGCACGGCGTGTCGATCGCGCTGACGGTGCTCGCTTCGATGGCGATCGCCGTCAAGGGCTTCGGCTTCGATGCACGCGCAGCCGTCACCGTATCGTTCTGCACCCTCGCTTTCGCGCAGCTCTGGCACGTGTTCAACATGCGCAATATCGAGGCGGGACTGTTCACGAACGAGGTGAGCCGGAACCCGTGGATCTGGGCCGCGCTCGTACTTTGCGTGGTGCTGGTACTCGCGGCCGTCCACGTACCGCTGTTCGCCGACGTGCTGTCGCTCACCGGGCTGGCCACGGAGGGCTGGCTGCTGGTCGTCGGCATGAGCCTGCTGCCGCTCTGGGTCGGCTCGCCGCTGCGGCGACTGGCGCGGCGCATCGCGGCGGCGGCGGATGCCCGCTGATCCGCGCCGGCGAGCACTGCAAAGGCGTGACGGTGCCGCCGCCGGTCATTGCCTACGCTTCTTCGGAAAACACGCATAGGCGGCTCCCGGTGGCGCAACTAGGCTCTGCCATGAGGAATCGGGCAACGGAGACCTGGCGGGATGCGAATCATCATGGTACCGGTGGCGGACCGGCCCGAGTGCGGCATCGCGCTCGGCAGCGCTTTCGACCTGGCGGACCGCCTGCAGGCGAACATCCACGCCTGCCACATCCGTCCGCACCGCTATTCCCGCGTGCTGCTCCCGGCCGAGGCCAGCTACCTGCTGCCGGAAGACCGCCAGCCCGAACTCGACGTCTCCGATCGCAAGTCGGCTGCCGAGGCCAGCAAGGCCGCCCGCGCCCTGGTCGAGGAAGTGGCGGCGGCGCGAGGCTTCACCATGAAAAAGAGCCTGAGCGGCAAATCGGTCCGCGAGATCGTCTGGATCGAGGAGGTCGGGCACGTCGAGAACCTGATGCCCGTCATCGGCCCCTTCGCCGATCTCATCGTGGTGTCCCGGCCGAAGCGGGCGATGAGCCACGTTGCGCGACTGTTCCTCAACGAGGCGCTGCTGAACTCGTCGCGCCCGGTGCTCATCGTGCCGCCGAACCGTCGCGTCAAGGTCGGCCGCCGCATCGTCATCGGCTGGGACAGGACGCGGAACGCAATGCGCGCGGTCGTTGCGGCGCTGCCCATCCTGCATGCGGCGGAGGACGTCAGCATCATCACCAGCGGCGGTGGCAAGGAGCACGGAGCCAAGGCGAGCCACCTGGTCAGGTATCTGAAGGCCTGGGGTATCCGCGCCGAAGCCAAGCGGACGCCGGATCGCGGCGGCAGCGAGATCGACGACATCGACGCCCACTGCCAGGATCGTGGCGCCGATCTGCTGGTCATCGGCAGCTACAGCCGCAGCCGCTTTCGCGAACGGCTGTTCGGCGGTGTGACGCATCATTACCTGTTCAAGAGCAAGCTCAGCGTGCTGTCGGTCAACGCGTGACAGCCACACGCCGGCGCAGCGCTATCAGGAGAGCATGATGAGACCCTTTCGGCGCATACTGACAGTAATCGACCCGACCACAGAGAAGCAGGCAGCGCTCGAGCGATCCGTCATGCTGTCGCGCCAGTACCGCGCAGATATC
>JBFJUJ010000079.1:0-11009 GCA_041624755.1 Woeseia sp. | reverse complement strand
GCACAGCGCGCCTCGGGGAATCGACGCACCGCCCGCGACCGGCCGCCAGCTCGGCCGGCCCGAAACCTTCCGGCTGCTGCTCGACGGGCCGCAGTGCGTGCTGGTCCACGAGCGAACCGGGCTGCGCTGGCTGCTGCTCGAGACGACGTGTGTCGCCCAGTGAGGACGCTCGTGCCGCTGCTCCGACTGACCGAGGCGCTGCCCTGCCTGCCTTTACTTCGCCACGCCCAGTTGCCAGACTTCAGCGCCGGGCCGGCGCGCGCCGCCGCCCGCCATCCCGACCAACGGAGAAATCGATGACCCGCTGGCTGACGCTCGCCACGTCCCTCGCGCTGCTCGCGATCACGCCACCTGCCGCCGCGCAGGCGCACGGCCCCACCCTGACGCGCATCATCGACAGCGGCGTGTTCCGCGTAGGCTTCGTGCCCGACGCGCCGCCGATGTCGTTCATCGACGCGAATGGCGAGACCACCGGTTACTCGGTGGACCTGTGCCGCCACATCGCAACGACGATACGCACGCGTCTCGGCCTCGAGGAGCTGCGTATCGAGTTCGTGCCGCTGGTACTGCCGCGCGAACGCATCGCCGCCGTCGTCGACGGCGACGTCGACATCGAATGCGGCGCGACCACGGTCACGCTGTCGCGCCGGGAACAGGTCGACTTCACGCTGTTCACGTTCATCACGGGCGGCACGGTGCTGTCGACGGCGAAGAACCCGATCCCGACGCTCGAGGATCTGCCCGGCAAGCGTGTCGCGGTCATCCAGGGAACCACCACGGAAGAGGCGCTCAAGCGTTTCGGAAAACTCAACGAATATCGCTTCAAGCTGGCGCTGATCCGCACTCACGACGACGGCATGCAGCTTCTGGACGAGGGCAAGGTCGACGGTTATGCCTCCGACCGCTCGATGCTCGTCGGCCAGGTTTTTCGCAGCGCGAACGCTGCGAATTACGTCATGGCGCGCCGCGTCTTTTCCCGCGAGCCCTACTCCCTGATGCTGAAGCGCGGCGATACCGAGTTCCGCCTGATGGCGGACCGGGCGCTCGCATCGCTGTACAGCGATGCGCGCATCCGGCGCCTGCATCACAAGTGGTTCGGGCGCTACGGCGAACCCATGTCACCGATTCTCGAAGCGATGTACGAAGTCCAGGCCGTCAGCGAGTAGCCGATCCGCAGGCGCGCCCGGGCGGAACTTTGCACGGCCGCGGCGATCCCAAGGCACAGTTTCCAGCCACTCGGCTATCTGGCCGCCGGAGTTCGGATGATTTCGCGAGTTCAGTCCCGATGCTCGCCGTGGATGGCGCTCGCCGTCGCTCTGCTGCCGGCCGGCCACGCGGCCGGCCAGCGCCTGCCCGCTACCTTCGACCACGAGGAGGCCGCGCTCGGCGCGCGCATCGAGTTCCCCTCGCTCGTCGGCGACGCGAGCGCCACGGTACGCTGTGCCGCGAGGGTCTCGCCCTCGGGCAAGATGGAGGACAACGGCTGCTACGCGATCGAGCCGGGGGACCAGGCCTTCGTACCGCAGATCAACCAGGCGGCGAAGAAGGCGCGCCTGAATCCCGCCAGTTTCGACGGCCGCAAGCGCGAGGTCTACGTGCAATACCGCGTCGCTTTCGCCAAGAAGGGCGATGTCGAGACGATCACGATCTACAACAACCCGGGACTCGTCGAGAATATCGAAGCCTACGGCGAGGACCACATCGCCGCCCAGCGCGGGATTACCGACGAGCGCTGGCAGAAGGTCTGCCCGAAGCGCACGCGCTATCTCGTCTGGGCCAAGGCGCACGTGGCTGCGAGCGGCGAGCAGAGCAGCATCAGCCTCGTGCCCGGGGAAGGCGTGCCGCTGACGAGGGAATGCCGCGATGCGATCATTGCCACGCTGGAGCAGAGCCAGTTCACGCCGGCATTCGCGGACGGCGAGCCGGTCCCGTCGAGCTTCATCGAGCCCTTCGGCAACTGACGCCGGAGGCGGGGTCGCCTCCGCCAACGTCCGGGGCCGCCGGCCGCCAACGCAGCCGGCCGGGCGATGAAGAGCGGCAGGGCTCAGCGTGTGACCTGCAGTGACTGCTGACCACCTGCTCGTCGCCGTCGTGTCCCTGTGCGCCTCGGCGCTGACGCTGTTCTCGGGCTTCGGCCTCGGCACGCTGCTGATGCCGATACTGGCGCTCCTGTTCCCGGTGCCGCTCGCCGTGGCCGCGACCGCGGTCGTTCACCTGCTCAACAACCTGTTCAAGCTGGTCCTCGTGGGTCGTCACGCGGACCGCCGCGTCGTGCTGCGCTTCGGCGTGCCCGCCGCGCTCGGCGCGCTGCTCGGCGCACGGCTTCTGCTGGGCCTTGCGGATCTCCCGGTGCTGATCCGCTACGAGTTCCTCGGCGCGACGCGCGAAGTCCACGGTGTCGAGCTGCTGATCGGATCGCTGATCGTCTTCTTCGCCATGCTGGAGCTCAGCCCGCGCGCGGCCCGTCTCGCGGTCCCGCCGCGGCTGTTGCCGGCGGGCGGACTGCTGTCCGGCTTTTTCGGCGGCCTCTCGGGAAACCAGGGCGCGCTGCGTGCCGCGTTCCTGATTCGTGCCGGTCTCGACAAGAATGCCTTCGTCGGCACGAGCGTGGCGTGCTCGATCATCGTCGACGTGCTGCGGCTCGCGCTGTACGGGACGGCCTTCCTCGGGCAGGGTCGGCTCGCGCTCGACGCGACGGCGGCGTCGACCGTCGGCGTCGCCGTCGTGGCCGCTTTCGCCGGGGCATTCGTCGGCGTCCGCCTGCTCGGCAAGGTCACGCTGCGCTTCGTCGAGCTGGCGGTTGCGATCGCGATGGTGCTGATCGGCGCCGGCCTGGCGAGCGGGCTGCTGTAGGCCCGGCTTCTCAGCAGCAGGGCCGCGCGAGGTCCTCGGGCAGCACGGCCTCGATACGCTGCATGACGTCGAGCCGGTAGACGAGGTCCTGCGTGTAGTCGAGACGATCGGTTTCGAGGATCAGCTTGTCGCTCATGTCGTAACTCTCGATCCACCGCTCGTAGAGTCGTTCGAGGCGCTTCAGGTAGGCGAGCGGCACGTCCTTCTCCATCTCCCGGCCCCGCAGACGGATGCGCTTGCGCAGCGTGCGCATCGAGCAGCGCAGGTAGATCATCAGGTCGGGCGGCCGGATGGCATCGAGGATCGCATGGTACAGGTCGAGATAGGTCTGCCAGTCACGGTCGTCGATGTGCTTCATGTTGCGCAGCGCCGTGGCGAAGATCTCCGCGTCCTCGAAGATCGTGCGATCGAGCACGACGACACCGGGCATGCGGTCCAGCTCCTGGTGGAGGCGGAACTTGTGCGCGAGGAAGTAGATCTGCGAATGGAAGGCCCAGCGATCCATGTCGCGGTAGAAATCCGGCAGGTAGGGATTGTCTTCGCTCGGTTCGTAGAACGGCGCGATGCCGTAGGTGCGGCTCAGGAACTCGACGAGCGTGGACTTGCCGGCGCCGATGTTGCCGGCGATGGCGATGGAGCGCCTGCCGACGCTGGCGTTGTCGTCAGCCATGCAGGAAGCCTACTGCCCCGACCGGGCAAAATAAAGCGCCCGGCGTAAGGATACGGATACCGGCCATGAACCGCGTCGACAGAAACCTGCCCGGTGGGCGGCGGCTCCCTACCCGGAGGGCGGAACCGCTCATGCACCGGATGGCAAGCCTTCATCCTGCCAGAGCGCGACCGCGAATCGCGACTGCCTACGGCGCCTCGTGCACGACGCGGCCGCCGACGACGGTCGTCAACACGGTCACGTCCTTGATGCCGTCCGGGTCCATCGTGAGCAGGTTGTCCGACAGCACGACGTAGTCCGCCAGCTTGCCGACGGTGATGCTGCCCTTCAGGTCCTCCTCGTAGGCGGCGTAGGCCGTGTTCAGCGTGTAGGCCTGTATCGCCTCCTCGACCGTCAGTTTCTCCTGCGGGAACCAGCCGCCCTCGGGCGCGCCGGCGAGCGTCTTGCGGGTAACGGCGGCGTAGATGCCGAGCAGCGGGTTCAGGTAGTAGCGCGACGCGTTCGTGCCGGGCGAGTCGGAGCCGAAGGAGACGACCGAACCGGAGTCCCACATGCGGCGGAACGCGTAGGCTCCGCGCGAACGCTCCCTGCCGATGCGTTCTTCCATCCAGCGCATGTCGTCCGAGGTGTGGTACGGCTGGACTTCCATGACGACGCCCATGCGGCCGGCGCGCTCGATGTCGCGATCGGTCATGACCTGCGCATGCACGAGGCGGAAGCGGCGATCCCTCTCGCCGTTCTTCGCGATGAGCCGCTCTACCATGTCCATCAGGTAGCCGTTTGCCTCGTCGCCGATGGCGTGCACGGTCAGCTGGATGTCGTTGGCGTCGGCCAGCAGTGCCAGGCGCTCCAGCCGGCTCTGCATGTCCTCGGGATTGTCCGGGCTGCGCTCGAACGGGAACATGATGTCGCGCCAGATGCCGCGGCTCGACGGGTTGTGGGTATAAGGCTCGTAGAAACGCGCCGAGCTGTTGCCCATGATGCCGTCGATCCAGGCCTTGACCGCGCCAAAGCGTATCCATTCGTCGCCGAAGCCCACGTGTATGCCGAGCGCGTTCATCGCCTCCCAGTCGGTGAGCGGCGGGCGGTAGCGGACGCGGGCGGTCATCAGGCCCTTGTCCTTGAGTTCCTGGTAGATGTCGACCTGGATAGGCGCCGAGGTGACGTCCGAATAGCTCGTCACGCCGACCGACGCCATCTGTTCCCAGGCGCGCAGCGTCTCCGCGATGCGCTGCTCACGCGACGGCGGCGGGATGATGTCTGCGAACAGCGCCCTGACGTTGTCGCGTACCAGCACCGTCGACTCGACCGCGCCCGACACCGGGTTGAACAGCGCGCCCGTCGGCTCGCCGTCGGCATCCCGTTCGACCGCTATGCCCTCGGGATCCGGTGCGCCCCGGCGGATGCCCGCACGCTCCAGCGCGGCGCTGTTGGCGAGATACACCTTGCGGTCGAAGCGGTTGACGAGCACCGGGCGGTCTCCGGTGAAGCCGTCGATCATGCCCTTGTTCGGCAGGAACAGGTTGCCGTAGAGGTCGTCCGGGTTCACCTGCCGGCCGGCCTCGCCCACGTCGCCCGCCGCCCAGGTCTCGTACGCCGACCAGTCGCCGCCGGTGATCCAGCTCCCCGGCGCGTAGCGCTCGTGCACGTCGCGGATGCGGGCGACGAATTTCTCCTCGTCCGCGACGTCGAGCAGGTTGAGGCCGTACAGCAGCCGGCCGGTGCTCTCGAAGTGCACGTGGTTGTCGTTGAAGCCCGGCACCACCAGCTTGCCGTCGAGATCGATGACGCGGGTGCCGTTGCCGATGTGCTGGCTTACACCGCGATCGTTGCCGACATAAATGATCCTGTCGCCGAGGCTGGCGACGGCCTGGGCCCGTGGCCGCTCGTCGTCCACGGTCCAGATGATGCCGTCTTGCAGTACCAGCTCGGCTTCCTGCGCGCCGGTCGCTGCGCCGAGCAGCAGCAGCGCTGTGCCGGCCAGGAGGCTGTTCGTGGTCTTCATATCGGTACCGTGTCGAAACCGTGATCAGGCCGGAATTGGATCACAGCCTTTGCCTGCATTCAATTTGGCGCGGCACCGACTCGTCGCCGGTCGCTCAGTGCTCCTCGGTCGTCCAGTCGCAGCCGTCACAGTGCGGCGAGATGCCGTTATCCTCGAGTACCGTGAAGATCAGGCGTCGCCAGGTCTCGTTCGGCGTCCATACCGAGTTCATGTCCCGCTTGGCCTCCGCGAGCGGCACGTCCTCGTGCAGCACGCGATACAGGAAGCTGAACGCCGAGGCGCGGTAATTGACCTGGCAGTGCAGGAAGGTCTTCGCGCCGGGCGCCTGCTGCATCGCGCCGGCGAACAGGTAGAAGTCGGCCGGCGTCGGCGCCTCCCAGTCGACCGGGATATGCAGGTACTGCATGCCCAGCGACTTGACGAGGCGGTCCTCGTGCTCGAGCGAGTTGCGATGATCGGTCCAGGCGATGTAGACCACGCGCTCGAAGCCCGCCTCGCGCAGCGCCTCGAGCTGCCCGGCCGTCGGCTGCCCGGCGCTGGCGAAGGTGTCCGAATATTCCCGGTAGTTGCTGATGTCCTCAAGCTCCGCGGCGCAGGCTGCCGTCGCGAGCAGGAGCAGGGCGCCGAATGCGGGTGGCAGTTTTTTCATCGTCGTCTCCAGGTGGCGATTTCCGTGGCCCGTCATTCGCGGATGCCCGCGAGCCACAGGAAGAACGTGTAGTAGAGCGCGGTATCCTCGAGGCTCTGGTAGCGCCCCGTCTTGCCGCTGTGGCCGGCTTCCATGTCGGTCTTCAGGAGCAGCAGGTTGTCGTTGGTCCTGTAATCGTCGAGTTTCGCGACCCACTTGGCCGGCTCCCAGTACTGGACCTGCGAATCGTGCAGGCCGGTGGTCACGAGCATGTGCGGGTAGGCCTGCCGCTTCACGTTGTCGTAGGGCGAGTAAGACAGCATGTACTCGTAATATTCGGCCTGGCGCGGATCACCCCATTCGTCCCACTCCCCGGAGGTCAGCGGGATGCTGTCGTCCAGCATCGTCGTGACGACGTCGACGAAAGGCACGGCGGCGGACACGCCGTGGTACAGCTCCGGCGCCATGTTGACGACTGCGCCCACCAGCAGCCCGCCGGCGCTGCCGCCGCGCGCATAAAGCCGGTCCGGGGAGGTGTAGCCCTCGTCGATCAGGTAACGCGATACGTCGATGAAATCGTTGAAGGTGTTCCTTTTCTCGAGCCGCCGGCCGGCGTGATACCACTCGCGGCCGAGTTTGGAGCTGCCGCGGACGTGCGCGATGGCGAAGATGAAGCCGCGGTCGAGCAGGCTCAGCCGGTCCGAGTCGAATCCGGGGTCGATCGTGACGCCGTAGGAGCCGTAGCCGTATTGCAGCAGCGGATTGCCGTCCTCCCTCAGCATGTCCTTGCGGTACACCATGGATACCGGGATGCCGGCGCCGTCGCGCGCCGGTACCCGCAGCGCGCGCGACTCGTACTGTCTCCGGTCGAAACCGCCGCAAACACGCTCCTGCTTGATCAGCTCGTGCTCGCGGGTCGCCATGTCGAAATCGTAGGTGGACTCCGGCGTCGTCAGCGATTCGTAGGTGTAGCGGAACAGCGTCGTGTCGTAGCGGACGTTGTCGTCCGAGTACGCCGTAAACACTTCTTCCTCGAACTCGATGCGGTAGGTCTCGCCGTCCTCTCGCCGCATGACCTCGAGCTGCACGATGCCGTCCTCCAGCGTCGAAATCACGATGTAGTCGCGGAAGACGTCGAGTCCCTCGATCAGCGTCCCCGGCCGGTGCGCTACGATCTCGCGCCAGTGTTCGCGCGCGGTATCGGCAAGCGGCACCTCGAAGATGCGGAAATCGGGCGCATCTTCGTTCGACAGCACGTAGAAACGGTCGCCGCCGTCCGTGACGAAGTATTCGTGCGCGCCACTGCGTGGCAGGAACAACCGCGGCGCGGTTTCCGGCGCGTCGGCGGGCAGGTAGCGTACTTCGGTGGACAGCGTCGCCGCGCTCACGAGGAACAGCGTCTTCGACGACAGCGACTTTTCGACCCACAGCCAGTTGGTGTCGTCGGTTTCCTCGTAGACGAGCGCGTCGCGGCCGGCGCCGAGCGAATGGCGGAGGACCCTGTGCAGGCGCAGCGTGTCCGGGTCCTGCTTCGAATAGAGCAGCGTGCAGCTGTCGTTCGCCCATTCGAAGTTGCTGCTGACCGCGACGATGCGGTCCGCCAGCAGCTCGCCCGTCTCGAGATCCAGGAAATAGACGGTGTAGAAGCGCCGGCCCTGGGTGTCGACGCCGTAGGCGGCCAGCCGGTGATCCGGGCTGACGGCGAAATTGCGTACCGCGAAAAAGCTGTGATCGCCGGCGATGGCATTGACGTCGAGCAGCACCTGCTCGGCTGCGTCCAGCGATCCCCGCTTCCGGCAGTAAACGGGATACTCGGCGCCTTTCTCGTAGCGATGGTAGTACCAGTAATCCCCGTCCCGATACGGCGCCGATACGTCCTCGTCCGGGATGCGGGCTTTCATCTCCTCGATCAGTGCTGCCTTGAGCGCCTGCATCGGCCTCATGGCCTGGGCGGTCCGCGCGTTCTGGCGTTCCAGCCAGGCGATGACCTGCGGGTCGTCCCGGTCATTCATCCAGAAGTACTCGTCGACGCGCACGTCGCCGTGGTGCTCCAGTTCAAGCGGTCGTTTCTCGGGCATCGGGAACTCGTTGTCGTCCTTAAAGCAGCCGAACGCGGGTAGCGGAACCGCGATGGCGGCAGCGGGCAGCATGCGCCGTTGCGTCATGCTCGTTTCCGCGCAGCGGGCTGCGGCGCATTATCCCCGCCCGGGCGCCGAAGTCCACGCGTCCGCGGCCCGCCGGCCGCGAAGCGGCGGAAAAGTATGGAATAATGGCCGCAACAGGCGGCCCGGCGGGGTGCACGGGGAGTCCCCGGCGCCAGTCCGCGCAGCCGATTCCGCCGCGGCAAGCGCGCCGCAGCCGGCGCGACCGGCTCCGGCGCGTGTCGTGGACGCGGACCGCGGCGCCGGCAGCGAGAATTGCGTCGGCAAGCGCATTCGCCGACGGAGACGAACGGCCCGCTTCGCGGGCTTTCTTTTTACCGGCATCGGCGCGGGCCGGGCCGCCAACGGGCCAGCGACGAGGCCGGGGAGCGACATGGCAAGCGACGACGGCGAGCGGCACCTGCTGCGCAGCATCGGCTTCCTCGGCATCGCGGTTGTGGCTCTGAACGGCGTCATCGGCGCGGGCATCTTCGCCCTGCCGGCTGCGATCGCCGAGCGCGCCGGCGTCTACAGCCCCTGGCTGTTCCTCGTCGTCGGCATCCTGGTCATCACGATCGTGCTGACGTTCGCGGAACTGTCGAGCTACTTCCGCGACACCGGCGGCCCGGTGCTGTACACGACCGTCGCGTTCGGGCCGCTCGTCGGCTTCAGCACCGGCTGGATCCTGTTCCTGTCGCGCATGACGGCCTTCGCCGCCAATACCGCCGCGATGGCCGCGTATCTCGGTGCCGTCGTGCCGTGGTTCGCGACGGACTTCGGCCGCGCGCTGCTAATCTGCACGGTCGGCGGCGGGCTCACCTGGGCAAATTACGTCGGCGTCCGCGGCGGCGTGCGCACCCTCGGCTTCTTTACGTTCATGAAGCTGACGCCGGTTGTCCTGATGATCCTGCTGGGCCTGCAGTACGTCAGCCCGGAGACGCTGTTCCCGGCAAGTCTGCCGTCTATCGACGACCTCGGCGGCACGACGCTCCTGCTCATCTACGCCTACGTCGGCTTCGAGTCGACGACGATCATCTCCGGCGAGGCGAAGAACCCGCAGCGCAGCCTGCCGCGCGCGCTGGTCGCGACGACCATCCTGATCGGGGTCCTGTATTTCCTCATCGTGCTCGTCTACATAGCGGTGCTGCCGGATGCCGACGGCAGCCAGACGCTGATCGACGTCGGCCGAGTCCTCGCCGGGCCGGCGGGCGCGCTGGGCATCACGCTGGCCGCGGTGTTCTCCATCGGCGGCAATCTCGCGAGCATCATGCTCGCCGTGCCGCGCCTGACCTTCGCGCTGTCCGAACAGCGCTCGCTGCCGCGCTGGTTCGGCGAGGTCCACGAGCGCCATGCGACGCCGGGCAATTCCATCCTGTTCCTCGGCCTGCTCGGCACGCTGTTCGCGCTGTCGGGCTCGTTCGTCTGGCTCGCCGCGGCCAGCTCGCTGACGCGCCTGATCTCCTACGTGCTGTGCATCGCCTCGCTGCCGGCGATCCGCGCGCAGGCCGACGAGGAAACGCGTGCCCTGGCCTTCCGGCTGCGCGGCGGCTACGCGATCCCGCTGGTCGCGCTGCTTTTGTGCCTGTGGATCATGTTCCAGTCGGCGCTGGACGCCTGGCTGATGACGGGCGCCCTGCTGCTCGTCGGCCTCGGCCTCTACCGGCTGTCGGCGCAGCGCCGCGAGCGCCAGCGGCAGCGGCAAGCCAGCGCCGGCTGACGCTCAACGGAGGTCGGCAGAGACCGGTGCCGCGGACCCGACGGAAATAACGGGCACGGGTTGACTCGCATCCACGCCATCGTCAGACCGCCAGGCGCGCGTGACGCCCGTTACGCATCCCGGTTGCCGGGCAACGGCTGCAAGCAGTTTCCTCCCGGTGCTGCTCAATGACCCGGCCTTGACGGCAAAAAAATACCCGCAAGCGCTGCTTGCGGGTATTGGTCACCTCATCGTCGGACGGACTGTGTCAGTCTCATCCGGCGGTTGGTTGTGAGGCCGCGCTAAGAACGCCGGCGGCGCGCGAAGCCGATTCCCAGGAGGCCCAGACCGAGGAGCCCGAGGGTCGCCGGCTCCGCCACTTTAACGGGCGGTGCCGTGTCGTAGAACGACAGGTGGGACAGCGCTTTGAGCCCGGGGGTGGACCAGGACCCGCTCGTAACGACCATGGCTGCATCGAGACAGGCACCGATCAAGCCCGTAGTGCCGAAGTCTCCCTGGCCGGCACACACGCCGGCAGCATCGGCATCCGATACCTCCCAGAAGAGCTTGAAATCTCTACCCGCCTTCGCGGCCCAGAAGCGAATGCCCGGATCGGCGCCTGTCGGTGAATAGCTCCAGTCGCCGGTACTGTTGCTGGCTCCGGTGTTCGAGAAAGACCACTCGCTCCCGTCGATGGACGGGTACAGCGGGTTGGACTCCTCAAAATTGAGGCCTTCGCCGAACTTGGCTATCACGGGCGAGAGCGTCGTATCACCGACGATCTGGCACGAGCCGAACCCGGTGCCGAAGAATCCGCTGCAGTCGTTCTCGCCGAATCCGGACGTCATGATGGTGACGGCCGAGGCCGGCTGGCTTGCCAGCAGCAGAAGGCTGCCGATCAGGCCGAACGTCACTCCGCTGCGGCGGGTGCTTCGGAGGAATTCTTGAACAGTCATTGTCGTTAGATCCTGTGGTTGTTGGGTTACTGGCCAAAAAGAAGCAATTGCCGTGCCAGT
>JBFJUJ010000078.1:0-11075 GCA_041624755.1 Woeseia sp. | reverse complement strand
CGTGATCATCGTGTAGGCCGAGAACACGACGCCGCGGTTCTCGTTCGTCGACAACTCGTTGAGCCAGCTCTCGATGACGATGTAGAGCACGGCGAAGCAGAACCCGGTCAGCGAACGCAGCAGGATCCACGGCAGCGGCTCTACGACCAGGCCGTGCAGCAGCGGGGCCGCCGAGGCGAGCGCGGTCATCGCCGCGAACACGCGGACGTGGCCGACGCGCGCGACCAGCTCGCCGCCCTTCAGGCAGCCGAGCGTGAAGCCTAAGAAATAGGCGCCGCCCATGATCCCGATCGGGATCGAGCCGAAAGCCTCGAGCGAGGCCCGTACCGGCAGCAGCGTGCCCTGCAGCCCCTGTCCGGTCAGCAGCAGCGCGACGCCCAGCAGCAGCGAGGCGACCGGTGCCAGCGCCGTTTTCACGTCACGGCGTCACGGCGGCCGATGTCGGCCGTGGCGGGCCCGGCTTCCGCAGCGATGACGGGCTCCGTCGCGCGCAGGCCGTGGCACAGGTAGATCGCGACCGTCAGCAGCAGCATCGCCACCGCCTGGTGCGCCGCGGCGAGTGCAACAGGGACGACGTAGAGCAGCGTCGCGATGCCGAGCGCCACCTGCAGCGTCGCCGTGTGCAGCAGGGCGTTGACGCCTCTCTTCAGCCGGGCGGGCAGGCCGGCGCCGCGCATCGACCACCAGTACGCGACGATCAGGAGGAATGTCGTGACCGCGAGCACGCGGTGATCGAACTGCACCGTCGCCGGGTTATCGAAGAAGTTGCGCCACGCGGGCTCCAGTGCGAACGCGCCCGGCGGCAGCCAGTAGTCGCCCATCATCGGGAAGGTATTGAAGACCTTGCCGGCCTTGAGGCCGGCGACGAACCCCCCGGAGACGATCGTGACGCCGATGAGCGCCGTCAGCGCTACCGTGCGGCCCCAGCGCGGGTGCGGCCTGCTTCCGGGCGCCGGGTACAGGATCGACAGCGCAACCCAGAGCATGAAGGCGTATATCGTGAACGCGGCAACGAGGTGCGCGGTCAGCCGGTACTGGCTGACGCGCGGATCATCGACCAGGCCGCTCTTGACCATGTACCAGCCCAGCACGCCCTGGAACGCGCCGAGCAGGAACATGAGCCCGTACTTCGGCAGCTCGCGCTTCCCGATGTAGCCGCGCCACGCGAAGTACACGAAGGGCAGCAGGAACGCGAGGCCGATGATGCGACCGAGCAGGCGGTGCAGGTACTCGAGCCAGAAGATGCCCTTGAAATCCTCCACCGTCATGTGGCTGTTGACCTCGCGGAACTCCGGCGACGCCTGGTAGCTGGCGAACTCCTCCGCCCAGGCGGCATCGCCGAGCGGCGGCAGCCAGCCGGTCACCGGGCGCCAGTCGACCATCGACAGGCCCGAGCCGGTCAGCCGCGTGACCCCGCCGAGCACGACCATCAGGAACACGAGCGCGCAGCAGACGAGCAGCCAGCGGGCGACGAGCAGTCGGTGGGAGCGATCGATATCGGCGGGATTCATGCAGGCAGTTCCGTGTCGGTCAGGCCCCGGTCGTGGCGAGCGCGCAATGGTATCAGGGATCCGCCACTGGCAGCGCCACCGGAGCAACGCGGCGGTTTTAGGCGATTATCGGACAAGTTCTTGTAGGATATGCACCCTCGTCGATCGAGCACAAGGGGGGTGTGCGTGCGGCTGACGCAATGTTACAACACCGAGGATTTCCGGCGCCTGGCGAGGCGCAGGCTGCCCGCGCCGATATTTCACTACATAGACGGCGGCGCCGACGACGAGATCACGATGGCGCGCAATTCCAGCGCCTTCGACGACGTCGACCTGGTACCGAACGTGCTCGCCGGCGTCGACAGCGTCGACCTGTCGACCACGGTCCTCGGCCGGCGGCTCGAGATGCCGCTGTTCATGTCGCCGACCGCCATGCAGCGCCTGTTCCACGATGACGGCGAACGGGCCATCGCGCGCGCCGCGGAGCAGCTCGGCACGATGTTCGGCGTGTCCACGATCGGCACCCGCAGCATCGAGGAACTCGGCGCGCTGACCGACGCCCCGAAGCTGTTCCAGATCTACATTCACAACGACGAGGGGCTGACGAGCGACATGATCGCCCGCTGCCGCGAGGCGAAATTCGATGCGCTGGCGCTGACCGTCGACACGATCGTCGCCGGCAACCGCGAGCGCGACTACCTGACGGGCATGACCACGCCGCCGAAACTGACGATCAGGAGCCTGCTGAGCTTCCTGGCGCATCCGCGCTGGACCGCCAACTACCTGCGCCACGAGAAGTTCGACCTGCCCAATATCTCGTCGCACGTCGGCCAGGGTTCGCAGGTGTCGTCGTCGGTGGTCGACTACATCAACGAGCAGATGAAGCGCTCGATCAGCTGGGACGACGCCGCCAGGATGATCGAGGAATGGGGAGGGCCGTTCGCGATCAAGGGCGTCATGTCGCCCGGGGACGCGCGCCGCGCGGTCGACGTCGGCGCCAGCGCCATCATGATCTCCAACCACGGGGGTCGGCAGCTCGACGGCTCGCGCGCTCCCTTCGACCAACTCGCCGCCATTGCCGACGCGGTCGGCGGTGACATCGAGATCATCGTCGACGGCGGCGTGCGCCGCGGCACGCACGTGCTGAAGGCGCTGGCCCGGGGCGCCACGGCCTGCTCCGGCGGCCGGCTCTACCTGTATGCGCTCGCGGCCGGCGGCACGGAAGGCGTGCTGCGCGCGATGACCCTGCTCAGGCAGGAACTCGAGCGCGACATGTTGCTGATGGGCTGTCGCTCGGTCGCCGACCTGACGCCTTCCATGATCGCCACCCGGGGCTGAACGCAGACTCATGAACGATACCCAGGCAGGGAAAGGCACGGCAGGTGCGCAGTGGTTGGCCGGCGTGGCGCTGGCCGTCGCCGTCGCCTGGGCCGCCGGCATCGCCGCGGTGTTCCTCGGCGAGAGCCTGCTCGGCTTCGAGCGCAGCCCGATCAGCGACATCATGATGGCGATCATCATCGGTATTGTCGTCGCCAACGTCCTCCGCCTGCCGGAGGGCGTGCGCGGCGGGTTGAAGTTCTGCGCGAGCACCGTGCTGCGACTCGGCATCATGCTGCTCGGCATCCGGCTGAGCCTGCTCGGTGCCGGACGCTTCACGCTGGTCGCTCTGCCGTTCGTCGTCGCCGCGATCGCCATCGGCCTGACGACGGTGCGTTTCCTCGGCCAGCGCCTCGGGCTGTCGCGCGAGCTCTCCGGGCTGATCGCCGTCGGCACCAGCATCTGCGGCTGCACCGCCATCGTCGCCACCGCGCCGCTGATTCGCGCGCGCGAGGCCGAGGTCAGCTACGCTGTCGCCTGCATCACCGTGTTCGGGCTGGCAGCGATGTTCGCCTACCCCTGGCTGTCGCACTGGCTGTTCGCCGCCGAGCCGGCGATGGCCGGGCTGTTCCTCGGCACGTCGATCCACGAGACCGCGCAGGTAGCGGGTGCGGGCATGATGTACGAGGCGCAGTACCGCTCGCCGGTTGCGCTGGATATCGCGACCGTGACGAAGCTCGTGCGCAATCTCTGCATGATCGCGGTGATCCCGCTGGTCGGTTTTCTCTACGCCAGCGAGGGCAAGGCCGACGAGTCGCAGCGACGCTCCCTGCTGTCGATGGTGCCCTGGTTCATCATAGGCTTCGCGCTGATGTCGGCGCTGCGCACGGTGGGCGACGCGGGGGAGCGGCCGTTCGGCGTCCTGGCGCCGGAAACCTGGCGCGCCTCGGTCGAGTTCCTGCGCGGCGCCGCCGAGAAGTTCCTGCTGGTCGCGATGGCGGCGGTCGGGCTGACGTCGATGTTCGCCGGGCTGCGTGCCATCGGCCTGCGGCCGTTCCTGCTGGGACTGCTGGCCGCGCTGCTGATCGGGGTCGTCAGCCTGACGGCGATCCTGCTGCTCGCCCCGCCGCTCTTCAGTGCCGTCGGCCTGTAGCGCCCTCTTCGCCGCGATCCGCCTGCCGCGGCGGCAGCAACGCCGATGCCGATTTGACCGGGTCGAGGACGATGGACGACGAGGCGTCCTTGACGCCCGGTACACTGAGGATCTGCTCCTCGATGAAGCGGCCGAAGGACTTCAGGTCCGTCGCGACGACGCGCAGCAGGTAGTCCACTTCGCCGCTCATCATGTGGCAGGTCTGCACTTCCGGGCAGCGGCGGATCGCCTCGCGGAAGCGCTGCGCGCTCTCGATGTCCTGGCGTTCGACGCTGACGGCGACGTAGGCCTCGACCTCGAAGCCCAGGGCGGCCGGATCGATGCGCGCGCCGAAGCCCGTGATCACGCCCGCGTCGACGAGCGCCTGGACGCGACGCTGGCACGCGGTCGCCGACAGGTTGACGCGCGCCGCGAGGTCGACCCAGGACAGTCGCCCGTCGGCCTGCAGCTCACGCAGGATGCTGTAGTCGATTCGGTCAAGCATCGCCGTATTCCTCTGTAGTTCAGCAATCAAGCGCAGGAATCCTGCGAATTATAGCGAAATGACCCGCGTTATTGCAGCCATCCCCCGGTCCCCGGGCGGTAGGATGGGAAAGGGTGTGGCCGGGCGGCCGCGCCGGGGAAGGAGTCGGGGCGCGGCCCCGGGGAGACGCCATGACAGTTACCGAGAATCCGATGGGCACGGACGGCTTCGAATTCGTCGAATACGCCGCGCCCGATCCCGAACTGTTGCGATCACTTTTCGATCGCATGGGCCTGCCGGCCGTTGCTCGCCATCGCTCGAAGGACGTCACGCTACACAAGCAGCGTGACGTGAACTTCATTATCAATGCCGAGGCCGACAGTTTCGCCCAGAGCTTCGCGCGTGCCCACGGACCCTGCGCCTGCGCGATGGCCTTCCGCGTACGCGATGCAGGGCGTGCGCTCAGGCGCGCCGTCGATCTCGGCGCGACCGCGGTGCCGGGCGATCCCGGGCCGATGGAACTCAACATCCCGGCGATCGAGGGCATCGGCGGCAGCCGGCTGTATCTCGTCGACCGCTACGGTGATGACACGATCTACGACGTCGACTTCGAGTTTTACGACGACTGGCGCGAGCGCATGCGCGACCGGGATACCGGCCTGACCTACATCGACCACCTGACGCACAACGTGCATCGCGGCCAGATGACGAAATGGGCCGAGTTCTACGAACGCCTGTTCAATTTCCGCGAGATCCGCTATTTCGATATCGAGGGTCAGCACACCGGCCTGCTGTCCAAGGCCATGACGAGCCCCTGCGGCAAGATCCGAATCCCGCTGAACGAGAGCCAGGACGACCAGAGCCAGATCGAGGAATTCCTGCGCGACTACAAGGGCGAGGGCATCCAGCACATCGCGCTGGGGACCGACGACATCTACGCGACCGTCGACAGGCTCGCCGCGCAGGGCGTCGAGCTGCAGGACACCAACGACGCCTACTACGACCTGGTCGACGAGCGCGTGCCCGGGCACGGAGAACCGCTCGAGGAGCTGCGCCGCCGCCGCATCCTGATCGACGGCGCGCCCAGCGACGACGAAGGTATCCTCCTGCAAATTTTCACGCGCAACGTCATCGGGCCGATCTTCTTCGAGATCATCCAGCGCAAGGGCAACGAAGGATTCGGCGAGGGCAATTTCAAGGCGCTGTTCGAATCGCTGGAACTCGACCAGATCCGCCGCGGCGTGCTCAAGGCTGACGGCGAGACAGCGAGCTGAGCCCGGCCCGATCGTGGCAGGCCGCGTGCTACGGGCGCCAAAAGAGCGTCGAAATACCCAGATACGACGAAAATCTCGCCCGTGAGGCACGCGTCGGTCGTCGTTTGCGGTTACTATTGGGCGTACCGGGCGCGCCAGCGTCACGGATTCCACCGGTGCGAACCGGCGATTCACGTTCAGAGGTAGCTATGGCAGGCGAAAGAGTGACCGGAACCGTCAAATGGTTCAACGACGATAAAGGCTTCGGATTCATCGAGCAGGAAGGCGGAAAGGATGTCTTCGTGCATCACAGCGCAATCCAGATGGAGGGATTCAAGTCCCTGAGAGAAGGTCAGAAGGTCACGATGGAAGTCACGCAGGGCCAGAAAGGCCCGCAGGCGGAAAACGTCATCGCCGAGTAGTGACGGTCGCCCTGCCGCAGCGGCCGGCCGCGACTCGTGCCGCCCGGCGGCGCGGACCCGGGCGCCGATTCCGGCAGGTCGACCGCCGCAGTCCGCGAAGGACGGGCATGCAGCCGTTCGCCCGGGTGCCTGCCGCGCCTCGCGTGGCAGGCGGTGACGGAAACCCGCGGGGGAGCCATGCCCAGGCGCAGCAGCGACAACGACAGCGGCGGCCCTTTCAGCGCAGAGACGCTGGCTTTCCTGGCCGAACTCGAGCGCAATAACGACCGCGAGTGGTTCAACGCGAACAAGGCGCGCTACGAGGCGTCGCTGCTCGATCCCGCCCTGCGCTTCATCGAGCGGATGCAGGCGCCGCTCGAGCGCATCGCACCGCATTTCCGGGCCGTGCCGAAGCGCTCCGGCGGATCGCTGATGCGCATCTACCGCGACACGCGCTTCGCACGCGACAAGACGCCCTACAAGACCAACATCGGCATCCAGTTTCGCCACGAGGAAGGCAGGGACGTGCACGCCCCCGGGTTCTACGTGCACGTCGACACCGGCCAGGCATTTCTCGGCGTCGGCCTCTGGCGACCGCCGCCGCCGGCCCTCGGCGCGATTCGGCAGCGGATCGACTCGCGGCCCCGGGAATGGCGCCGGGCGCGGGACGACAGGCGCTTTCGGCGGCATTTCACGCTCGGCGGGGAATCGCTCAAGCGCCCGCCGCGCGGCTACGCGGCCGATCATCCGCTGATCGACGACCTGCGCCGCAAGGACTTCATCGCGGTCAAGCCATTCGATCCCGAGGTGGCCCTCCGCCGCGGCTTCGAGCGCCGCGTCGAAACCGCGTTCGCTGCCTCCGCGCCGTTCATGCGCTTTCTCTGCGACGCAGTCGGCGTGCCCTGGTGAGCCGCCCGCGGCGGTGACGTCCTGCATGCCGGGTGCTAGAATCCGCGCCCCATGGCAGCGGCGCCGGGACCGGCCCGCGGCCGGGTGAGCCGCGCTGCAGATACCGCCGGGCAATCACTAAGGAACGCCATGTCCGTCTTCAATAACTCTGCCTTCGACGAGCACGAACGCGTCGTGTTCTGTCATGACGCTGAGACCGGACTCAAGGCCATCATCGCGATCCATTCCACGGCGCTGGGCCCGGCCGCCGGCGGCTGCCGGCTGTGGAGCTACGTCTCGGACGACGCCGCGCTGTACGACGTGCTGCGGCTGTCGCGCGGCATGAGTTACAAGAATGCAATGGCCGGCCTGCGCTTCGGCGGCGGCAAGGCGGTCATCCTGAAGTCGGCGGATTTCTCGGCGAGCGACGCCCTGTTCGAACGCTTCGGGGATTTCGTCGAAGCGCTGCACGGCGACTACATCACCGCGGAAGACGTCGGCATGCAGGTGTCGATCATGGAGAAGATCGCGCGCCGCACGCGCTACGTATCGGGCCTGCCGAAACGCGCCGGCCACGCGGGCGGCGATCCGTCGCCGAAGACCGCCTACGGCATCTTCAAGGGCATCGAGGCCGCCGTGCAGTTCCGCCTCGGAAGGGATTCGCTCGAGGGACTCAAGGTGGCCGTGCAGGGCGTCGGCAACGTCGGCCGCCACCTGTGCCGGTATCTCGCCGATGCGGGAGCCGCCCTGATCGTCGCCGACATGGACGAATCGCGCGTGCGGCGAGCGGTGGAGGAGTTCGGCGCCGTCGCCGTGCCGCTCGGCGAGATCCTGTACCAGGACGTCGACGTCGTCGCACCCTGCGCGCTCGGCGCGATCCTGAACGAGCAATCCATTCCCCGCCTGCAGGCCGGGATCGTCGCCGGCGGCGCGAACAACCAGCTCGAGACCGATGCCGACGGCGAGCGCCTCGCTGCCGCCGGCATCCTGTATGCGCCCGACTACGTCATCAACGGCGGCGGCATCATCAACGTGGCCAGCGAGTACTACGGCGATCTCGGCGAAGAGGAGGTCATGCAGCGCGTGGCGGCCATCGGGCCGCGGCTGACGCGTATCTTCGAGGAAGCGAGAGAATCCGGTAAGCCGACCAACGCCGTCGCCGACGCGCAGGCGCGCGCAATCATCGCCGAGGCCGCGGCGTCGGACGGGCGGCGGGCCGGCGCCGCCTGAGCCCGACCCGCAGGCCTCGCGTCAGGCGATTCGCCTGAGCTCGCCCAGCAGGATCTGCGGGTCCGGCCGGTCGACGATCTTGCGGGACTGGCTCGTGTAGGTGATGACGCCGTCGGCGTTACAGACGAGGGCGGTCGGCCAGACCGTGTCGCTCCCGTACTGTCCGCGGTGATTGCCGGGCACGCCTGCGGAATGCACCAGGCCCAGTTGCTCCGCGATCGACAGGTCCGGGTCCAGCCAGAATTCGAACTCGACGTCGAAAATCTCGGCCACGCGGCGCGTGGTCCCCAGCGGCTTCGGCGTGACGAACACGAGGCGGGCGCCGATTTCGGTGATCTCCTTGTAGTACTTCGTGAGATCCGCGACCTGGCGGGTGCAGAACGGGCACCAGTTGCCGCGCACGAACAGGATCACCGCGGGCCTACCCCTGAGGCTCGTACTCGACAGCCGCTTGCCGTCTTCGTCCTCGGCGTGGAATTCCGGCAGCGGGTCGCCGGCCTTCAGCGCCAGCGGCGCCGGCTTGCCGCGCAGGTTCCAGTGCACGAACCACCAGCCGGCCGCGGCCAGGGCGATCACCACGAGGGCTGCGATCAGGATGGCGTTAATCAATGTGATCCGGTCCTCCGTCCATTTCCAGGACGATCTTACCCATGTGCGCGCTGCTCTCCATCAGGCGATGCGCCGCGGCGGCCTGCGCCAGCGGGAAGCGCCGGTACACCAGCGGCCGAACCCGACCCTCGGCGAGCAGCGGCAGCACCTCGGCCCGCAGGCTCGCCGCGATCGCCCCCTTCTCCTGCACGGTCTGCGGCCGCAGCGTCGAGCCGGTCAGGGTCAGCCGCTCGGTAATGATGCGTCGCAGGTCCACTTCGGCGGTCGAGCCGCCCAGGAACGCGATGAAGACGTAGCGACCGTCCCTTGCCAGCAGGTCGATGTTGCGCTGCACGTACGGGCCTCCGACCATGTCGAGGACCATGTCCATGCCGCGCCCGCCGCTCAGGCTGCGCGCTTCGGCGGCCCAGTCGACCACCCGGTAGTTCAGGGCGCGCGCGCCGAGGTTTTCGCAGAAGCGGCATTTCTCGTCGCTGCCGGCGGTGCAGACCACCTCCGCGCCGCGCGCCTTCGCGAGCTGGATGGCCGTCGTGCCGATGCCGCTGGAACCGCCGTGCACCAGCAGCCATTCGCCGGCGGCGAGGCCGCCCCGCATGAACACGTTGTACCAGACGGTGAAGAAGGTCTCGGGTACCGCCGCCGCCTCGGTCAGCGACAGCGAATGAGGAACCGGCAGGCAGTGCGACGCTTGCACGCGGCAATATTCGGCATAGCCTCCGCCGTGGGTCAGCGCCATGACGCGATCGCCCGGCTGCCAGCCCGTGACATTGCTGCCGACGGCGGCGATCGTTCCGGCGACCTCGAGTCCCGGCAGCGGGTCGGCGTCGGCCGGCACCGCGTAGCGACCGAGCCGCTGGAGTACGTCCGGACGGTTGACGCCGGCCGCCGCAACGCGGATCAGCACCTCACCGTCACCCGCCTCCGGCCGGTTTCGTTCGACCAGCGTCAGCACGTCGGCGTCGCCGGGCTCGGTGATGGAAATGGCCTGCATGACGAATTCCTCGCGCGGGTGCGCGCAGTATGCGGCCCGGCCGGCGGTGGGCTCAAGTGCGCGGTGTGACTGGCACCGGGCGGGGATGCATAATGCTCGCGATGACCGGGGATGGGCCAAGTAGGAATCGCGTGCTGTGGCGACCGTCACAGTCGCGCGCGCGCCTGAGCGCGATGCACGGGTTCATGCAATCGGCCGGGCACCGCAATTACGCGGACCTGCATGCGTGGTCAGTCGCGGAGCCGGTGCTGTTCTGGTCTGCGGTGACGGAGACCAGCCGCATTCGCTTTCATGCGCCGTTTACCGAAGTCCTCGAGCAACCCGGCGACATGCTCTCCGCGCGCTGGTTCACGGACAGCACGCTCAATTACGCGGAGCACCTGCTGCGCTACGAGGGGCGGCAGGCCGCGCTCGTATTCCGCGGTGAGGACGGTGCGCGCCGCGAGCTCAGCCGTGACGAGCTGCGGTCCGCGGTCGCGGCCGTCACCGCGAAGCTGCGCGCCGCCGGCGTCGGCCGCGGAGACCGTGTCGCCGGCTACCTGCCGAACTGTCCCGAGGCAATCGTCGCGATGCTGGCGGCTGCCAGTGTCGGCGCGATATGGTCGTCCTGCTCGCCGGATTTCGGCGCCAACGGCGTCGTCGATCGTTTCGGCCAGATCGAACCGAAGGTGCTGTTCTGCGCCGACGGCTATTTCTACAACGGCAAGCGCTGCGACTCGCAGGCGACGGTACGCCGCGTGCTCGAGCGCATCTCCGGTATCGAGCTGGTCGTGGTCGTGCCTTTCGCCGGCGGCGACGGCGACCTGCCGCAGGAAACGGCGACGGCCCGCTGGGACGATTTCGCCGACGGCGGCGGCGCACTGGCGTTCGAGCCGCTGCCTTTCGATCATCCGCTGTTCATCATGTATTCGTCCGGTACCACGGGGGTGCCGAAGTGCATCGTCCACGGTCACGGCGGCACCCTGTTGCAGCACCAGAAGGAACACCTGCTGCACTGTGACCTCGGCGGCGACGACCGGCTGTTCTACTTCACGACCTGCGGTTGGATGATGTGGAACTGGCTGGCGAGTGCGCTCGCGACCGGCAGCACGCTGGTCCTGTTCGACGGTTCGCCTTTCCGGGGTGACGGCCGGCTGCTCTGGAAGATCGCCGAGGAAGAGCGCCTGACCGTGTTCGGCACCAGCGCCAAGTACCTGGCGGCGCAGGAGAAGGCCGGCATCGTGCCGCGCGAGGACTTCGATCTCGGGGCGCTGCGTACCGTCCTGTCGACCGGCTCGCCG
>JBFJUJ010000077.1:0-11218 GCA_041624755.1 Woeseia sp. | reverse complement strand
TTGTCCCATTCCTCGAAGTACACGCGCGGCCGCCGTGACAGCGAACCGGCCGCCCCGCGGGCCTCTTCCAGGTTCGCCTCGAGTTCCACGACCAGTGACTCGGCCTTCTCCTGCTCGCCGATCATGCCGCCGAGCATGCCGATCATCGCGAGGATGCCCGCGACCGACCGCTGGTTGAAGACGTGCACGGCGATGCCGTGGCGTATCAGTTCCGCGGCGATGTCGGCCTGCAGGTCGGAGAACCCGAGCACGAGGTCCGGCGCCAGCGCCAGTATCCGGTCGATTTTCGCGCTGGTGAAGGCCGAGACTTTCGGCTTCTCCCGGCGCGCCCGCGGCGGGCGCACCGTGAAGCCGGAAATGCCGACGATGCGGCGCTCCTCGCCCAGCCGATAGAGCGTCTCCGTGGTCTCCTCGGTCAGGCAGACGATGCGCTCCGGGTAACGAACCCTGCCCGGGCTGTGCGCGCCTGCCCCTTTTCCGGCTGCAGATTTCACGGCGACACAGTAACATGGCGTCGGCGACGCCAATGTAACGCCGCGGGGACAATGCCTTGCTTTCCACGATAAACGCCAGCATCGACAAGCTCGTCTGGGGCAGCTACCTGCGGGACGCCGGCCGCGCCGGCCGACTGCTGGCAACTCTCCTGCAGTACGTGTACGGCATCCTCCGCGACGTCGTGTACGGGCAGCTCACGCTGCGGGCGATGAGCCTCGTCTACACGACGCTGCTGTCGATCGTGCCGCTGATCGCGTTCAGCTTCTCGCTGCTGAAGGGCTTCGGCGTGCAGGAGCAGCTGGAGCCGCTGCTGTTCGACTTCCTCGCGCCGCTCGGCGAGCGCGGCGAGGAGATCCAGGAAAAGATCATGGAGATCGTCGACAACGTCAACGAAGGCCTGCTCGGCGGCATCGCGCTGGCGTTCTTCATCTACACGGCGATCTCGATGGTGCAGAAGGTCGAGGAGAGCCTCAACTACGTCTGGTACGTCAGCAAGCCGCGCAGCTTCGCCCGCCGTTTCACCGAGTACACGATCATCCTGCTTATCGGACCGCTGGCGGTCGTCATCGCGCTCGGCATCCTGACCTCGATCCAGAACGAGGATCTCGTCCAGTCCCTGCTCAGCAGCTCGGCACTGGGCCCGGTAGCCTTCGCCTTCGGCAAGATCACGCCCTTCCTGCTGATCACCCTGGTGTTCACGTTCCTGTACAAGTACATGCCGAATACCCGGGTGCGCTTCTTCCCGGCGCTGGTCGGCGGCCTCACCGGCAGCTTCCTGTGGGTGGCGATGGGCGCTTTCTTCACGTCGTTCCTCGTCGAGTCGGAGACCTCGCGGGCGGTGGTCGTCTACCGCGGCTTCGCAGTCGCCGTGCTGTTGCTGATCTGGCTGTACCTCAACTGGCTGGTGCTGCTGATCGGCGCCCAGGTCGCATTCTATGCGCAAAAGCCCGCCTACCTGCGCATCGGGCGCCGCGAACCCCGCCTGTCGAACGGCATCCGGGAGCGACTGGCCCTGAACATCATGTTCCTCGTCGGCAAGGCCTTTCGCGAACCGGCGGTCAGCGTCAGCGTCGAGGACCTGAGCAGCCGTCTCAAGCTCCCCTCGCTGGCACTGGCGCCGGTGCTGCGTCGCCTGGAACGCGCGGGCCTGCTGATGGCGACCGAGGACGAGACACTGATCCCCGGGCGCGACCCGTCGCTGATCACGCTGCGCGACATCGTCAACGTCGTGCGCCGCGGCGGCGAAACCGGCTCCGATCGTGATCCGAGCTGGAGCGCGGAGATCGACGAACTCGCGGGGCGTATCGACCTTGCGGTCGCGGACGCGCTCGGCGAGCGCTCGCTGTCGGAGCTGCTCGACCCGCCGAAGACCGAGGAATGAAACTCGCTAGGCGCCGGCTATCGTCATGTCGTCGACGAGCAGCGAGCCGCAGCGTATGCCGCCGCGCAGATCCTGGTCACTGCCTATCACGCTGATACGCCGGTACAGGTCGCGCAGGTTGCCGGCGATCGTCACTTCGTGCACCGGGTAGGCGATGCTGCCGTCCTCGATCCAGAAGCCCACGGCGCCACGCGAGTAATCGCCGGTCACGCCGTTGACACCCTGGCCGATCAGTTCGGTGACGAGCAGCCCCCGCGACATCGAGGCAATGATGGAGTCACGGTCACCGGCATTGCCGGGCACGACGAGGTTGTGCGCGCCGCCGGCATTGCCGGTGGTCGTCAGGCCCAGGCGCCGCGCCGAATAGGCGCTCAGCACGTAGCCCTGCAGGATGCCGTCGACGACGAGATCGCGGTCACGCGTGGCGACGCCCTCGGCATCGAAGGCGGCGCTTGCCATGGCCCCCGGCAGGTGCGGCCGTTCCTCGATGCGCATGAAGTCGGGGAACACCTGCGCGCCGGCCGCGTCCAGCAGGAACGAGGCGCGGCGATACTGCGCGCCGCCGCTGATCGCCGCGATCGCGTGCCCGATGAAACCGCGCGCGAGTTCCGGTGCGAACAGGACCGGCGCACGCGCCGTCGGTATCTTGCGCGCCCCGAGCCGCGCGACCGTACGCCTCGCGGCCTTTTCACCCACGACTGCAGGGGCCTCCAGCGCGTCCGGATCGCGAGCGGCGCTGTACCAGTAGTCGCGCTGCATGTCGTCGTCCGCCTTGCCGATCACGACGCAGCTCAGGCTGTGACTGGTCTTCGCGTAGCTCTCGAGGAAACCATGGGTGTTGCCGTAGGCGCGGGCGCCGCTGGAGGTGCCGACCGTAGCGCCCTCGGAGTTCGTAATACGCGGATCCAGGTCGCGGGCCGCCGTTTCGCAGGCCAGCGCGATCTCGATCGCACGATCGGTGTCGAGTCGCCATTCGTGCGCCAGCTCGAGATCGGGCGGATCCTGGGCCATCAGTTCCGCATCCGCGAGGCCGGCGTGCTTGTCGGCGGCCGTACTTGCGGCAAACGAACAGGCCTTCTCGACCGCCTCGCGCAGCGCCTCCGGAGAGAAGTCGGTGGTGCTCGCGCTGCCCTTGCAGGATTTGATGTAGACGGTAACACCCATCCCGCGGTCATTGGTGTATTCCAGGTTCTCGACGTCGCCCAGCCTGGCAGTGGCGCTCAGGCCGACATCGTGGCTGGCCGCGGCTTCCGCCTGGTCCACGCCCCGGGCGCGGGCATGTTCGAGCACCGTTCGCACCACGTCTTCCAGTCGGCCCCTGTCGGGCGCGACGCGTTCTATCGATTCACTCATCGGTCTTACGTATCCCTGCTTTCCTGCCAGCGAGCCGGGCTGGCGCATCCACGCACGCAGCCGCCACGATACCGCGTGCTAGTATCCCGCCACGGCAGCGGCGACAGCTTAGCGACAGATGAATTCAAAGCCCAGCAAAAGTGCCAAAAAGCGCGATGCGCAGGCTGTACAGGCACTCGCCGGCCGCCTGCTCGAACTGAGCGACGACGAAGTCGAGCTACTGCCGCTGGATGACGACCTGCGCGAGCTGCTCGCCGCGACCCGCGCCATCCGTTCGCGCTCGGCGCTGCGGCGGCAGCGACTGTACCTCGCGAAACGGCTGCGGCTCGCCGATACCGGGCCGATCATTGCCGCCTGCGGCGCGCTCGCCGACCGTGCCGCGGCGGAACGACGGTTGTTCCACCAGGCCGAGCGCTGGCGCGACCGCCTGCTCGGCGAGGGCCTGCCGGCGCTCGAGGAACTGGCCGCCGCAACCGGCCGTGACAATGCGCGACTCAGGAGCCTGCTCGCCGACCACAGGCCGGATGCGCCCGAGAGCGAGCGGCGCCGCATCGCACGCGCATTATTTCGCGAAATCCGCGGCGATCTGGGCGCCGAGGTACAACCGGACGCCGCGTCCGGATAGAATCGCCGTTTTCGCCGCGCGGTCCACGAGTCGTCCGCGATGCGCCGGACTGGCAGGACCAATGGACGAGAAAGTCGGAATCATCATGGGCTCGCGGTCCGACTGGGACACGATGCAGCACGCCGCCCGTACCCTGGAGCAGCTCGGCGTGCCGCACGAGGTGCGGGTCGTCTCGGCACACCGTACGCCCGACCGGCTGTTCGACTACGCCGGGTCGGCCGGTGAACGGGGCATCGAGGTGATCATCGCCGGCGCCGGCGGCGCCGCGCACCTGCCGGGCATGGTCGCCGCAAAGACGCGCCTCCCGGTCATCGGCGTGCCGGTCCGGTCACAGGCGCTGAACGGCGTTGATTCCTTGCTATCGATTGCGCAGATGCCCGGCGGCGTGCCCGTCGCCTGCATGGCCATCGGCAAGGCCGGCGCCGTCAATGCCGCGCTGCTCGCGGCGGCCATCCTGGCCCTCGCCGACGAACGCGTCGCCGCCTCGCTGGAACGCTTCCGCGACGAGCAAACCGCGCGCGTGCTCGCCAACGACGACCCGCGCGGTCCGCGCTGAAGCGTGCCGCGCGTCGCCATCATCGGCGCCGGCCAGCTCGGCCAGATGCTCGGCGACGCAGCGCGGCCGCTGGGCGTCGAGTGCGTCTTCCTGGACCCGTCCGAGTCGCCGCCGGCGGCTTCGGCCGGCACCGTGGTCCGCAGCGCTTTCGACGACGCCGCGGCGCTGTCGCGGCTTGCCGCCGGCACGCAGGCCGTCACCTACGAGTTCGAGAACGTGCCCGTCGACGCGCTGACCGGCATCGCCGCCCATTCCTGCGTGCGCCCGCCGCTCGGTGCCCTGCGTGCGGCCCAGGATCGCGCGCGCGAGAAGGCGCTGTTCGAGGAACTGGGGATTCCGCTGCCGCGCTGGCGGACTGTCGACGGCGAAGACGAGCTGTATGCCGCCGCGCGGGATGTCGGCCTGCCGCTGGTCGTGAAGACGCGGCGTTTCGGCTACGACGGCAAGGGACAGGCGATCGTGCGTCACGAGGACGACATCCCCGCGGCCGTCGCAGGTCTGCCGCGGCGGCCGCTCATCGCCGAACAGTGGATCGATTTCGACCGCGAAGTGTCGGCGATCGCCGCGCGTGCAGCCGATGGGCAAACCGCCGTGTACCCGCTCACGCAGAATGTGCACGAGAACGGCATACTGCGCACGTCGATCGCACCGGCGGCGCCCGATTCGCTGGCGGCCCTGGCGAACGAATACGTCGCTCGCCTGATGACGCACCTCGACTACGTCGGCGTGCTGGCGCTCGAATTCTTCGTGGTCGGCGATTCGCTGCTGGCCAACGAGTTCGCACCGCGCGTCCACAATTCCGGCCACTGGACGATTGAGGGAGCCGCAACCAGCCAGTTCGAGAACCACCTGCGCGCCGTGCTCGATCTGCCGCTCGGCGACACCGCGGCGGTCGCGCACGTGGGCATGGTCAATCTCATCGGCAGCATGCCGGCCAGGCGCTCGGAGATTCTCGATGCCGGTGGTTACCTGCACGATTACGGCAAGGCGCCGCGGCCGGGACGAAAACTCGGCCACGTAACCGTGCTCGGCGCGGATGCGGACGAGCGGGACCGGCGGCTCGGCGCCCTGGCGAAGCTGATTTCGTCAGGGTAGCGAAGGCCCGTAGCGTGGCGTGGTTCACGGTCCCCGGACTGCCAGCGAGGCAAAATACGGTACACTATCGACAGCCGGCCACTAACAGAAGAAGACTGTCGCCCAAGATTCACCGATGTCCTACCTGGAACATTTCAAACTGAGCGAGCAGCCCTTCCGGCTTACGCCCGATCCCGACTTCGTCTACTGGAGCAAGCAACACGCTCGCGCCAAGGCCTATATGGAGTCTACGATCTGGCTGGCCGACGGCTTCGTCGTGATCACCGGGGAAATCGGCTCCGGCAAGACCACCCTGCTGCAGGCATTCATCGGCGAGCTGGAAGAGAACATCGTCTACGCGGTCGTTTCGCAAACGCAGCTTACACCCACCCAGTTCCTGCAGGCCGTGCTCGCGGAGTTCGGTTTCGACCCGTTCAACAAGCGCAAGGTCGAGTTGCTCGACATGCTCAACATGTTCCTCATCGAGCAGTACTCCAACGGCAAGAAGGTCGTACTCGTCGTCGACGAGGCACAGAACCTGACCAAGCGCGTGCTCGAAGAGATCCGGCTGCTGTCGGGCATCGAGACGCACAAGGAGAAGGTGCTGCGCATCATTCTCGCCGGCCAGCCGGAGCTGCGCGACAAGCTCGAATCTCCCAAGCTCAAGCAACTCCTGCAGCGCGTGCGGCTGCGTTTCCACATCGGCCCGCTCGACCAGCGGGAGATGCGTGAATACATCGAGCATCGCATGGACGTCGCCGGGCACAGCGCGCACGACGTATTCTGCGAAGACACCTTCCCCGTCATTTTCCGCTATTCCGGCGGCTTGCCGCGGCTGATCAACACGCTCTGCGATACCGCGCTGCTGTGCGCCTTCGCCGAGCAGCGTGAACAACTCACCGAGGATGACATCAAGGCCGCCGTCGAGGAACTCGGCTGGCAGAAGACGCCGCCGCCCACGGAGGAGGCGCCGGTACCCGCGGTATCGCAGCTGAAAGCGAAGACCCGGCCGGCGCCGCTGTACCGCGTCGAGGTACGCGCGGAGGGCCAGGTAATATCGGAGCACCTGCTCGGGCCGGGCCGCGTCGTTATCGGGCGGGCGCCCGACAACGAGATCTATATCAAGAGCAAGTTCGTCAGCCGGCATCACGCGCAGATCGTCTCCGATCAGGATGCCAGCGTCATCGAAGATCTGAACAGCACGAACGGCGTCTTTGTCGGTAACAGCCGTGTGACGAAATACACGCTGCGGGACGGTGACGTAATCTCGGTCGGGGTCCACGAGCTCAAGTTCACGGACCTGCGGGATGAGAACGAAAGCGATGTCAGCGAGAACGGAGAAGACAGCCGCGCGGCCAACGACAGCACGGTCTGAAGGGAGCCGGATTACGGCGCGTCAGATTTCGTGATCGTTGCGTACGCGCCGGTCGTGCTCCCGATAGTCCCGGCGCTTCAACAGGACCACGAGCCCGGCGACTAGACAGAAGAGTCCGACCGAGAAGCAGATCGTCGGCCAGTACCAGTGATTCAGGTACATCGACGCGCCGAGCGCGAGTGTCCCCACCACCAGGTAGAAATACGGCAGACTTTCGTAGATCGGTTTCGACACCCACATAACGGGCCCCGTCGCAAAGCGCGTGGATTGATCCTGCTCGATTGTCTATTGACCGACAGGCCGAGTCTAGCCTGACTGCCCGGCGCTACGCGCCCGGCCGCATAGTATAGCGGGCGCCGACACGGCGTGCCAAATCAAGTCGATGAAATAATTGGTGTTTTTCGGCGCTTGCCGGCGGGATTGCCGGGGTCCGGGCGCTCAGTTCGAACGGAACATGAACAGGCTGAAGATCCGCGACATCAGCGATTCGGACAGGCCGTCGACGGCGAGGTCGTTTTCGACGTCGACACCCTCGTTGCGCAGGCTCTGGCCGAATTCCTGCGAGTTCGCATCGAGGTCCTGCTCGGTAACGGTCCTGTCCATGGCGTCCCCCCATTCGTTTGTATTCAGCCGCCACCGTAACCGGCGCGGCCCGGCGTTGCAGTGAAACGAATCACAGTCGGGCGCATCGGCGGAGCACCGGTCACGTTATGTCGCATCGCGGCCGGTTGTCAGGGCACCGCGCACGGATCCCGCGAGGCGTCCGGCCCGGGCTTCAGCCGGTGCCGCCGACGGTGATCTCGTCGATCTTCAGCGTCGGCTGACCGACGCCGACCGGCACCGACTGTCCTTCCTTGCCGCAGGTGCCGACGCCGCGGTCCAGTTCGAGATCGTTGCCCACCATCGAGATCTTCTCGAGCACGTCGGGCCCGTCGCCGATGAGCATGGCGCCCTTGACCGGCGTCGTCACCTTGCCGTCCTCGATCAGGTAGGCCTCGCTCGCCGAGAAGACGAACTTGCCCGAGGTGATGTCGACCTGGCCGCCGCCGAAGTTCGGTGCGTACAGTCCCTTTTTCACGGACGCCAGGATCTCGCCCGGATCGTGCGGCCCGGCGAGCATGTAGGTATTCGTCATGCGCGGCATCGGAATGTGTGCAAAAGATTCGCGGCGACCGTTGCCGGTCGGCTTGACGCCCATCAGGCGCGCATTGAGCCGGTCCTGCATGTAACCGCGCAGGATGCCGTTTTCGACCAGCACGTTGTACTGGCCTGGCGTGCCCTCGTCGTCCACGGCCAGCGAGCCGCGGCGGTTCGGCAGGGTACCGTCGTCGACGATGGTAACCTCCGGCGGCGCAATGCGTTCTCCGACCCGCCCGCTGAATGCGGACGTGCCCTTGCGGTTGAAATCGCCCTCGAGCCCATGGCCGACGGCCTCGTGCAGCAGGATACCCGGCCACCCGGCACCGAGGACGACGGGCATCGCGCCGGCGGGTGCCGCCACGGCATCCATCTGCACGGCCGCCTGGCGGACGGCTTCGCGGGCCAGCGTCATCGGCAGGTCGTCGTCCGTGAAAAAATGCTCGAGCCCGGTGCGCGCGCCGCCGCCCGCGTAGCCCTGTTCCCGCCGCCCGTCCGCTTCCATGATCACGCTGACGTTCAGGCGCACGAGCGGCCGCACGTCGGCGGCGAGCGTGCCGTCCGCGGCCGCGACCAGTACGAGGTCCTGGATGCTGGCGAGGCTGACCATGACCTGCACGATGCGCGGGTCGAGCCTGCGCGTCTCGCGGTCGATGCGATTGAGCAGCGCGGTCTTCTCCGCGTCGCTCAGGCTCGTCGTCGGATCGACGGGGGGATACAGGCTGGGGAAACGGGCCGCTGGCTGAATGCGCACCGATTGCGACTGGCCCTGGCGCGAAATCGCACGCGCGGCTTTCGCCGCGGCCTGCAGCGCGGGCAGCATCAGCTCCTCGGAATAGGCGAATCCGGTCTTCTCGCCGCTGACGGCGCGCACGCCGACGCCGCGGTCGGCGGAAAAGCTGCCTTCGCGAATGATGCCGTCCTCGAGCGACCAGTTTTCCTGCCGGCTGACCTGGAAATAGAGGTCGGCGGCGTCGATATCGCCGCCGTTGATGATGCCCAGCGCCTTCGCCAGGTGTTGCTCATCGAGGCCGGCCGGGCCGAGCAGGCTCGTGCGTACGGTGTCGAGCGCGTTGTCCGTCATGTCGTTCAAGCGGGGATCCTCGGTTGTCGGGCAGGCCGTCACAGCCTGCGGTGTTCCAGCACCGGAAAAATGCGCCGCAGCCGCGCGGTATAGCGATGATCGATATCCGCCGTGACGAGGCCCTCGCCGGCGGCGAGCGATGCCACGATGCGGCCCCAGGGATCGACGATCATCGTATGCCCCCAGGTGCGGCGCCCGTTGGGATGCCGCCCGTGCTGCGCAGCGGCGACCACCCAGGCGAGATTCTCGATTGCACGCGCCCTGAGCAAAGGCTCCCAGTGAGCCTTCCCGGTCGCGTCCGTGAATGCCGCCGGGATGCTGAACACCGTGGCGCCGTCCTGCGCCAGCCGCCGGTACAGTTCCGGAAAGCGCAGATCGTAACAAATTGTCAGGCCGAGCACGCCGGCCTCGCTGTCTGCGGTGACCACCTCGGTGCCGGGGGCGTGAAACGCCGATTCGCGGTAGCTCTCGTCGCGCTCCGGGATATCGACGTCGAACAGGTGCAGCTTGCGGTACACCGCCTCGATGCGCCCGTCGCGGCCGAACACGACGGTCGCACCGCTGGCCCGGCCGGGATCGTCGCTCGTCAGGGGCAGGCTGCCGGCGACGATCTGCAGTTCGAGACGGCGCGCGATGTCCGCCAGCCGGGCCTGTATCGGACCGCTGCCGCAGGGCTCCGCGACCGCGAGCCGATCCTCGTCGCGCATGGCGACGAAAGCACAGTTCTCCGGCAGCATGGCGACACGGCAGCCGCGCGCCTTCGCCTCACCGAGAAGCGACTCGATGCGGTCCAGGTTGGCGTCGACGCGGTCGCCGCTGTTCAGCTGCACGGCGGCAACCCGGCAGGTGCCGGGCGGCGCGCGCTCCTGCGAGACGTCAGCCATCGGCGTCCAGGCAGCCGGCGAGCCGGCTCACTTCGGCGAAGCGCGCGGCATTGGCCGAGTTCACGGCAGGTTCGTCCCAGCTGCCCTCGATCGCGTAGTAGACCTGGCCCATCTCCTGCAGCGGCTTCTTGAAGATCTGCGAGAAAATCAGCAGCGCGGCGGCCACCTGCGGTCCCGCGACCACGGCCCCGACCACCGGCAGGGTGTTGCCCACATTTGCACTGACGATGGCGGATTGCGTGTAGTCCTGTTCGACGAGCCGGGCGCGACCGACGATGCCGATATCGGCGGCCGGGCCTTTCAGCGACAGGTCGCAGGTATAGGCACTGCCGTCCTCGAGCCGGAACGTGCCGGTGATCTCGTCGAAGCCGAAGCCCTTGTCGAGGACGTCGCGAAAATCGAGCGACAGGCGCCGCGGCAGCGCAACCACGCTCAGCAGCCCGAACATGCGGCCGGCGCCCGGATCGACTTCGTCGAGCTGGCCGCTGCCGAAACGCACGACGACGTCGCCGTCGAGACTCGCCAGGAAGTCCTCTCGCGGCCCGCCGGACCAGCTCACGTCGAAGGCGATCTCCATGTCCTCGCCGACGATCCCCGGACTGTAGTTCAGGCGCTGCATCGTCGCCTCGACGTCCCTGCTCGTCAGTGTGGCGTTGGCCCAGGTGCGCTGGCCGGTCGGCTCGCCGGTGTCGACGACCCAGCCCGCTGCGGCCTCGATCGCGAAGGTCTCGTCCTCGCTGCGTATGTTCTCGCCCACCAGGCCGTCCTGCGTGCGCCGGAATTCCGCCGTGACCGCACCGAGGAAGCGCTGGCCCAGCGCGAACTCCTCTGCGCGCAGCGAAACGGGCGGCAGCGTCCGCGGGTCGACGCCGCCGGCCGGCGCGCCGCCCGCCGCGGGCGCATCGTCGTCATCGCCACCCGGCAGGATCAGCGTCTGCATGTCCAGTGTCACCGCTCGCTCCCCGGCGAGATCGTAGGGGATCGCGAGCCTGCCGCGCGCCTGGTCGCCGGCTACCTGAACCAGCCAGTCGGTGCCGCTGCGGTCCGCCAGCACGCGATGCTCCGTGAAGTGCTGGCCGAGTACGTAGAGATCCTGGACGTTGAGGTCCAGGGAACGAAGGCGGGCCGCGATGCCGCCGCGGCGCTCGCCCTCGACGGCGCCGGGCGCCCTGCCCGCGGCGCCGTCCAGCCACTCGCCGAGATTCAGCACCGCCAGGTCGCCGACGATGTGGAGGCCGCGCGTGCTGGCGCTCT
>JBFJUJ010000076.1:0-11360 GCA_041624755.1 Woeseia sp. | reverse complement strand
GAACAGCGCTGCGCCGTAGATTAACGCCAGCAGGCCGCTGCCCTTGGCGAGCTTCTGCGTGCCGCTGGCGTCCTGCGACAGCGTCGTCAGGCCGCCCAGCCAGACGCCGGCCATGAACACCAGCACGCCCCACAGCGCGAGCGTGACCGGGCCGGGCAGGATCCGCGCGAGCATCCAGACCGCGAGCCCCAGCATCATGAAACCGAAGGCATTTTTCACGGCCACCATCCAGGGTCCCGCTTTCGGCAACAGCTTGCCCGCCGAGGCGCCGACGACGAGCAGCGGCGCGCCCATGCCGAGACTGAGCGCGAACAGCGCGCTGCCGCCGCGCAGGACGTCGCCTGCCTGGCCGATGACCGTCAGCGTTGCGACCAGCGGCGGCGCGACGCAGGCCGTCACGATCAGCGACGACAGTGCGCCCATGACGAAGGCGCCGATCACCGTGCCGCTCTTCTGCCGACCGCTGACGGCGGCCAGCCGGCTCTGCGGCGACGACGGCATCTGCAGGTCGTAGAGGCCGAACATGCCGAGCGCCAGCACGACGAACAGCGCTGCGAACAGCGTCAGCACCCACGGGGCGTTGAATACCGCCTGTAGCTGTACGCCGATGGCCGCCGCGGCGATGCCGGCGGCCGTGTAGACCAGCGCCATCCCCATGACGTAGCTGAACGCGAGCGAGAAGCCGCGCGCCGGGCTGACGTCGTCACCTTCGCCGGCGATGATGCCGGACAGGATCGGGATCATCGGCAGGACGCAGGGCGTGAAGGCCAGCAGCAGGCCGGCACCGAAGAACGTCGCGATTACGGCGAGCATGCTGGCCGAGCCGATCAGCGCCGCCAGGCGGGCCTGCTCCGACACCACCGGCTGCCCGGCGGGCGGGCCGCCCGCGGCGGCCAGCGCGGCCGTCGAGGTCGCCTGCGGCAGCTCGACGGTCAGCGTGCGAGTCACCGGCGGGTAACAGATGCCGTCTTCCGCACAGCCCTGGTAGCGGAGCTCGAGCGTCAGCGGCAGCGGTTCGGGCGTGGCGCGCGCCAGCGGCAGGCTGGCAAACACGTCCTCGAGATAGACCTCGGTCTCACCGAAATACTCGTCGAACTTGAGCTTGCCGGCCGGCAGGTCCAGTCGGCCGAGCTGGACCCGGTCCGAGTCCGCGCGCACGCCGATCTTGTCCTTGTAGAGGTAATAGCCCGGCGTCACCTGCCAGGACACCTCCACGGTGTTGCCGTCGACGGCCAGGAGCTGTGGCCGGAAGGCCTCGTCCACCGGCAGGAAATCGCCGAGTCCGCTGACGGCGAACGGCGAGGCCAGCGTCGCCGGCCGCTCGTCGACGCCGGCCGCGAGCTCGACCGTCGTGGACCAGGTCTGCGGCGGGTAGCAGATCCCGAGGTCCGCGCAGCCCTGCGAGCGCGTCACGAGTTCGAGCGCGGCGGGTCGGGGACCCGTCACTTCGTAGGGGATCGTGACGAAAAAGCGCTCGCGGTAGACCTGCTGCACGCCGAAGAACTCGTCCTCGTGATGGCGCCCCTCGGGCAATTCGACCTCGGCGAGGCGGATGCCCGGCGTCGGTGACTCGAAGGACAGCTTGCGGCGGTACAGGTAATAGCCGTCCTCGATCGCCCAGTCGATCTCCAGCGCGCCACCGGTGTCCGCAACCACGTAGCGGAAGGCTTCCTCGGGACGCAGGATCTCCTCGTCCTGGGCCGCAGCCGGCACGGCGGTCAGCCACGCGAGGAGGATGATGAGGCTCTGAATCGGCGTCGTCTTCATGCGGAGTCGGAATCCGTGGGTCGATAATATTGTGGCACGGCGGCGGGCAGGCGGGCCGCCATCCTTCCAGTAGACCGCGATGCCACCGCAAAAGTTACAGCGGCTCGGGCCCCGGGCCGGCAGCGCAGGGACGTGGAGCATACCCGCCGTGGGCGGCGCTGTCATGGAACGGACTCGCGCTTTTGCGGGTTCCGGGGGACTTCCGGCCGGGCCGGCCGCCGACCCGGGGCCTTGAAATTTGGCGGCGCGGCCCTATCATTGGCACTCCTTCGCGCCGAGTGCTAACAACGCGGCCGCGGAAACCGATTAAATCGGCAAGAAATCAACAGTTTACAGGAGAACCAATCGATGAAGATTCGTCCGCTTCATGATCGAGTCATCGTAAAGCGCATGGAAGAGGAGCGCACGTCGCCGGGTGGCATCGTTATCCCCGATGCGGCGGCCGAGAAGCCGATCAAGGGTGAAGTCATCGCTGTGGGTAACGGCAAGATCCTCGAGAACGGCGAGATCCGGGCCCTCGATATCAAGGCCGGCGACAAGGTGCTGTTCGGCAAGTACAGCGGCACCGAGGTCAAGGTCGACGGCGAGGAGCTGCTGGTCATGAAGGAAGACGACATCATGGCGGTCATCGAGGGCTGAAGGGCCTCGCACACCACCAGGATCGATCGTCTTACCACATCGACAGATCACGGCGCGTCCTGAGCCGGCGCGCTACCAGAGAAATAAAGAGGAAAATCTAAATGGCTG
Source organism: Woeseia sp. (assembly GCA_041624755.1). Lineage (GTDB taxonomy): Bacteria > Pseudomonadota > Gammaproteobacteria > Steroidobacterales > Woeseiaceae > Woeseia. Next base: position 8,846 of record JBFJUJ010000076.1, on the reverse strand, counting down.
CTAAAGAAGTCCGTTTCAGTGACGACGCTCGCCAGAAGATGTTCGCAGGTGTCAACATCCTGGCGAATGCGGTGAAAGTCACGCTCGGCCCGAAGGGCCGCAACGTCGTGCTCGACAAGAGTTTCGGCGCCCCGACCGTCACCAAGGACGGCGTCTCCGTCGCCAAGGAAATCGAGCTCGACAACAAGTTCGAGAACATGGGCGCGCAGATGGTAAAGGAAGTCGCTTCCCAGACGTCGGACGTCGCCGGTGACGGCACCACGACCGCCACGGTACTGGCCCAGGCCGTGATCCGCGAGGGCCTGAAGTCGGTCGCCGCGGGCATGAACCCGATGGACCTGAAGCGCGGCATCGACAAGGCCACCATCGCCATCGTCGAAGAGCTGCGCAAGATGTCGAAGCCCTGCAACGACGACAAGGCCATCGCCCAGGTCGGCAGCATCTCCGCGAACTCGGATACCGAGATCGGCGAGATCATCTCCGAGGCAATGAAAAAGGTCGGCAAGGAAGGCGTGATCACGGTCGAGGAAGGCCAGGGCCTCGCGAACGAGCTGGAAGTCGTCGAGGGTATGCAGTTCGATCGCGGCTACCTGTCGCCGTACTTCATCAACAATCAGCAGAGCCAGAGCGCTGAGCTCGAGAACCCGCTGATCCTGCTGTACGACAAGAAGATCTCGAACATCCGCGACCTGCTGCCGGTACTCGAAGGCGTCGCCAAGGCAGGCCGGCCGCTGATGATCGTCGCGGAAGACGTCGAGGGCGAAGCCCTCGCGACGCTGGTCGTCAACAACATTCGCGGCATCGTCAAGGTCGCAGCGGTCAAGGCGCCGGGCTTCGGCGATCGCCGCAAGGCCATGCTCCAGGACATCGCGATCCTGACCGGCGGCCAGGTCATCTCCGAAGAGGTGGGCCTGTCGCTCGAGAAGGCCACGCTGGACGATCTCGGTGAAGCCAAGAAGATCCAGATCACCAAGGAGAACACGACGATCATCGACGGCGCGGGCAAGGCCTCCGACATCAAGGGCCGCGTCGAGCAGATCAATGCCGAGATCGAGGAATCCAGCTCGGACTACGACAAGGAGAAGCTGCAGGAGCGCGTGGCCAAGCTCTCCGGCGGCGTTGCCGTGATCAAGGTCGGTGCTGCCACCGAGGTCGAGATGAAGGAAAAGAAGGCCCGCGTCGAGGACGCGCTGCACGCCACCCGTGCCGCCGTCGAGGAAGGCGTGGTTGCCGGCGGTGGCGTTGCGTTTATTCGCGCCGTAAACAAACTCAAGGACCTGAAGGGCGACAACGACGACCAGACCGTGGGCATCAACATCCTGCGTCGGGCCGTCGAGGAGCCGCTGCGGCAGATCGTCAAGAATGCCGGCGGCGATGCCAGCGTCGTGCTGAACGCCGTTGCCAAGGGCAAGGGCAACTTTGGTTACGATGCGTCGACGGGCGAGTACGGCGACATGATCGAGCTGGGTATTCTCGACCCGACGAAGGTCACCCGTTTCGCGCTGCAGAACGCGGCCTCGGTCGCCGGCCTGCTGCTGACGACCGAAGCGATGGTCGCCGAGGCACCGAAGGACGAGGAAGCCCCGGCAATGCCCGACATGGGCGGCATGGGGGGAATGGGCGGCATGATGTAAGTCAGCCGGTCATTCGACCTGCAAGACCAGAAAGCCCCGCACACGCGGGGCTTTTTTTATAGGCGCGCCGGGGCCGCGGCCGGCCTGGTCCGGCAGCCAGCGGCCGGGACAACGGGACCCGCCGTTCGGTCCGGCCCCGGCACACGGGGGCGAGGCCGGGCGCAACGATGCTCCGATTCGTTATCCCGGAATCGGCTATAATATGCGCCGTCCGGCCTGAACGGGCCGGCACCCCGATCGGTCACCGCCTCACGGTGACGGCCTCGTCGAGTACTCTGGATCTTTGTAGCTGCAGGTGCCGGACCGGGCTCTCCCGTGAGCGGCGACTGCCATGTACGATCTTGCCACCTATGCGTCCATTGCCGAGATCATCGGCGCATTCACGCTGGTATCCGGCGCCATTTTCGGCGTCATCCAGCTCACCGAGTACCGCCGCCGCCGCCGCTTCAGCGTCGCGGCCGACCTCTGCCGGTCATTCATTCAGCCGGAGCTCGCGCGGGCCGTCGTGTTGCTGATGTCGATGCCGGACGGGCAGCGGCTGAAGGACTTCCAGGCGATGGACCCGCGCTACCGGGAAGCTGCGCTGGTCGTACTGATGACCTACGAGACGATGGGCCTACTCGTCAAGAAGCGCATCGCGTCGTTCCGGATCGTGCAGGAACTGACCGGCGGTCTGCTGCTGACGCTGTGGCGCAAGCTCGAATACCACGTCCAGGACACGCGTCTCGAGACAGGTAACCAGCGCTTCGCCGAATGGGTGGAATGGCTGGTGAACCGCATACAGGTTCACGAGGTCGAGATGCAGCCGGCATATGTCCGGTTTCCCGTCACGGACCGTGAACCCCGCCGCCGGCGCGCGGCGACGGTTCGCTGATCGACGCCGCGGCCGCCCGGCCGGCCGGACTACATCGCGTCCTGGACGTCGTCCGCCGCTACTGTCCTTGAAACGAGATTTGAATATGGCGTGGCGATGACGGGGGGCACGCGTCTCAGCCGGGCGCCGGCTGCGGCTCGCCGGCCACGCGCCGGGCCTGCCGCGACGACAGCGCGAGGTACACCGCGGGCACGACGAACAGCGTGAACAGCGTGCCTACGCCGAGCCCGGTCGCGATCACGAGGCCGATGTGGAAGCGGCTGACGGCGCCGGGCCCGGTCGCCAGCAGCAGCGGGATCATCGCCATGATCATCGCCACCGTCGTCATCAGCACCGGCCGCAGGCGGATCGACGCGGCTTTCTCGACGGCTTCGCGGCGATCGAGACCTTCGCGTTCCCGCAGCTGGTTGGCGAACTCGACGATCAGGATGCCGTTCTTGGAGATCAGGCCGATCAGCGTGATCAGCCCCACCTGGGTATAGATATTGACGCTCGCGAGCCCGAGGGTCATGAAGATCAGCGCCCCGGCGATCGACATCGGCACCGACACGAGGATGATCAGCGGATCGCGCCAGCTCTCGAACTGGGCCGCGAGCACGAGGTAGATGACGACGATCGCCAGGAAGAAGGTGACGATCAGCGCGCTGCCCTGCTCGGTGTACTGCCGCGATTCGCCCTGGTAGTCAATGCCCAACCCCTGCGGCAGGCGTTCTGCCGTCGTCTCCCTGAGGAAGCCCAGCGCTTCGCCGAGCGAGACACCCGGCCCGGTGCTGCCCTGGACGGTTACCGCGTTGAGCTGCTGGAACTGTGTGCGTTCGCTGGGCTCTACCGTGTCCTCGAAGCTGACGATGGACGAGAGCGGGACCTGCAGGCCGGACGCCGTGGGCAGGTAGTAATCGGCCATCATGCCGATATTCAGGCGCGCCTCCCGCTCGAGCTGCGGGATGACCTTGTAGCTTCGGCCCTCGAGATTGAAACGATTGACGTAACCTTCGCCCAGCATCACTGACAGCGTGCGCGCGACCTCGCGCATCGTGATGCCGAGATCGCCGGCGCGGTCCCGGTCGACGACCAGCGTCGTACGCGGCCTCGAGTAGTCGATGCTCTTCTGCAGGAAGGCGAACAGGCCGCTTTCGATGCCGGCGCCGATCAGTTCGTCGGCGGCCGCGTCGAGTTCTTCGAAGCTGCCCGGAGAAAGGATCACGAACTGCACGGACAGTCCGCCTCGATTGCCCGGCAGGCTGGGGCGCGGGAACACGCCGACCTGCATCCCGGCCACCTCGCCGACGGCCTGCTGCAGGTCGGGCAATACCTCGAGGATGAATCGCTCCCGCTCCGACGGCGGCCGCATCTTGAAACCGCCGAACATGCCGTTCGGCGAGCCGCCCCGCCCGAGGAACAGGAAGCTCGTGTGCTCCTCCGGCAGGGTATGCATCTTCTCGATCAGGCGGCGGGTGTAGAACTCGTTGTACTCGATCGTCGCGGTCTGCGGCATGCGGCCCGACATGAACAGGATGCTCTGGTCCTCGACCGGCGCGAGCTCGCTGGGCGTCGTGACGAACATGAAATAGATGCTGACCAGCACCGCGCCGGCGAAGGTCAGCGTCACGGGCACGTAGTCGAGCGTGGCGTGCAGCCGCGCCCGGTAGGCGGCGGCCAGCCGCTCGAAGAAACGCTCGACCGCGGCTTCGAAGCGCCCGGGTTCGCCGTGGCGGCTCAAGACCTTGGCCGACAGCATCGGCGACAGCGTCAGCGCCACGACGCCCGACACCAGCACGGCGCCGGCGAGCGCGAAGGCAAACTCGGTAAACAGGGTGCCCACCAGGCCGCCCATGAAGCCGATTGGCGCGTACACGGCGACCAGCGTCGTGGTCATGGCGATGATCGGCAGGCCGATCTCGCGGGCCCCCGTGATGGCGGCGTCGAAACGCGAGGCGCCCATCTCGATGTGCCGGTGCACGTTTTCGACGACGATGATCGCGTCGTCGACCACCAGGCCGATCGCGAGCACCATCGCCAGCAGCGTCAGCAGGTTGATCGAGAAGCCCATCAGCAGCATCAGGAACACGCCGCCCACGAGCGACAGCGGCACCGCCAGCGCCGGTACGATCGCCGCGCGCAGGGAGCCCAGCGACAGGTAGATGACGATCAGGACGATCAGCAGCGCCTCGATCAGCGTCTTGAAGACTTCGTTGATCGAATCCTGGATGTATTCGCTGGCATCGTAGGCGACGTTGGCCGTCAGCACGGCCGGAAGCTGCGCCTTGACCTCCTCCATCGCGTTGCGGACGCGGCCGGCGACCGTCAGCGGGTTGGCGCCCGGCGCCGGCTCGACGCCGATCACGGTGCCCGGCGTGCCGTTGAACCAGCTGACGGAATCGTAGGTCTCGGAGCCGAGTTCGATGCGCGCGATGTCCTCGAGCCTGACCAGCGTCTCGCCGTCCCGGCGCACGATCAGGCGCCGGAAGTCCTCTTCCGTACTGGCGTCGGTGGTGGCCGACAGGTCCGTCGCGACGAAGCTGCCCCTCGCCTGGCCGACGGCGGCCAGGAAGTTGTTCGCCTGCAGGACCTCGCCGACCTGGGTGGCGGAGACGGACATCGCCGCCATGCGCGCCGGGTCCAGCCAGACGCGCATCGCGAAGGTGCGGGCGCCGAACATCTGCGCCTTGGCGACGCCGGGCACGGCCTGCAGCTTCGGCTGCACGACGCGCAGCAGGTAATCGCTGATCTCCGACGACGACATCTCCGTGCTCGTGAACACGATGTACATCAGCGCGGTCTGGTCGCCCGTGGTCGAGTCGATCACCGGGTCCTCGGACTCCGCGGGCAGAACGCTGCGCTGGCTCGCTACTTTCGCCTGGATCTCTGCGACGGCCGCGTTCGGGTCGTAGTTGAGCTCCATGTGGGCCTCGATGACCGAGCGGCCCTGCGAGCTGCGGCCGATCAGGAAATCGATGCCGCTGGCCTCCGCGATCGCCTGCTGCAGCGGCGTCGTAATGAAGCCCTGGACGAGCTCGCTGCTGGCGCCGGGATACACGGTGGTGACGGTGACCACGGTGTTACTGGTTTCCGGGTATTCGCGCAGTTCCAGCGCGGCGAAAGAGCGCAGCCCGATGACGAGGATCAGCAGGCTGACGACACTGGCCAGGACCGGCCTGTGGATGAAGATGTCGGTGAACTTCATGTTTGCGGTTCGGCGCCGTCCGCGACCTGCCTGTCGGCTTCCGGCTGGTCCGGATTCTGGGCGTTGTCGATCGTCACCGGCTGGCCGTTGCGCAGCTTGTTGTGGCCGTCGCTGACGACCTCCATGCCGCTCTCGAGCCCGCTCAGGACCTCGACGCGGCCATCGCGCACCTCACCGGTGACGATCTGCACGAGGCGGACCGTACGCTGGCCGTTTGCCTCTTCGATGACGAACACCGAGTCGCCGTAAGGGTTGTAGGTCACGGCGCGCTCCGGCAGCGTCAGCACGTCGTCGCGCTGCGGCAGCAGCGTGTCGACGTCGGCGAACATACCCGGCCGCAGCAGGCGCTCCGGGTTGTCGAGGAGCGCGCGAACGCGCACGCTGCGCGTTGCCTCCTCGATGCCCGGACTGATGGCATGGATGCGGCCCAGGAAGCGGCGCCCCGGGTATGCCTGCACCGTCACCTCGACCGGCTGCCCCAACGAGATTGCCGCGACGTAGCGCTCCGGCAGCGTGTATTCGGCAAAGATCGGATCGAGGGCGACGAGCGGCACGATCTCGTCGCCCGGCCCCAGGTACTGGCCCGGGTTGATCCGCCGGATGCCCAGTTCGCCGGCGAAGGGCGTCCGGATGCTCTTCTTGCGGATCGTCGCCTCTTTCGCCGCGAGACGTGCGCGTGCGCTGTCCAGCGTCGCATCGGCCTCGTCGAGGTCGGAGCGCGAGCCGAGGTTGTCTCTGACGACCCGCGCGATGCGCTCCCGCGTGATCTCGGCGAGGCGCAGTTCCGCGTCGAGCGCAGCCAGCTCGGCAATGTCGACATCGGCGTCGAGCTCGATCAACAGTTCACCGGCGCCGACGTGCTGGCCGGAGTCGAAGTGGATGTGGCGGACGACGCCGGCGACTTCGGCGGGCACGAGGACCCCGCGCGTCGGTATGATCGAGCCGACCGAACGCAGGGCTGGCTGCCAGGAGTCGCGCCGCAGTACGCTGGTCGCGACTACGGCAGCAGGCGGATCGGCGCGGCTGGCGTCCTGTTGCCGTGCCTGCCAGTACTTCCAGCCGAAGACCGAGCCGAACAGCAGGGCGAGGAACGCGATGACCAGCAGCAGTCTCTTCAGCACCGATCGTTTCCTCGAGTGGCAGGCAGGGGCCGGGTCGGCGATGGACGCGGCGCGGGCCCGACTGCGTCAGGCCCGCCAAAGTCCGGCTAGGCTACCAGAGCGAGGGACCCGCAGGGAACGGCGGCGCGGTTCCGCTGCGTAACGACTTGTAGCGATTCCAAGGGACTGACAGGCGTCAGAATCGGTGCTTTTGACGGCAGATGCAGATTTCGCGTGCGCGACACGATCCGCGCGCCGTCGTCCGACAGCGGGCTCAGTGAATGTCCGTGACGCGTTCGCAGCGGCAGAAATCGACCTGTTCGAGGCGGCTGCGATCGCCGGCCCTGGTCGCGGTCCTGCCGTAGCAGACCAGCGTCAGCGGTTCTATGCAGCGCTCGACCCGTCGCTCGGCCGTACCGCCGGCCGAAGCGGCGCAGCCGGCCAGCACGATCGCCAGCGGCGCCAGCGCCACAACCCGATGCTTCATGGGACTCTTCCTGCGAGTGTTCACGGTCGTCATGTCTGCAACCTCCGCCGGCTCCCGCTGCGGGATGCCGCAACCTGCCGTTAGACGCGCGCGATGGTCTCCGGGTTCCTCGCGCCCGCCCGGGCGACGCCATGCCGCCTGCGGCGGCTGCGGCCGGGGAACTTCGGCTGCCTAGCGGCTGCCGACGGCAGCGCCGGCGACGACACCCGTGTTCCTGCGCGTGGACTTCCGCCAGCGGCGCCAGGCACGGAAGCTGAGCAGCGCGGCGAGGATCAGCGCATAGACCAGCGGCTCCCGGATGTCCTGCTTGACCTGCCACCAGTAGTGCCAGACGCCCAGGATGCCGACCGCGTAGACGCTGTAGTGCAGCTGCTGCCAGCGTCGGCCGAGCCTGCGCCGCATCCCGGCCGTCGAGGTGGCGGCCATCGCCGTCAGCAACAGCAGCGCCAGGAAGCCGATCGTGATGAACGGCCTCTCGACGATGTCCTCGGTGATGGCGGTCCACAGCAGCGACTGGTCGAGCACCAGCCAGACCACGAAATGCATGAGCACGTAAAAGAAAGCGAACAGGCCGAGCATGCGTCGGAAACGCGCAATGGCGTTCCGGCCGGTCAGCTGCCTGAGCGGCGTCACGGCGAGGGCAATGAGCGTAAAGCGCAGGCCCCAGTTGCCGAAGTGGTCCTGCAGCGCCTCGACCGGGTTCGCGCCCAGGCTGTCGGTTACGCCGAAGGTGTCGCCGACGGCGAGGAGAGCCGGCAGCAGACAGGCTGCGAAGACCAGCGGCTTCCAGACGAAGCGGACCTGTCGGTTGGTGTCCACCGTTCCCGGCCCCTCAGAAGTTGCGCCGGAGGTCGAGCCCGTCGTACAGGCCGGCAACCTGTTCCGCGTAGCCGTTGAACATCAGCGTTTCCTGCTTGCTGGCGAACAGGCCCGCGCCGATGCGGCGCTCGCGCGCCTGGCTCCAGCGGGGGTGATCGACATTCGGATTGACGTTCGCGTAGAAGCCGTATTCGCGCGGCGCGGCCATCGCCCAGCTCGTGCGCGGCATCCTGTCGACGAACTCCATCTTGACGATGCTCTTGATGCCCTTGAAGCCGTACTTCCACGGCACCACGAGGCGCAGCGGCGCGCCGTTCTGGTTGGGCAGCACCTCGCCGAAGACGCCCACGGCGAAGATCGTCAGCGGGTGCATGGCCTCGGCCATCGTCAGTCCCTCGCGATACGGCCAGTCGAGCACCCGGGAACGCTGGCCGGGCATCTGTTTCGGATCGTGGAGGGTCTCGAAGCGGACGAACTTCGCGCTCGACGTCGGTTCGAAGCTGCGGATGATGTCGGCGAGCGGGATTCCGACCCAGGGGATCACCATCGACCAGGCCTCGACGCAGCGCATGCGGTAGATGCGCTCCTCGAGCGCATACGGCTTGACGAAATCCTCGAGCTGGAAGACGCCGGTGCGCTCCGCATGCCCGGCGACCTCGATCGTCCACGGCCGCGGTGCGAAGTCCTGGGCGTTGCGATAGGGATCCGACTTGCCGGTGCCGAACTCGTAGAAGTTATTGTACGTCGT
>JBFJUJ010000075.1:0-11433 GCA_041624755.1 Woeseia sp. | reverse complement strand
GCGTCGAGCGACCGTGATCGCGTCGAGACCCAGCCAGCCGGCGAGCTGCCGGAGCTCGGCTGCGAGTCGCCCGGCGACCCGCGTCGTGTCCTGTCCGGGCTCCGCGTGCGCGGCGCGCACGAGCAGGCGTCCCTCCTTGCGCTCGGCTTTCAGGTCGACGCGCGCGACGAGCGTGTCGCCGAGCAGGAAGGGCAGCACGTAGTAGCCCCAGCGCCGCTGAGCCTCCGGGACATAGATCTCGATGCGGTAGTGGAATTCGAAAAGGCGCTCGCTGCGCGGCCGGAACCAGACCAGCGGATCGAACGGCGACAGCAGCGCGCAGGCGTCGACCCGCCGCGGCAGGCGCGCGTCGCGGTGCAGCCAGGCCGGTTCCCGCCAGCCGTCCACGGCGACCTCCCGGATAACCCCTTCCTCGGCCAGTTCGTCGAGCCGCGGCGCGGCCGCCTGCATCGGCATGCGGAAGTAATCGGCGAGATCGCGGCGCGTGGCGACGCCGAGCGCCGCGGCGGCCTGCGACAGCAGCGCACGCCGGCCCTCCTCCTCGGCGACGTGCTGCCCGCGGTGCTGGTCCGGGATCAGCCGCTCGGCGAGATCGTAAACGCGCTGGAAATTCGGCAACCGCTCGGCGACGGAAAGCGTGCCCTCGCCGAAGTGGTATTCCAGCGCCCAGCGCGGCACGGAACGGTGCCAGTCACCCGGCCGGCGCGCGGGGCCCGGCGCCGGCGGCAGGTCCGCGGACGTGATCGCGCCGTGCTGCCGGACGATGTCGAGGACGTCGTCGAGGTAGCGGCGGTGGTTCCGCAGGCGGAACAGCGGGCTGTGCGGCGTCTGCCGGTATCCGCGGCGGCGGTAGCCGAGTAGCGGCCAGCTCGACATCGGCACGATGCTGGCTTCGTGGGCCCAGTGTTCGACGAAGTGCTCGCGATCGTAGACGGCGCGCCTGAAGGCATCCGTCGCGTACGGGCCGAGGCGCGAGAACGGCACCAGGTAGTGCGCCGGGACCAGGACGTTGACGAAGTCGAGCTGCAGCAGGCCGAGTCTGTCGATCACGCGGCGGATGTGGCCCGAGTTGACGACCGCGTCCGGGCGCGCGCGATCGAAGCCCTGCGCCGCGAGCGCGATACGCCGCGCCTCGGCTGCGGAGAAGCGGCTACGGCGCATGTCGTCGCGCCTGCGACCCCGTACCGCCGGCGTCGCCGGGAATGCGGCAGGGAGCGCGCCACGCCGGCCCGTCGGCGCCGCTCGCGTCGCGTCGATCGCCGCCATCGCACCGGTCGCCGATGAACGCGACGGCCGCCCCGCCGGCTGCGTTCGAAGGCTTCGGGCCTGCGTTGGTTGTCGGCGACGAGTCGGGTTCGGGAGCCATGGTCGCGCTCGGGCGGCGGTAGGGTCCTGCAGGCAGTCGCACAGGCGGAATGCGAATTAGCGTAAGCTCGGCCGCCCGGACGGTCAAACCGCCGTACCCGGCGGCAGAGAGAGCGGCGAGCGATGAAATTCAGTTTCGCCAGCCTGCACGCGACGCGCAGCTACTGGGCGATCCTTGCCCTGTTCGCAGCGGCCAACCTGTGGAGCTGGCTCAGGCACCGGCTGGGCGACGCGGAGTGTTGCGATCGGCTGATCGGCATCGGCTTCCCGTTCCCGTTCCACGTCAGCGGCGGCATCGCGGGGCGCGACGACCTGCTCGTGACCGGGCTGCTGCTCGATCTCGTCATCGCCTGGACATGCGCGGTTCTCGGCACCTGGATCGCTCTCTCCTGGCGCAACCGGCGGCGGTCCTCGACGGGCCGGAGGGGCTGAGGGGCCTGGCGATCGGCCGGGGCTGGCCGGGCCGTTCAGTCGGCGGGGAGCAGGATGCGGGCAGCGCCGATGCCGGCGTAGAAACACAGGAAACCGCCGGCGACCGACAGCAGCAGGTAACCTGCCGCCTGCATCGCCTGGCTGCCGCCGACCATGCTGCTCATCTCGTAGACGAGCGCCGACAGCGTCGTGAAACTGCCGCAGAAGCCCACGGCGAACAGCAGGCGATAGTGTTCGTTGGCGACCGCGGTGCCGCCGAGCCAGTCCGCCTCGCTCAGCCACTGCAACACGAGACCCATGATGAAACAGCCGGCGAGGTTGGAGACGAGCGTGCCGAGCGGCGGCAGCGGCGGGCCCTTGCCGACCAGCAGCACCGTTAGCGCGTAGCGCGCCATCGCGCCGAGCGCCCCGCCGACGCCGACGAACAGCAGGGCCGCGAGGTTCATGCCGCGGACGGGCCGCAGATGCGCCCGGCGGCGGCCCGGTACTCCAGTTCGAGGCGGTCGACCAGTTCGGCGACGGACGGAATGTCGTCGATCGAACCGACACCCTGGCCGGCCCCCCAGATGTCCCGCCAGGCCTTGGCCTTGGTATTGCCGCCGCTGCCGAAGTTCATCTTGTGCTTGTCGCCCTCGGGCAGGTTGTCGGGATCGAGCCCGGCATTGACGATGCTGCCCCTGAGATAGCTGCCGTGCACGCCGGTGAACAGCGACGTGTAGACGATGTCCCGCGCCTTGCTGCCGACGATCATCTCCTTGTAAGCCGGTGGCGCATTCGCCTCACGGCTCGCGATGAAGCGCGTGCCGAGGTAGGCCAGGTCGGCGCCGATCGCCTGCGCGGCGAGGATGTCGTTGCCGCGGCTCATGCTGCCGGACAGGATGATCGTGCCGTCGAAGAATTCGCGGACTTCCTTCACCAGCGCGAAAGGGCTCAGCGTGCCGGCGTGGCCGCCGGCGCCGGCACAGACGGTGATGATGCCGTCCGCCCCCTGTTCGATCGCCTTCTTCGCGTGACGCACGTTGATGACGTCGTGATAGACCAGGCCGCCGTAGCTGTGCACCGCGTCGATGACGTCCGCCGGGGGCCGGAGGCTCGTGATGACGATCGGCACGCGGTATTTCACGCACATCTCGACGTCATGGCGCAGGCGATCGTTCGACTGGTGCACGATCTGGTTGACGGCGTAGGGCGCTGCGGGCCGTCCCGGATTCGCCGCGGTGAATTCGTCGAGCTCGGCGTTGATGCGCGCGAGCCATTCCTCCAGCCGTTCCTGCGGCCTCGCATTCAGCGCCGGGAAACTGCCGATGATGCCGGCTTTGCACTGGGCGATGACGAGTTCGGGTCCCGAGACGATGAACATCGGTGCGCCGATGGCGGGCAGGCGCAATTTACCGGCGAGGCTTTCTGGCAGGGACATGGCATCCGCGGTTGTCGGCCCGGTGGGAGCGGCTTCAGCCGCGATCCCTCTCCGGTGCTGTGGTTGTCAGGGGGAGTCGCGGCAGTAGCCGCTCCCACCGGTTGGGTCCGGCCGAAAAAAACCGGGCCATGCTAGCACAGCGGCGCAGCCTGCCGTCTCGTCAAGCCAGCATGAAGCTCGCTTCGCATTCGGCGATGAGCCGGCCGTCGGAGACCCGCGTGGCGCTGCCCCTGAGCTCGACGAGCCGCCGGCGCTCGGTTTCGATCCAGCCGCGAAGCTCGATCGTTTCGGTGACGGCCAGCGGCCGCCGGTAGCGTATCTCGCAGCGAGCCGTGTGCGCCTTGCGTTGACTGAGGTACAGCACGTTGGCCATCACGTCGTCGAGCGCCGCGTAGATGATGCCGCCGTGCACGGTGTTCTCGTAGCCGACGTGATTCGCCTCCGGCGTGAAGCGGCCCACGCAATGCCCCTTCCTGTCCAGCGAAAACGCGATGCGCAGGCCGATCGGGTTGTCCGGCCCGCAGGCGAAACACATCGTCGCGGCCTCGATGGCAGGCGGCTCCGGCGCTTTCTGATTCCGCGGGGGGCGCATGGTCATTCGACCAGGCGGCCGATCTCGATGTCGACCCCGTTCTCGGCGGTCGTGTCGACCTCGGCGCTGCCGAACCAGTCGCCGGCCGAGGCTATCGGTTCTCCCGACAGCGACGCACGTGCGACGATCTCGAGCCGGTCGAACTGCGACAGCAGGCGACCCGGAATCATCGCGTCGGCGTCACTCAGGGCCACCGACGCCGGCAGTTCTGACACCTTGCGCCGGGTCGCCGCGATGGGCGGCGACGGCCGGGCCGGGTCGCGCGCGATGACGAATACGGTTGTCGAGTCTTCGAGCGCCGCGCGCGCGGCGCCGCTCAGCGTGAGGTTGACCGTGACGCTGCCCGCGCCTGCCGAAGCGGCCGCGGGATCGGCCGCAGGATCGGCCGCGGCAAGCGGCTCGCCGCGCCATTCCGCGATTCGCAGGCGCAGGATCTCCTGCACCTCCGGCGGCGGCGACAGTGCCAGCAGCGCCTCCCAGCGATCCGCGGCAAGGTCGCGCTCGTCGCGCTGGACGGCGGCGATGCCGCCGTAGAACAGGGCCGTGGAATTCGTCGGCGCGGCGGCCAGCGCGGCCTCGAACAGCGCGTTCGAGCGGCCGTCGATGCGCCCTTCCTGGCCGAGCACGACGGCCTCGCCGAGCTCGGCGAGGGTCTGCGGGTTCCGCCCGTCCTCGCGCTCCAGCGCCTGCTCGAAGGCCTCGACGGCGCGGTCGAAGCGTCCGAGCTGCAGGTAGGAGCGGCCGAGCATCTTCCACCCCTCGACGTCGTCGGGGTTCTCGCGCAGACGCTTGTCGAGCCCGGCGACCATCTCCTCGACGGAAGGCACGGCGCCGCCAGCGGTTGCCGACGGCGCGTCGGGCGTGCCGATCAGCGTGTACAGCACGCCGGAGAGGGCCAGCACACCGACCGCGCCGAGCGCGATGCCCGGCGTGAGCCGCCTCTCCTTCCGATACAGCGGCCAGCACACGAACAGCGCGCCGGCCAGCAGCATGACGGCGAAGACGATCCAGAGCATGGTCAGCCCGCCCGCCCGTCCTGCGACGCGTCGACCTCGTCGAGCGGCAGCCGCGCGCGCTTGCGCACGATATTGAACACCAGCAGGCCGCCACCGAGCAGCAGGACGAGCGGCGCGACCCAGAGCACCAGGGTCTTGCCGCTCTTGCGCGGCCGGTACAGCGCGAACTCACCGTAACGGCTGACCAGGAAATCGAAGATCTCGGCGTCGGTCTTGCCTTCGCCCATCAACCGCCGGATCTCGCGGCGCAGGTCGGAGGCGAGGAAGGCATTGGAATCGCGCAGGTTCTGGTTCTGGCATTTGAGGCAACGGACTTCCTCGATGAGGCGCTCGTAGCGCGCCTGCATCTCGGCATCCTCGAAGGCGGCGCCGGTGTCGATTGCCAGCGCGGCGCCGGCGCCGCAGAGCAGCAGGGTCGCGAAGAGTGTCCTCACGGGGTGCCGTCCCTCGAGGCGGTCGAAGGCACCAGCAGCGGTTCGAAGTCGCGCCGCCAGATGTCCTCGCTCAACGGGCCGAGGTGCTTGTGCAGCACGGTGCCCTGCGGCGATATCAGGAAGGTCTCCGGCGCGCCGTAGACGCCCCAGTCGATGCCGGCGCGGCCGTCGCCGTCGTAGCCCGACGCGATGTAGGGGTCGCCCAGCCGGTTGAGCCAGTCCAGCGCGTCCTCGCGGCGGTCGCGCCAGTTGAGACCGTAGATCGGGATCACATCGTTCGCGGCGAGCTGCATCAGGTAGTCGTGTTCCTGGCGGCAGCCGACGCACCAGGTGGCCCAGACGTTGACCAGCGCATAGTCGCCGGCGTAATCGTCGCTGCTGACGGCCACCGCCGGGTCGGTTAGCGACGGCAGCGAGAACTGCGGCGCCGGTTTGCCGAGGAACGGCGACGGCAGCTCCGAAGGATCGCGGTTGAGGCCGATCAGGAAGACCGGCACCAGCAGCGCGAAGACCGCGATCGGCAGGATGTAGCGTGCCATCAGGCCGCGTCCCCGGCCCCGGCGAGCGACGGCGACCGGCCGGCGGCCCGGTCGGTCGCGGCGACCGGCTGGCGATAGCGCCGATCGCTCGCGGCGATGAGCCCGCCGAATGCCATGATGAACGCGCCGAGCCAGATGAAGCGAATGAGCGGTTTGTACTGGATGCGCACGCTCCAGGCGTCGTTGCCCAGCGGGTCGCCGAGCGCAACGAACAGGTCGCGGTACCAGGCGGCGTCGATGCCGGCCTCGGTCATCGGGTTCTGCTGCACGAGATAGGTGCGCTTCTGCGGCCTGAGCGTCGTCACGTATTCGCCGTCGCGGCGAATTTCGACCTCGCCCTCGAGTGCGCGGTAATTAGGGCCCTGCACGTCCCGCAGATCGCGCAGCGCGAAACTGTATCCGGCAACTTCGACGTCCTGCCCCGGCGCGAGCCGCATGTCTTTCTCGATCGTGAAGGCCGAAACGATGGTCACGCCGAGCACGAACATACCGACGCCGAAATGAGCGACCGACATGCCCAGTGCGCTGCGCGTGATGGCCGGCGCGCCCCGCTCCCGCCGCCAGGAACGCAGCGGCTGGATAACGGAGGAGAATAGCAGCCAGAAACCGGCCGCCGCGCCGACGGCAACGAGCAGGCCGGTGCGGCCATAGACGAGGCCGGTCACCGCGACACCGAGGAGCAGCGCGACGGCCGCCGGCACCCGCAGCTGTTTCGCGAGCGGTGGCCAGGTGCTGCGGCGCCAGGCGGTGTGCATGCCGATGCCGATCAGGAATACCAGCGGCAGCATCGGAATCGCGAACGCGATCTCGAACCACGGTGCCCCGACCGAGATCTTGCCGGCGTCCAGCACCTCGACGACCAGAGGCGCGAGTGTGCCGAGCAGTATCAGCGTGGCGGCAACGATCAGCAGCACGTTGTTGAGCAACAGGAAGGTCTCGCGCGACAGCGCGCTGAAACCGGCGTCCGAGTCCAGCCGCGGCGCGCGCCAGGCGTACAGCAGCAGCGCGCCGCCGATCACGACGCAGAGGAACGCGAGGATGAAGACGCCGCGCGTGGGGTCGGTGGCGAACGCGTGCACGGACACCAGGATGCCGGAGCGGACCAGGAAGGTGCCCAGGAGGCTCAGCGAGAACGCGGCGATCGCGAGGAGCAGCGTCCAGCTCTTGAACAGCCCGCGTTTCTCGGTGACGGCCAGGGAATGGATCAGCGCGGTGCCGACCAGCCAGGGCATGAAGGAGGCATTCTCGACCGGGTCCCAGAACCACCAGCCGCCCCAGCCGAGTTCGTAGTAGGCCCACCAGCTGCCCAGCGCGATGCCGACGGTCAGGAACAGCCAGGCCCAGGTCGTCCAGGGCCTCGTCCAGCGCGCCCAGGCGCGGTCGAGGTTGCCGGACAGCATCGCGGCGATCGCGAATGCGAAGGCGACCGAGAAGCCGACGTAGCCCATGTAGAGGATCGGCGGATGGATCGCGAGACCCGGGTCCTGCAGCAGCGGGTTCAGGTCGCCACCGTCGGGCGGTGCCGGCAGCAGACGCTCGAACGGATTCGACGTCAGGAGCGTGAACAGGAGGAAGCCGACGCTCAGGACCCCGAGCACGCCGATGACGCGGGCGGCGAAGGCCTCCGGCAGCGAGCGGCTGAAGCGTGCGACCGCGACGGTCCAGACCGCGAGGATCAGCACCCACAGGAGCAGCGAGCCCTCGTGGGCGCCCCAGACCGCGGAGAACTTGTAGATCGTCGGCAGTGCGAGCTGCGAGTTGTTGGCGACGTAGAGGACCGAGAAATCGCTGCGCAGGAACGAGGCGGCCAGGCAGGCGAAGGCGATCGCGACGAACAGCAGCTGGCCGGCGGCCGCCGGCCGTGCGACGGCCAGCATCGCGGCGTCGCCACGCCAGGCGCCGAGCAGCGGGTAGACGGCCTGACAGGCGGCGAGCGCCAATGCCAGGATCAGCGCGAAGTGGCCGATCTCCGGGATCATTGCGTCGCGCCGGCGGCGTCCTGCGCCGCTTTTTTCGCGGCCGCGTGCTTCGCGAGCGAGTCGGCGACCTCCGGCGGCATGTAGTTCTCGTCGTGCTTCGCCAGCACCTCGTCGGCGACGAACCGACCGTCATCGTCGAGGCTGCCGTGGGCGATGATGCCCTGCCCCTCGCGGAACAGGTCCGGCAGGATGCCGGCGTAGCGGACGGTCATGACGCTGTCCATGTCGGTCAGGTCGAATTCGACCTCGAGCTCGCCGGGCCGGCGGCGGACGCTGTCCTCGACGACCAGCCCGCCGACGCGGAACTGGCGCTGTTCCGGCACGTTGCCGGCGACCGCGTCGGAGATCTCGACATAGAACATCATGTTGTCCTGGAAGGCCCGCAGCGTCAGTGCGGTCGCCACGAGGACGCCGGCGACGGCCAGCCCGACCGCCAGCATGCGTTGTTGCCTCGGTTTCACTCGACAGACTCCATCAATTTACTGCGCTTCGCGATCTCGCGGATCACGGCGCGGTGACGACGCCGCGCCTGTACGACGCAGGCGACCAATACTATCAGCGCGAGCGCGAAGGAACTCCATACGTAACCGCCGTATTTTCCCATTGCCAGCATTTCCATCAAGCCGTCCCCGTCGCCTCGGCCGCAAGCCGCTGCACCCATTTCGCACGGCGCTCGCGGAACAGCACCTCGGTGCGCACGCGCATCAGGAGCAGCGCGCCGAACAGGAACGTGAAGCCGAAAATCATCGCGAGCAGCGGGTAGAGCATGTTGGCCTCGATCGCCGGCCCGCCCTCGCGGATCAGCGTCGGTCCCTGGTGCAGCGAACTCCACCATTCGACCGAAAAGTGGATGATCGGCACGTTGACCGCACCGACCAGCGCCAGCACGGCGCTTGCCCGGTCGGCTTTCGCGCCGTCGTCGATCGCCGCGCGCAGCGCCATGTAGCCCAGGTACAGGAACAGCAGGATCAGTTCGGACGTGAGCCTTGGATCGCCCCACTCCCACCAGGTTCCCCACATCGGCCGGCCCCAGATCGAGCCGGTCGCCAGCGCGAGGAAGGTGAACCAGGCGCCCAGCGGCGCCGCGCCGGCGGCAACGGCATGGGCGAGCTTCATGCGCCAGATCAGGCCGATACCCGCCGCGACGGCCATGATGGAATAGGCCATCAGCGACAGGTAGGCGGCCGGCACGTGCACGTAGATGATGCGGAAGGCATCGCCCTGCTGGTAATCGGGCGGCGCGAGAAACAGCCCGGCATAGACGCCCCAGGCGCACAGCAGGACCCCGGCTGAAGCGAGCCAGGGGATGAATTTTGCAGCGAGATCGTAGAAATGCGGCGGCGACGCCAGCTTATGAAAAAATGTCCACATATCGTCCAGTCTACTCGTTACTGATTCGCAGGGCGGCGGCGGTAGCGAATGGTGCGAGGGTCAGTGCGAACATGCAATAGGCGCTCAGGAAATACACGCCTCCGGCCATGCTGTCGCCGGCGCTGGCCAGGGACACCGTGCGTGCGCCGAAGATCAGCACCGGCATCGCCAGCGGCAGCACCAGCAGGCTCAGGAGCGCATTGCCGCGGTGCAGGCCGACGGTCAGCGCCGCCCCGGTTGCGCCGATCAGGCTCAGGCTGACCGTGCCCGGCAGCAGTGTCGCCGCCATTGCCAGCAGGCTCACGGGCGGCAAATCGTAGCTCAGGGCCACCAGCGGGGAGACCAGCACGAGCGGCAGGCCGGACAGCAGCCAGTGCGCTGCGGTCTTGGCAAGTGCCATGAGCGGCAGCGGCTGCGCCGACAGCAGCAGCTGCTCGAGACTGCCGTCGTCGAAATCGCTCAGGAACAGGCTGTTCAGCGACAGCAGGGCCGCGAGCAGCGCGGCCACCCAGACCACGCCGGGGCCGATACTGCGCAGCATGTCGCTGTCCGGGCCGAGCGCGAGCGGGAACAAAGTCGCGACGATGGCGAAGAAAATCAGCGGGTTGAGCACGTCGCCGGGTCGTCGCCAGGCGAGCAGCAGATCGCGTCGCAGGACGGCGAAAAATCCCCGCCACAGGCCGGGCATCGATGCCTGCGCGCCGCTCATGACAGGGACAGCCGTGCGGTCGGCAGGTCGGCGGATACGCCGCGGTGGGCTGCCATCACGCAGACACCCCCCTGCGCAAGGTGCCGGCCGACCAGGTCGTTGACCAGCGCGTGGCCGGCTCGATCGAGGTTCGTGAAGGGTTCGTCCAGCAGCCACAGCGGCACGTCCGTCATGAGCAGGCGCGCCAGCGCGACGCGGCGCTGCTGGCCGGCCGACAGGACGCGCAGCGGCAGCTCGGTCAGCGCGGACAGGGCCAGCGGTCCGAGCAGGTCGTCAGGCGCCAGCGAGCGGGTCGGCCTGAGCGCCGCCTCGCAGCGCAGGTTCTCGATCAGGGTCAGGTCCTGCTTCAGGCCGCTCTTGTGGCCGTGCCACGCCAGCGCTGCGCGAAACACCTGCGGTTCGAGCCGGGTCTCGTTGCCGCGCCAGCGGATTTCGCCGCTGTCGGGGGGCATCAGCCCGGCGACGACGCGCAGCAGACTGGTCTTGCCGGAGCCGTTGGCGCCCTCGATGAGCAGGCAGTCGCCGGCGTTTAGCGCAAACTCGATGCCGTGAAACAGGAGGCGCTCGCCGCGCAGCACGGCGAGTTCGCTGACCGACAGTAATGCAGTCAATCGCTTAGCTCCGCAGGGACGCCGATCCGGCGCGCAGGGATGGCGACGTGGCGCACTTATCGCTTTTTATATCAATAGGTAAGATCGATATTTTAGATTTGACTTCAATCAAGCGAAAGAACTCCCTGCTTCTGCGATGTAACAAAGCCGTCTGTTTACACGGGCGAGCGGCAGGCCGTAGACTGCCATACTCGGACGAGCGGTTACATGCAGTACTTAAAAAGACGAAACGAAGTAGCTGTAAGCTAAGAATAAAAGTCCACTGATATCGGGATCAGCCATGGAATTATCGACGGCGGGGATTGTCGAGCAACCCTTTCGAACGCACGGTACGCCCCTGGTGTTCGTTTCCTACCAGGGCGAACTCGCGGCGCGCGAGTTCCTCGAGTCCACCTACCGGACGCCGCACGGACTCGGACTGTTCCAGGGACCGTCGCTGGCCGGCAAATCGACGATCATCCGCCGCTTTGTCGAGTCGCTGCATGCGGACGCCCCCAGTTCCGTCATCAACGGCAAGAAACTCGATGCCAAGGCCATGCTGGAACGCGTGCTGGTCGATTTCGGCTTCGACCTGAAGCTCGACACGCTGAGCGAGCTGCTCAATCTCGTCAAGGTCTACGCCAAGCAGCAGGCTGCAGCCCACGATGCGCCGCTGATCGTCATCGAGAACACACATGCGCTCAAGGCCGACGCGCTGCAGGTGCTCTGCGACCTCGCCACGCTGCGCGCCGGCTACAAGAGCGCGCTGCGCATCGTGTTGTCCAGCGACCGGCCGCTCGCCGGCATGATGAATGCGCCGGCGATGACCTGCGTCTCCAAGCGCCTGACCGGCACCTTCAACCTCGTGCCGATGGACGAGGAGGAGACCTTCGTCTACGTGCATCGCAAGCTCGAGGCCGGCGGCTGTGACGATCCCGACCGTCTCGTGCCGCCGTCGGTGTGCTCGGAACTGTACGAGGCTTCGGGCG
>JBFJUJ010000074.1:0-11504 GCA_041624755.1 Woeseia sp. | reverse complement strand
CCGCCGCCGGCTTCAGTGTTCGGCGTCGTCCTTCGTCTTGTGCTCGGTGCCCGGCTCGTGTTCCGGCGGCGAGTAGGTCGTGAACAGCCGCAGCATGCCGCTGCCGGTGTTCCTGAAGTCGTGGTACTTTGCCGGGCGGTACGATGCTGACGTCGCCGTCGGCGACGTCCATCTCCTCGTCGCCGATCTTCGCCTTGCCCTTGCCGGTCACGAAATACGGGAGCTGGTTGTGGCCTTCGTGGACCTCGCCACCGATCTCGCTTCCTGCTGGGATCGCCATCAGTACGAGCTGCGTCTTCTCGCCCGTCCAGATGACCTTGCGGAACTCGTCGTTGTCGCGCGCGAGCTGTACCACCGGGACCGTGAACTCTTCGACTTCGGACATCGCTTTTCATCCGCCTCGGCGCTGCGACCTGACTGGAATCGGCCGTTTCCTGCTGCGCGGCGCCGGACTCGCGCGCTGCCGGCTGCGTCCGGCAGGCATGCACGATAGCAGCGGCTGCCGCCGCGGCCAAACGCGCGACCGCCATCGCCGGGCGGGCGATGACTGCCGCGATCTCTGCTCAGATGAGCGAGCCGATGAACAGGTAGGCGCCGACGCTGATCACGCCGACGAGCAGCGCGTACGGCATCTGCGTCTTGACGTGATCGATGTGGTCGCTCGCGGCACCGGTCGAGGCGAGGATCGACGTATCGGAAAGCGGCGAACAGTGGTCGCCGAAGACGCCGCCGCCGGCGATAGCAGCAACGGTAGCGAAGACGACCGGCGCGACCTCCTGGCCGCTGAAATTGAACGCCAGCGGCACGGCGATCGGCACCATGATCGCAAAGGTCCCCCAGGACGTGCCGGTCGCGAACGCGATGATGCCGGCGATGAGGAAGGTCAGGCCGGGCAGCAGCGCGGGTGTCAGCCAGCCTTCGGTCTGCGACACGATGTAGACGGCCGTGCCGAGATTGAGGGACAGCTCGTTCAGTGCGTAGGCGAAAGCGAGGATCACGATCGCGGGCATGACGCCCTTGATGCCGTTCATCGCGGTTTCCATGATGTCGGCGAGCGGTATGCCCTGCACACGCATGACGACGGCGGCGACGACGGCTGACAGCAGGAACGCCTCCATCGTCAGCGCCGATTCCGTCACGACGAACGAGCCGACCGCGACGCCGATGACGATCACCACCGGCAGGACGAAATTCCAGAACAGGCTCGTCCTGACGCCCTCGAAGGTCTCGATCTCGGTGAGCTCGCGGCTCATCAGCGGCACTGCGCCGTCCCGCAGCACCTTGCCCTCGGTCTGCGCACGATGCTCGGCGGCCTTCATCGGGCCGAACTCGGGCACTAGCCGGGCTGCTATAGCGCCGACCAGCAGCACGGCCAGGATCGCGTAGATGTTGTACGGGATCGACCTGATGAACACCTCTATCGCATCGCCGTCGTCGGCGATCGGGCCCATGCCGATCAGCAGCCCGGCTATGAACACGGCCCAGCCGGTAATCGGCACGATCACGCTGACCGGCGCCGAGGTCGAATCGGCGATGTAGGCGAGCTTCTCGCGGCTGATCCGGAAACGATCGGACAGCGTGCGCATCGTCGAGCCCACGAACAGCGGGCTGAAGTAGTCGCTGAAGAACACGAACATGCCCATGATCCAGGCGGCAAGCTGCACGCGGATGCGGGTCATGTTGCGGCGCTCGACCCATGCGGAGAAGTTGCGGATCGCGCCGGTGCGCTGGAAGAAGGCGATCGTTACGCCGATGAACAGTTCCAGCAGGAAGATCCAGGAGAAGCTCTCGGTTCCCAGCGCGCGCTTCAGCAGGTTGGGAAAACCTATCAGACCCTCGCCGGCGATCAGCACGCCGACGGCGCAGGCGACCGCCAGCGAGAACACGGTATTGCGGGTAACGAAGGCCAGCACGATGGCGACGCTGGCGGGCAGCAGCGACCACGCGCCGACGCTGACGGCTTCTTCCATGCATTCCCCCGCTTTCGTTGTTTCGGGGGACGTTACACGATCGGCGGCCGGCTTACACTTCGGCCTGCGCGCGACGCCGCTCGAGCCCGGCGATCAGCGCGAAACCCAGCCTGCGCAGAGGCTCCGGCGGCATCCAGCTCGCGCGACCGAACAGCGCTGGCACGTCCGGCACCTCGGCGCCATGCGCGAGGCCGGCGAGCAGGCGCCCGAACAGCGTGCCCTTGACGACTCCGCCGCCGTTGCAGCCGACCGAGACGTAGAGGCCGCGGGCGGGCTCGCCCCATACCGGCGACGCATTGTAGGTAAAGCCGGTGGCGCCGCCCCATACGGCGTCGAATGCGGCGCCGGCAAGCGCCGGGTAGCGCCGCTCGAGCGCGGCGCAGAGTCGCTTTTCGATGACGGCGTTGTCGGCTTCCTGCTCGTAACCGTAGTACGAGCGGATCAGCAGGCGACCGTCCCGCGTGCGGCGCAGCGTGCTGCCGAGCCGGTGCGCCGGCAGCAGGCCCCACTGCGGGTCGCGGCCGCAGTGCGCGAGCTGCGACGCGTCGAGCCTGCCGGTCAGCGCGCCGTAGGTGTACATCCCGACAATGCGCGAGCGAGCTACCCCCAGGCCCTTGCTGAAGGCGTTGTTCGCGACGACCACGCGCCGCGCCGTGATGCCTGCCCGCGGTGTGCGCAGGCGCCAGCCGCCGCGCTCCGCGTCGATCGAGACGACCGGGCTGGCTTCGTGCAGCCGCACCGAGGGCGGCAGGCGCGCCGCGAGCGCGCGAGCCAGCGCGGCGGGCTGCGCCAGGTAGCAGTGCGGTGAAAAGAGGCCACGGCGATAGAAGGCGCTGCCGATTCGCTCGGCGAGCGCGTCGCAGTCCAGCTCGTCGAACGGCAAGCCGGCGGCCTCGAGGAAGCGACGGTAATGGTCGAGCGCGACAATGCCCTCGCTGCCGGCGGCGGCGCGGTAGGTGCCGCAGCGCTCGAGACCGCAGTCGATGCCGCTCGCCGCTACGTCCGCAACGATGCCGGCCATCGTTTCCTGCAGCAGCGCATTGCACTTGCGCATGCGCGCCAGGTTTTTCGTGTCGGCGTCCTGCGCCAGCGCGATCTCGAGCAGAAAGCCGGAATTGCGCCCCGGGTTGCCTTCGCCGATCGTCGATGCATCCAGCAGCAGGACGTCGTCGCCCGGCGCGAGCTCGGCCCAGCGCCGCGCGGCGGCTATGCCCGTGTAGCCGGCGCCGACCACCGCGACGTCGCATTCCGTATCGCGCGTCAGCGCGGCGGCGGGCGTTCGCGCGGGCAGCAGCGCGTTCCAGCCGCACGGGCGTCGGTAGGCGGGAAATTTTTTTCCGGACGTGTTCACGACATAGTGCGCCGACCGGCGTCCGGATTATGTCGCAATACTCTGTGTGTCGTTTTCAATGCTGGCTCCAAGTTACCGTCGCGACAGCGAATCGTTCGATTCCTTTCCACTTTGTACAGCGCTCGCGGCATGAGAACCGACATGACATAACTGCAACCATACCGCTAACGTCGCAATTTCGAGACAGGTTTTTTTTCTTTTTTCTTCTGCTAACGTTGCCGCCACTGGAGTTTCTTCAACAACGGATCTTGTTCATACACTAGCCAACACTGACAAAGGCAAACCGATCGAAAGATTGGGACGCAAAGCCACCGGTCTACGGGATTTTTCCTACGACAGCGGGGTTGCCGGTAAGCAGCATGAGTGCGCAGTCAGCGTAATCGTACGCGATCCTCATGACTTATTGGCTGGTTCCTTCGATGGCACTGTCCGCACGGACGGTGTTATCGCGACCCGGGATTTCGGTTTGCCTGTCACACTGGCAGGAGCACTCGAATGTCCCGGAATCACCCCACTCGGTTCGTCAGTCGCAACGTCGCAATCGTTGCGTGCCTCTTCGCACTCGGCGGTTGCCTGTCTGAAGGCAACAGCGACGAACCGGAGCTGACGCCGCCGGCAACGACGGATATCACCGACCACGAACTCACCGGCAGCGTCGGCGACGGTCCCGTCGTTGGTGCGAGCATCACGGTAATGACGAAGGCCGGAGACGAACTCGGCGCCGTGAGCAGCACGACGACCGCAGAATACGACATTACTGTCAAGACACGCGGCTCCGACTACCCGCTCCGCGTAGTTGCAATCGGCGGGACCGATCTCGTCACCGAGGCGCAGCCGGACTTCACGATGCGCAGCATGGTGACCAGGCCCGGCAGGAAGACAGTGGCGAACATCAATCCCTTCACGGCGCTCGCCTACGAAGTCGCCGTCGATCTGCCGGGCGGTGTGACCGATACCAACGTTCTCCAGGCTCTCGATATCGTCGGCACCGAGATCAACGTCGGCCTGTCCAGCATGCGCGGCGCCGGCGTCATGACCAGTGCGGTCGATGGCGCGAACATCGCCGAGGTGCTGCGTGCCTCGGAAGCGCTGGGCGAGGTCGTGCGGCGCGTCAGGGACAATCTCCAGAGTGCCGGCCTCGGCATCACCGGTGACGGCGTCGTCGTCGCGCTCGGCTCGGACCTTGCCGACGGGATTCTCGACGGCCGGGGCGGGCCGCGCACCGACCCGCGCATTTCGGCGCTCGCCGGCGTGACGCTGGCGCAGGTGTCGCTGGAGACGATGCAGAATCGTCTGCGGGTACAGGGCAGCGACGCGCTGACCCGCATCACGGCCGCGATGGGGCAAGTCTTCCAGGACACGCCGTCGCCGTCGCTCGCGGAACTGCCGCTGACGCCGGAGATGCTGCAGTCGGCCCGTATCGGCGTGCTGGCGGCAAACACGCTGCAGCCATCCGGCGAGTTCTCGACGCTGCTGGCCGAGGTCGACGGCCTGTCGGCCGGCCTGATGCCGGGGACCGTGCAGCAGCTCCTGAGCGGCGACGCCTCGTCGTCGTTCGTCGCCGTGCGCGCGTCGCTCGCCTCCGGCTCCGACGCCGAGATCGAAACGGTGAACCAGGTGCTGCGCAGCGGCTCGGCGCCGTCGCAGAACGCTGCACCCGTTATCAGCGGCACGCCGCCGGGCAGTGTCGATACCGGCGCGCTCTACAGCTTCCGGCCGACCGCCAGCGACGCCGACGGTGACCCGCTGACCTTCGCGGTCAGCGGCCTGCCGTCCTGGGCGAGCTTCAGCAGCGCGACCGGCGAGCTCAGCGGCATCCCCGCCGCCGGCGATGCCGGTTCCTATCCGGGCATCGGCATCAGCGTGACCGACGGCGAGGCGACCGTGAGCCTGCCGGCGTTCACGATCACGGTGTCCGCCGTCGCCGGCAACAGCCCGCCGACGATCTCCGGCAACCCGCCGGCCTCGGTCACGGTGGGTGCGGAATACGACTTCCAGCCGACCGCCGCCGACTCGGACGGCGACGCGCTGGCGTTCACGATCGTGAACCGTCCGACCTGGGCCAGCTTCAATGCCGGCACCGGCCGCCTGCGCGGCACGCCGCAGAGCGGGGACGCCGGCGACTGGACCGACATCCGCATCTCGGTGAGCGACGGCATGGACAGCGTTCCGCTGTCGCCGTTCACGATCTCGGTGCAGGCCTCGGCGCCGGTCAACACGCCGCCGGTCATCGGCGGCAACCCGCCCGCGTCGGTCGTGGCCGGCTCCGCGTACACGTTCACGCCGCAGGCCAGCGACGCCGACGGCGACGCCCTGAGCTTCAGCATCAGCGGCCAGCCGTCGTGGGCGACGTTCGACAGCTCGAACGGCCGCCTGAGCGGCACTCCGGGCGACGGCGACGTTGGTTCCTGGAGCGGCATCAGCATCACGGTGTCGGACGGCACGGACAGCGACAGCCTCGGCCCGTTCTCGATCACCGTCGAGGCAGCGCCGGTCAACACGCCGCCGGTCATCGGCGGCAACCCGCCGGCCACTGTCGTGGCGCGTTCGGCCTACGACTTCACGCCGCAGGCCAGCGACGACGACGGCGATACCCTGAGCTTCAGCATCAGCGGCCAGCCGTCGTGGGCATCGTTCGACAGCTCGAACGGCCGGCTGAGCGGCACGCCGGGCGACGGTGACGTCGGCAGCTACAGCGGCATCAGCATCTCGGTGTCGGACGGCCAGGACAGCGCGACGCTCGGCCCGTTCTCGATCACCGTCGAGGCGATCGTGCTCGGCTCGGCGACGCTGTCGTGGACGCCCCCGACCGAGAACACCGACGGCACGCCGCTGACGGACCTCGTCGCCTACCGCATCCGCTGGGGCACGTCGTCGGGCGACTACACGCAGTCGGTCCGGATCGACAACCCTGGCCTGTCGAGCTACGTGATCGACAACCTCGCGCCCGGTACCTGGTATTTCGTCAGCACGGCGATCAACTCGGACGACGTCGAGAGCGGCTATTCAAACGAGGCCAGCAAGACGATCCAGCCGTAGCTTCCGGAAACGAGTTCCCGGGGCGGGCCAGCGCGCCTGCCCCGGGGCTTCCGCTTTGGTACCATCACGCCTCGCAAACCGCGCCGGCCACGAGCGGCGCCTTCCCGGAGTTGTGCGTGATCAGTACCGATGTCGTGATCGTCGGCGCAGGCCCCTGCGGCCTGTTCCAGGTATTCGAGCTGGGCCTGCTGGGCCTGAAGTCCGAGGTCGTCGATTCCATCCCGCGGCCGGGCGGCCAGTGCAGCGAGCTCTACCCGGACAAACCCATCTACGACATCCCGGCGATCCCGGTGTGCACCGGCGAGGAGCTGACGCAGGCGTTGCTCAAGCAGATCGAGCCGTTCCACCCCGGCATGCACCTGGGCGAAGAGGTCACCGAGGTCGAAGCCAGGGCCGACGGCACGTTCCGCGTCGCGACGGCGAAGGGCAGGGAATTCAGCGCGAAGGCCGTCGTCATCGCCGGCGGCGTCGGCTCCTTCCAGCCGCGCCCGCTGCGCGCGACCGGCGCCGAGGCCTGCGAGGGACGCTCGCTGCACTACCGCGTGCAGGATCCGGAGCACTTCCGCGGCAAGCGCCTCGCTATCCTGGGCGGCGGAGATTCGGCGCTCGACTGGGTGCTCGCACTCGTCGACGTCGCCGACCGCGTCACGCTGGTGCATCGCCGTGACGAATACCGGGCGATGCCGTCGTCGGTCGCCAGCATGCGCGAAATCGTGGCGGCCGGGCGCATGGACGTCATCGAGAACTCCAAGGTCACGGCGATTGCGCACGAAGACGGGCAGATGTCGTGCCTCACCGTGCAGCCGAGAGAGGGGCACGCAGTGGAACTGCAGGCGCACCACGCGCTGGTGTTCTTCGGGCTCGCGCCGAAGCTGGGGCCCATCGCCGGATGGGGACTCGACATCAATCGCAAGACGATCAACGTCGATACCGAGAAGTTCGAGACGTCGACACCCGGCATCTACGCGGTCGGCGACATCAACCAGTATCCCGGCAAGAAGAAGCTGATCCTCTGCGGCTTCCACGAGGCGGCCCTTGCCGCGTTCGCCATCAAGCAGCGCATCGAGCCCGACAAGAAAGTGCACGTGCAGTACACGACCACCAGCCCGATCATGCACGAGCGCCTCGGCGTGCAGGACTAGGCCCGACCCGCCCGTAATCAGCCGCCGCAGGCGTCGCGCAGCTGCTCGAGACCCGCGTCGAGGCCGGCGAGATCGTAGCGGATCGTAACCGGCACACCGGCGTAGGGCGTTACCGTTACTGCAAGCTCCGAGCGCCCGGCCAGGTAAGCGGCCAGCGACGCCGCGTCGCCGGCAGCGCGTGTGCTGGTCACCTCGTTCGAGCGATCGACGGCGAGCTTGACGGACAGCGGCTCCTCACCGTCGGCCGCGAACGAGACCTCGGTGTCGAACGACGAGATGAAGCGCTGCCAGTCGATGCGCAGGCCCAGCGAGGCGCTGCCCTGCGAGCAGCGGAACTCGAGTCGCGGCCGGACTTCCCCGGTGCCGTATTCGTCGTCGATCGTTGCGATCGAGTCCTGCGATAGCGACATGACGGGCTGATAGCTCTGCGGATCGTCGGCGTCGCCGAGTGCCCAGTCGGCCGCGGCCTGCGCCGCGCACAGCAGGCAGGCGGCGGCAGCCAGGACGCGCGCGCGCCTCATGCGGCGACGCTCAGCGCGCCGCGACGCCGGCGATGGCGCCCTCGATCAGGCGCAGCGCGGCCCGCCGGCTCACGCCGTCGGGGTCGAGCGGGCCCCAGGGGGTCGACGCGATGCCGAGGGCGACCGCTTTCGGGTACGAGAACATCAGCGTCATCGCCGCGCCGAGTTCGTCGCTCGTCGGACCGTTCGCGACGCCCAGGCCGTGCCCGGGCACTTCGTCGGGGTCGAGCACGTCCATGTCGATATGAACGTAAATCGCGTCGACGCGCGCGGACAGCGCATCCATCTGCTGCTTCAGCGCCGGCGACAGATCGCGGATATCGTCGACCGAGAATTGCTGCACCTCGTATTCGCGGAAGCGGTCCGCCTCCAGCGGATCGAGGTCACGCACGCCGCCCCAGACGATGTGGCTCATCGGCAGGCCCTCGCCGAGTCCCGAAGTGCGCCGCAGGTTGTGCAGTGCATGGCCGGCGGCGATCGCCACCGGCATGCCGCCCAGCATGCCGGACAGCGTGGTCTCCGGCACGTTGAAATCGCCGTGCGCGTCGATGAACACGAGCCCGACGCGCTGTTCATTGCCGTCACCGTCGTACTTGAGCCCGGCCAGCATGCCGAGCAGGCCGTTGCAGTTCGCCTCGAGCCCGATTGTCAGCACGTCGTCGCGGCGCGCCTCGCGCACGACCGCGGCGAAGTTCGAGTTCGCGAGTGCGAGCCGGTTCCAGGCGCCGTACTGCCGGTCCTGGTCGGGCGTGAGCCGGATATCCTGCACCGGCCGGACGAGTTCGCCGCCCCAGGAGGCGATGAGCCGCTCCAGCCCGGCCGCATGGATGTAGTCCGGATTCATCGACAGTTCGGGGACGTTGCGCGAGCCGCCGTAGGGCTGCTTGACGACGTCGACCTTGACCGCGGCGGCGGCCGGCGCGCCGGCGACGGCGATGAGCGTCGCCGTGCAGAGGAGCTTGCGAAACATGCGGATACCTCCGGGAATCCCTGCGTTGCCGGGTGCGCCCAGTCTAGCAGCAAGTCAGCTCGTGTCAGGGCTCGAGCTGCGGGTAGTCGACGCCGAGCTGCTCGAGGTAGCTGTCGTAGCGCGTCGGGTCGTAGTAGTACTGGCGCAGCCGGTCGCGGTAGCGGTCCATGATCTCCGCGTTCTTCTCGATCGGGGGCGGGTCGTCCGGGCCTATGAACGACTGGTACTGCTCTCCGGCCGACTGCTCCTCGCGGAAATAGCGCCAGGCGTCCTCGACGATCCCGGGTTGTTCGAGCAGGTCGAGCATCGTCGCCGCCAGCACCTTGGCGCCGGCGGTTGCGCCTTTGTGCGCGATCGGCGTCGCCATCGCCATTGCGCTCGACCAGTGGTGGAACTGCAGTCCGTCGACGTTCGAGGGGAAGCGTAGCGTGACCGTCGGCACGTTCCAGGAGACGTCGCCGATATCGTCGGAGCCGCCCGATTCCGGCTCCTCGTCCGGCTCCTCGATTCCCGGCAGCTCGGTGACGAGTCCGGTGATCTCCTCGGCTTCCATCAGCGTCTGCAGCGCGCGCGCGAACGCCTGGTCGTCCTCGCTCCAGTCCGGCAGGCCGACGGCGCGGATATTCTCATCCATCGCGATCGCGATCGGCTTGTTGAAGTGCCGTGGATAAGCGGCGCCGACAATGCGCCGGCTCATCGTCGTGTCGGTCATCATCGCCGCGCCCTGTGCGATCCGCTGCAGTACGCCGAAGTTCTCGCGGATCTTGTCGGCCGTGATTTCGCGCACGAAGTACCAGACCGTGGCCTTCGACGGCACGACGTTCGGCTGGTCGCCGCCGTCGACGATCACGTAATGCGAGCGGCCGAGCGGATGCAGGTGCTCGCGGCGGAAATTCCAGCCGATGTTCATCAGCTCGACCGCATCGAGCGCGCTGCGACCGCGCCACGGGTCGCCGGCGCCATGAGCGGCGACGCCGTCGAAGGTGTATTCGACCGACACCAGGCCGGTGCCGTCCGGCCGCCCCCAGCCCACCTTCAGGGTATCGGACACGTGCGTGAACAGCACGACGTCGATACCCGCGAAGCGTCCGTCGCGCGCGAACCAGGCCTTCGAGCCCAGGAGTTCCTCGGCGATGCCGGGCCACACGACGAGCGTGCCGGCGAGACCGTCGCGCTCCATCAGCGCCTTGACCGCGAGCGCCGCGGTGACGTTGACGGCCTGGCCCGAGTTGTGGCCCTCGCCGTGCCCGGGCGCGCCCTCGATCAGCGGTTTGCGGAATGCAACGCCGGGCACCTGCGAGGATTTAGGGATGCCGTCCACGTCGGAGCCGAGCGCGATGACCGGGCTGCCGCTGCCCCAGGTCGCCCACCAGGCGCTGGGGATCCCGGAGATGCCGCGCTCCACCTCGAAGCCCTCGTCTTCGAGAATCTTCGTCAGGTAGCGCTGCGTTTCGAACTCCTGGAATCCGAGTTCCGCGAACGAGAACAGGCTGTCGACGATCTCCTGCGTGAGCCTGGCGTTTTGCTCGACGAGGTCGGCTGCTTCGGCCTTGCGGCCATCCAGTTCGGCGCCGCGGATCGCGGTCGGCGCCGCGAGCGTCAGCGCCAGCGTAATGGCGAAAATGGCGCGCGTCATCGTGTTTCCCCTCGAATGATGTCGCAGCGATCATAAGGCAAAAACGTCCCGCCCCGGGAATCCCTGCCGATCGCGCAGCCCGGCTTTGCTCATCGGCCGGCGGGCCGGCACAATCGGTCCCCGCCGATTCGTCGATCGTCAACCGGGACCCGGGACATGAGAACACTTATCGCCGTACTGCTGCTGACTACCGTCGCCGCGGCAGCGGCCGCCGCGGAGCCTCGCGTTCTGCCGATGCGCGAACGCGCCGCCGTCATCGACCGGCTGCTGGACATCCGCATCGACACGCTGCTGCCGGCGCTGATGCGGCGCGCCGGCATAGACCTCTGGGTCGTGATCTCGCGCGAATACAACGAAGACCCGGTGATACGGACCTTCCTGCCCGCCACCTGGCAGTCGGCGCGCCGGCGCACGATCCTGCTGATCCACGACCAAGGCGACGGGCAGCCGCTCGAGACCCTCGCGGTCGCGCGCTATGCCGTTGGCGAGCGCTTCGTATCGGCCTGGGACAAGGAGCTGCACGGTGACCAGTGGCAGCGCCTCGCCGAGCTCGTCGCCGAGCGCGATCCGCGGCGCATCGGGCTGAATTTCTCGGAGACCTTCGCACTGGCCGACGGGTTGAGTCATACCGAGGAGCGGCTGTTCCGCGCCGCGCTGCCGGAGGCGCTGCGCGAACGCATCGTCTCGGCAGAGTCACTCGCGGTCGGCTGGCTGGAGACGCGCACGCAGGCGGAGATGGAGATCTATCCGCAGATCGTCCGCATCGCCCACGAGATCATTGCCGAAGGTTTCTCCGACGCCGTCATCCAGCCCGGCGTCACGACCACCAACGACGTCGCCTGGTGGTACCGCGACCGCATCCGCGAACGCCGGCT
>JBFJUJ010000073.1:0-11587 GCA_041624755.1 Woeseia sp. | reverse complement strand
CAGTGCCGCCGCCGCGAGCGCATTGGCCACGTTGTGGCGGGCTGCCCCGGACAGCGTCAGCGGCATCTCGTCGTCGCGGCACAGCGTCTCTTTCGACCTGCCCTCGCAGCGCTGCAGCTCGTGGCCTGACAGCAGCCACGCCGTCTTGCCGTCCTCGAGCGCGCGACGGACCTGCGGGTTGTCCGCCTGCAGGCTGAACCAGGCGATGCGGCCGTCGTAGTCCCTGGCCCGTGCGACGAGCCGCGGGTCGTCGGCATTCAGGATTAGCACGCCGGCCTGCCGTACCGCGAGGCTGACCACCCACTTGATGTCGAGCAGCTCGTCCAGGCTGCGCGAGCCGAAGTCGCCGAGATGATCCTCGGCGATGTTGGTGATCACGGAGGCGGCCGCGCGCTCCACGCCGAGCCCGCGGCGCAGCAACCCGCCGCGCGCCGCCTCGAGGATCGCCGCGTCGACGCCGCGGTGCCGCAACACCGCGCGCGCACCCCCGGGGCCCGACCAGTCGCCGCGATCGACGACCTCGTTGCCGACGGCGATCCAGTCGGTAGAGCACAGGCCCGGCTGCCGCCCGGCCGCCATCGCGATGTGGCCCGCCAGGCGCACTGTCGTCGTCTTGCCGTTCGTGCCGGTGACGAGCGCGGCCGGTACGTCGGCGAACGCGCCCCAGTCGATGTCGGCCGGCGCCGGCAGCTCGCGCGCCGGCCAGACCTGCGCCGTGCGCCCCATGCCGAGCGACACGTGGTCGTCGTCCCACAGCAGCGTAACGCCGTGGCGGCGCGCGGCGCCGGCAAGCGCGAGCAGTTCCGGGTTGGCCTCTTCCGCGGTCGCCGCCGCGAGCCTCGCGCGTTCCGACTCACGCCCGGGAAATGCGGCACCGGCAAGGTCCGCGACGGCCGCCGCGAATGCCCATTCGTTGACCTCGGTCGCGACGTACAAGGCGTCAATCGGCGCGGCGAATGCCATGCTCAGCCCGCCGGCGAGTGGCCGCTGCACCGTCGGCGGCCGCGCCGGCTGCCAGCCGAGATCGTCGAGCATCTGCCAGAGCCGGCGCTGCCAGGCCCGGTACAGCACATCGCGGCCGGCGTCGCCGACGGCGACGTCGAGGACCGTCCCCGGCCCGTCCAAAAGCACGTTCGGGCCGGTCAGCCGGCGCGCGTCGATGAGCTCCATCTCGACGCCGTCAGTCGCCGGCCTCGCGGGCGATGCGCACCCCGCGCTCGTCGCTGATGATCAAGAGCTCGGCATCGAGGTCGACGTCAACGGCGATGTCGGGCAAGCCGGCGCGCATCGCAGGCTTCGCGCTCACCGCGGCCTGACTACCCTCCGCGTTGAAGTAGATGATCTGCTTCCAGCAGCGCCTGATGTCGTCGCCCAGGACGAGCAGCAGGTCGCCCGGCGCGGCCAGCTTCAGCGCATGCACGACGGAGCGCGCCTCGTCGGTCACGATCTCGATGCGGTCGGCATCGACGCCGCAGGCGACGAGCTTGTCGCGCAGCATGACGGCAACCTCGTCGTCGCCGCGGCCACGGCGGTTGTCGTCACAGCGACAGATGTAATGGTCGAAGTGTCCCGCCGCGATCCCGGCGATTTCCTCGATGTCCTCGTCGCGGCGATCGCCCGGGGCGGCGAGCACGACGATGCGACGGCCGGCGACGTCGAAGCGGTCCACGACCGAGCAGATCGCCCTGACCGCCGCGGGATTGTGCGCGTAGTCCAGGATCACCTTGAACGGGTGCTCGTCGAAAATATTCATGCGCCCCGGAGCCTGGAAGAAGGTGGAACCGAAAGTCCGCAGGCCGCCGCGGATGTCCTCGAGGCCGATGTCCATGTTGTACGCGAGGGCCGCGGCGAACATCGCGTTCTGCACGTTGTGCACGGCCCGGCCTTCGACCGTGGCCGGGATCAGGTGCGTCCACAGCAGCGGGCGGTGGCTCTCGTTATCGTAGATCGTGATCATCTGGCCATTCATTCCTTCCTCGAGCACGAAGGCCTGGCCGCCGGCGCGGATGTGCTCCTTGACGAGGGAATGATGCGGATTCATGGTCACGTAGCAGACCCTGGCGGCGTCGCTGTAGTCCGCCATGGCGAGGCACAGCCGATCGTCGGCGTTCAGCACCGCCGCGTCGGTCGCCACCTCGATTGGCACCCGTTTTACCTCCGCGAGCTGCTCTAGCGTGTTGATGCCGCGCAGTCCGAGGTGATCCGCGGAGATGTTCAGGCAGGCGGCGACGTTGCATTAGCGGAAGCCCAGGCCGCTGCGCAGCATGCCGCCGCGCGCCGTCTCCATGACGGCCGCGTCCACGTTGGGATTGCGCAGGATCATGCGGGCCGACGTCGGCCCGGTCATGTCGCCGGCCACGGTGAGCTGCCCGTCGATGTACACGCCCTCCGTGGAGGACAGGCCGACGCGGAAGCCGCACATCTTGAGGATGTGTGCGAGCATGCGCGACGTCGTGGTCTTGCCGTTCGTGCCCGTGATCGCGGCGATCGGGATGCGGCTCGGCTGCCCGGGCGGGAACAGCATGTCGATGACCGGGCCGGCAACGTCGCGCGGCGTGCCCTCGCTGGGAGCGACGTGCATGCGGAAACCGGGCCCCGCGTTGACCTCGCAGATCGCCCCGCCGGTTTCCCGGAACGACTGCGTGATGTCGGTCGTCAGGAAGTCGACGCCGCCGATATCGAGGCCGATCGCGTTGATCGTGCGCTCGGCCATCTCGCGGTTGTCCGGGTGAATCGAATCGGTCACGTCGATGGCGGTGCCACCGGTCGACAGGTTGGCCGTCGAACGCAGGTAGACGGTCTCGTCCTTCGCCGGCACCGTGTCGCGGCCGTAGCCCAGCTTCTTCAGCAGGCGCTCGGCCTGGTGGTCGAGCTCGATGCGGGTCAGGACCTTCTCGTGACCGACGCCGCGGCGCGGGTCTTTGTTGACGATCGCGACGAGTTCCTCGATCGTGTGCTCGCCGTCCCCGACGACGTGACCCGGGACGCGCTTCGCGGCGGCGACGAGCTTGCCGTCGATGACGAGCAGGCGGTGATCGAGGCCCTCGATGTAGCTCTCGACGATCACGTTGCGCCCGTGCTCGGCGGCCTTGCCGAACGCGACGACGATTTCTTCCGGGCTCTGCAGGTTGATCGACACGCCGCGGCCGTGATTCCCGGCCAGCGGCTTGACGACGACGGGGAAGCCGATACCTTCGGCTGCACGCTGGGCGTCCTCGGCGCTCTGCACGAGGAACTGCCGCGGCACCGGCAGGCCCAGGTCGCGCAGGATGACGTTCGTCTCTTCCTTGTCGCCGGCGAGTTCCACGGCGATGTTGTTCGTGCGGCTCGTCGTCGTCGCCTGGATGCGCTGCTGGTGGCAGCCATGGCCGAGCTGCACGAGGCTGTAGCGGTTCAGGCGGATCCACGGGATGCCGCGGCTTTCCGCCGCCTTGACGAGCGACGCCGTGCTCGGACCGAAGGCGCGGCGCTGGGCATAACGGATGAAGCGATCGCGATGCTCCGGGAACGCCCAGTCGGGCGGCGGCGCCTCGGCGGGCTTCAGCTCCGCGGGCAGCAGGCTGTGCAGCAGGTCGACGGCGAGGCGGCTGGCCTCGCGGCCGACCTCGGCGTCCTGGTATTCGAACACCATGTCGTAGTGGCCCGGCTGACCGTCCATGGAACGCGTCTTGCCGAAGGTCACCTCCGAGCCGGCGATGTTCTGCAGCTCGAGGGCCACGTGCTCCATCACGTGACCCATCCAGGTGCCGTGGTCCTCGCGCAGGCGCCTGACGAAGCCGCCGGGCTCGCCGTAGGAACAGCCGTGCTCGTGCAACCCCGGCAGCCAGTCGAGCAGCGCGTCGATAAACGCGTCGCCAAGCCGGGCGCTCGGCCAGTGCTCGAGTTCACCGAGGTCCAGCACGTGCCGGATGACGGGGAAATGCGCGTAGGTGCTGGGGCCGACGTATACGTTCGTGCTGACGATCTTCATGGCTGCCGCTCCGGGCTGGCGAACTCGCGGCGGAGTTCCGGGTTTGCGGCGCGGCAGGCTCTGTCACTCGTCATGCTGACGCCTTTTCGCGACGATTCTACACGCATCCCGGCTATCGTCGACGCGGCCCGACAGTCCTCGAATCAGTCTCCCGCCGACGCCTTGCGCGAATTGATATCGAAGCGGCCGCGCGAGATCAGGATGTGCAGCCGGATGTCGATCAGGCTCACCGGCTCGCCACGGCGCGCGACGTCCATCGACGAATGACTCAGGTCACGCGGATCGATGATGGTGATGCCGCCGCTGCCGACGACTTCGAGCGTGTCGTCCGGGGCGATGAACGCCGCCGTGTCCTCGTCGAGCCCGATGCCGACCGCGAACGGGTTGTAGGCCAGCGCGGTCAGCAGGCGCCCGAGCCGGTCGCGCTGGCGGAAATGCTGGTCGACGATGAACTTGTTGGTCAGGCCCAGGCCCGGCGCGAGGATCGCCTTGTCCGGGCTCGGCGTGCTGCCGACGGTCCCGCCGGCGATCATGTGCTCGGCCATGAACGCCGCACCGGCCGAGGTACCGGCGACGTGCTGGCCCGCCGCGTTGCGGCGCCGGATCATCTGCGCGACCGGGGTGCCGCCGAGCGTCGTCGACAGCCGGAGCTGGTTGCCGCCGGTCATGAACACGCCGTCGGAGCGCTCGATGTAGCCGAGATAGCGTTCGTTCTGGCAGTCCTTCCGGGTTTCGATCGAAAGGACGCGCGCGTGGCGGATGCCGAGTCGGCGGAACAGCTTCTCGTAGTTGCGTCCCGTGTCCTCGAGCTCCGAGGCCGTCGGGATGATCGAGATGCGCGCCGATTTACCACCGCAGACGCCGACGAAGCGGTCGAGAATCTCGGCATCATGCAGTTTTGCTTCGGCGCCGCCGATCGGGATGATGAAGCCGCGGTCGCGATGCGCGTCGGGATTGGAGGGGCTCACGAGGGATCGTCCTCCGCACCGGCCGCCTCGAAACGACCGAACACCTGCTGACGGCCATCCCGCCGGTGCCAGGCGCCGGCTACCATGACGTCGCTGATGTCGCCGTGCTCGTCGAGCACCAGCAGGTCCGCAGCGCAGCCCGGCTCGAGGCGACCGCGATCGTGCAGCCGCAGCAGGTCGGCGACATTGCTCGTGAATGCCGGCAGGGCGCGCTCGAGCGGCAGCCCCCTCGCCAGCAGCGCTTTGAGCGTTGCGGCGAGCGCCGCCGGATCGCCGATGTCCATCGACAGCATCCGCCCCTCTGCGTCGAATACCGGCAGACAGCCGCCGCCGTCCGAGCTGACCGTCACTTTCTCCGCCGGCGCGCCGCTGTCGAGGTACTTGCAGATTGCGTCCTGGGCCGACCAGGCGTCCTCGTCGTCGGCCACCGGGAATGCGGTGACGTCGACGGTAACACCGCGTCGGGCAAGCTCGAGCGCCTCGTCGAACAGGGCCCGGCGGCGATTGACGTGCGTCGGGTTGAACACGCGCGGCGGCAGCTCCGTCAGCGCCAGCGCCTGGCGCACGAAATCGAGTCCGCGCGGCCCGTCGCCGATATGCAGGTGCAGGATGCCGGCCTTGCCGGAAATCAGGCCGGCGACGTGGGCATCGCTCGCGACACGCAGCAATTCGTCCAGCGTCGGCTGACTGGAGCGATGGTCGCTGATGGCCACCTCGCCGATGCCGATCACCGGGTCGAGGAACACGATGTCGTCCCGCACGCTGCCGGTGAGCGTGACGGGAGGCAGGTGATAGCCGCCCGTATGGCACCAGGCGCCGAGCCCCTGCTCGCGGAGCGCCAGGGTCTGCGCGAGCAGGCCGCGCGTGTCGCGCGTCGTGTCGTCGGTGCCGAGCACGCCGACCACGCTCGTCACACCGGCTGCCGTGAAGCGAGCGAGCGGCACGGACGGCACCCGGCTCGCGAATCCCGATTCGCCGCCGCCGCCGGTCACGTGCGCGTGGCCGTCGATGAACCCGGGAACGACGCGGCGGCCGCCCAGGTCCGTCTCGGTCGCCGGTGCGCCCGCGAGCGCATCGCGCCTGTCGTCCATGGCGAGAATCCGGCCACCGCCGAGCAGCAGGTGGCAAACGCCTTTGTCATCGGGAGCAAAGACGTGGGCGTTGGTCAGTAGATGCAGCAAGTAGGGAGATCCGGGACGAGCGGCGGAGTTCGTGGAGGGCGCATAGTTTACACTAGCGTCTTCGGAACTGTCAGGCGGCCGGTGAACCATGAGCGACGTGACTGACACCAGTGCGGACGAGCCGCGCGACATCCCGCTGGGACGCCACACAGAGTATGCCGACGGCTACGATCGCGGCCTCTTGTTCACGCTGTCGCGCGCGGACGCGCGGCAGCGCATCGGCCTTGCCGAACCCCTGCCTTTCTCCGGTGTGGACCAGTGGACGGCCTGGGAGCTGTCCTGGCTGGAGCCGGACGGTCGCCCCGTGGTCGCGGTGCTGCGCTTCGAGGTGCCGGCGGACTCGGAGCGGCTCATTGAATCGAAGTCGCTCAAGCTCTACCTCAACGGCTTCGCGATGACGCATTTCGACGACGCGGCCGAGGTTGCCGCGCGCATCTCCGCCGACCTCGGCGACGCCGCCGGCGCCGACATCCAGGCGCGGCTCGCAACCGCGGCCGATAGCGCGAGCGACGACATCGACCGGCTGCCGGGCCGCTGCATCGACGACGAGCCGCTCAGCCTGGACGCCTGCGGGCCCGACCCGTCGCTCTTGCGCCGCGCGCGCGCGACG
The DNA here is from genome assembly GCA_041624755.1 of Woeseia sp. Classification (GTDB taxonomy): domain Bacteria; phylum Pseudomonadota; class Gammaproteobacteria; order Steroidobacterales; family Woeseiaceae; genus Woeseia. The sequence continues at coordinate 4,858 of JBFJUJ010000073.1, read as the reverse complement.
ACCCACGAGAAGCTCCATTCGCACCTGCTGCGCAGCCTCTGCCCGGTCACCGGCCAGCCGGATACCGGCAGCATCGCGATCGAGTACCGCGGCCCGCGCATCGACCGCGCGGCGCTGCTCGCCTACCTCGTCGGCTTCCGGCAGCACCGGGATTTCCACGAGCTGTGCGTCGAGCGCATTTTCGGCGACCTGCTGCAATGCTGCGAGCCGCGCGAACTCACGGTCCACGCCTTCTACAACCGCCGCGGCGGCATCGACATCAACCCGTTCCGCTCGAACGTCTTGGAGCGCGCTCCCGCGCTGCGGCTGTGGCGCCAGTGACCGCCGGCGATCCGGAGACATGTACCGGGCAACTGCATCCCCGACCTGCCCCGAACGGCGCTCAGTCCTCGAGGTCCTCCGGCGTCAGCGCATGACCCCAGGCGCGCTTGGCTTGCAGGTACTCGCGATTCGAGTCGCTGATGCCGGTGACGTGCTTGACGCGGCTGATGTCGGTGAGTCCGTGAGCCCGCAGGTCGTCGATCTTCTTCGGATTGTTCGTCAACAGCCGGAACGGCCGGACGCCCAGAAAGTACTTCAGCAGCAGCGCGGCATCCGAAAAGTCCCGCGAGTCGTCCGGGAGCCCGAGCGATCGGTTCGCCTGGTAGGTGTTCTCGCCCGCGTCCTGTAACAGGTAGGTGGCTGCCTTCGCCCAGAGGCCGATGCCGCGGCCTTCGTGCCCCGACATGTAGATCAACAGGCCGCCGGCCGGGTCGTTCGCGATGCGATCGATCGCCGCCATGAACTGCGGCCCGCACTCGCAGCGTTCCGAGCCGAAGACGTCGCCGGTCAGGCAGCTCGAATGCACGCGCACCAGCGGGTTCTCCCACGTCGCCGGATCGCCCAGGATCAGTACGCTGTTCACCGCCATCGAAGACGCCATCACGGCGAAAGACGCCTGCCCCTGTCGCTCGCGCAGCTCGTCGGCAAGATCCTGCACCTGCGACAGCTCGGTATGGCGCACGCTCGCATACCAGTCCACCCGGTAGTGCCGGCCGTCGAGCCTGAGCGGCAGAGGGATGGGCCCCAGGATGGACACCGAGCGGCCGCCGGGCATCGCGGAGTCGTCTTTTCCGACCGGCCGGCCGTCGGCGTCGATGCGCTTGAGCTTGCCGTCGCGGATCAGCCGCGCGCGCACAGCGGGATCGAGGTAGGTGAACATGGTCGGCAAGCCTACCATCTCCGGGCAGCGACCGGATCGCGGCAAGACCGCGCCGCGTGGCGCTTTCGCGGGGCTTGCTGACCGGACAGTCATCAATTATCCTTGCTGACTCAGCGGTCAGTTAAGGCATCCGGGATGGCACAGAGGCGCTTCCGCCGCCGCAAGGAGGACCGGCCCGCCGAACTCACCGCGGCGGCCATGAACGAGTTTGCCGAGCACGGCTACGACGCGACGTCGGTCGAGGCCGTCGCGCGCCGCGCAGGCGTCAGCAAGGGGCTCATGTACCTCTACTTCAGGACCAAGGAGGAACTGTTCAAAGCGGTCGTGCGCAGCTTCGTGGCGCCGCGGGTCGACCGCTTGACGCGGGCGATCGACGAGGCCGACGCGGGCTTCGAGGCCTTCCTGCGCGGGCCGTTCCTCGACACCGCGCGCGAGCTGCCGCGCTCGAAGGCGCGCCATCTCGTCCGACTGATGATTGCCGAGGGCCACAAGCACCCCGACCTGACGCGCTGGTACTGGGAGAACGTCGTGTCGAAAGCCCTCGCGGCGATGCGCCGGCTGATCCGGCGCAGCGTGGACTCCGGCGAGCTTGCGCCGTCCGCGCTGGAGCGCTTCCCGCAGCTGGTCATCTCGCCGGTCATGCTGTCGGTCGTCTGGATGCTGGTCATGCAGCGTCACGAGGAACTCGACACGGACGCGTTCATCGAGGCCCACGTCGACCTGCTGCTGGCCGCGGTGAAAAAGGAGGCGCCGTGAAGTCGGCAATCACGACGGTCGTCGCAGCGGCGGCCGCGCTCGCGCTCGCTGCCTGCGACGGCAACGAATCGTCACGCGTCGTCGGCCAGCTCGCCTCCGACCGCATCGAGCTGTCCGCCGAGTTCGCCGAACCGGTCGTGCATCGCCACGTCGCCGAAGGGGAACACGTCGCCGCGGGCACGCTGCTGATCGAACAGGACGATGCGCGCATCGCGGCCAGGCTGCGCGAGGCCGAGGCGCAGGTCGGTCAGTTCGAGGCGCGCCTCGACGAGCTGCTGCGCGGGCCGCGGCGCGAGCAGATCGCGGCGGCGCGGGCGAGCGTCGAGGGCGCCGAGCGCGAGCTCGAGTTCCGGCGCGTCGAGTTCCGCCGGGCGCGCGAGGTGTTCGAGAAGAATTTCGGCTCGCCGGACACGGTCGACCGCGCGCAGGCGTCGCTCGACGCCGCCGAGGCACGCCTCGCCGTCGAGGCGGCGCGCCTCGACGAGCTGCTCGAGGGCACGACCGTCGAGGAGCTCAGGCAGGCCGAGCAGCAGCTCGCACAGGCCGCGGCAAGGGTCGCGCAGCTCGCCATCGACCGCGAGCGCCATCGCCAGCACGCGCCCGTCGCCGGCATCGTGGACACGCTGCTCGTCGAGCCCGGCGAACGGCCGCAGCCGGGCACGCCGCTGCTCGTCATGCTGCCCGGAGCACAGCCGTACGCAAGAGTTTATGTGCCGGAGGCGCTGCGCGTGCGCATCACGCCCGGCACCGCGGCGACGGTCTACGTCGACGGCCTGGCGCAGCCCCTGCGAGGCCGCGTGCGCTGGGTCTCGAGCGAAGCCGCATTCACACCGTACTTCGCCCTGACCGAGCACGATCGCGGCCGCATCGCTTTCGCCGCCAAGATCGATCTCGACTACGACGGCGCGCGACTGCCCGACGGCGTGCCGGTCGAGGTCGAGTTCGACCCGTCGCGTGACGCGGGCTGAAGTGCCGCGATGAACACGGGCAGCAACACCGGGCGCAACGCTGACGATCGCGGCGAGCCCTTTGCGATCGAAGCCCGCGGGCTGTCGAAGCGCTTCGGCAGCCTGCTGGCCGTCGACAGCCTGGACCTCAGGGTGCCCCGCGCCCAGATCTACGGCTTCCTCGGCCCCAACGGCTCCGGAAAATCGACCACGATCCGCATGCTGTGCGGCCTGCTGGAGCCGAGCTCGGGCGGTGCCACGGTGCTGGGTCTGGACGTTCCCGGCGACGCTCGCGCGCTGAAGCCGCGCATCGGCTACATGACGCAGAAGTTCTCGCTCTATGCCGACCTGACCGTGCTCGAGAACCTGGAGTTCATCGCCGACATCTACGCGGTACCGCGCGCGGGACGCGACGCCCGCATCGAGGAGATGCTCGAGACCTACGACCTCGTCGAGCAACGCCGCCAGCTCGCCGGCACGATGAGCGGCGGCCAGAAACAGCGCCTCGCCCTCGCCTGCGCAGTGCTGCACCGGCCGGAGCTCCTGCTGCTCGACGAGCCGACCAGTGCCGTCGACCCGAAGAGCCGGCGCGATTTCTGGGCGAAACTGTTCGCGCTGGCCGAGGGCGGCACGACGATCCTCGTGTCGACGCACTACATGGACGAGGCCGAGCGCTGCCACCGCCTCGCCATACTCGACCGTGGCCGCAAGGTGGCCGACGGCGCGCCGGCGGAGCTGCAGGACGGCACGGGCATGTCGGTCATAGAGGTCACCGCGGAAGACCCGTTCCATGCGCAGGAGGCGCTCGCCGGGCGCGACGAGGTCGTCAGCGTGACGCAGCTCGGCATCCGCCTGCGCGTGCTGGTCCCGCAGCGCATCCCGAACGCGCTCGCGCTCGTCCAGGACGAACTCGAGCGACGCGGGATCGACGCGGACTGCCGGCTGGTACGGCCGTCGCTCGAGGACGTGTTCGTCGCCGTGACGCAGCCGGCCCGGCCGGCGGAGGCCGCATGACGGGTCCGCGACGCCTGCTCGCCGTGATGCAGAAGGAGTTTCGCCAGCTGCGTCGCGACCGCATCACCTTCGGCATGATCGTCGGCATCCCGGTGATCCAGATCCTGCTGTTCGGCTACGCGATCAACTTCGACGTGCGCAACCTCGACGCCGCTGTCGCCGACCAGGCGGGCACGCAGCGCTCGCGCCAGTTCGTCGACGAGCTCGAGCAGACCCAGGTGATGCGCATCAGCGCGGCGGTGGCGACGCCGGCGGAACTCGAGGACAGGCTGCGGCGCGGCGAGATCGCCATCGGCATCCACATCCCGGCCGATTTCGAGCGGCGCATTCTCGACCCGACGCGGCCGGCTGCCCACCTGCTCGTCGACGGCGCGGACCCGACGATCCTGGGTATCGTCAACCAGCTCGCCAACATGCCGATCGGCAACGACAGCCGCCCGCCCGGGCGACCGCAGCGCTCGCTCGAGGTGAGGCCGTATTACAACCCCGAGGGACGCACCGCGGTCAACGTCGTGCCCGGGCTCATCGGCATCATCCTGACGCTGACGATGATGCTGTTCACCGCGGTCGCGATCGTCCGCGAGCGCGAGCACGGCAACCTCGAGCTGCTGATCAATACGCCGGTCAGCACGACGCAGCTCATGATCGGCAAGATCGTGCCCTACATCCTCATCGGGCTCATCCAGCTCGCGCTGATCGTCGGCGTCGGCAAGCTGCTGTTCGACGTACCGGTGCGCGGCAGCGTCGTCGACCTGTACGTCGCCGCCGCGGCCTTCATCGCGGCGAACCTGGCGCTCGGGCTGTTCCTGTCCACCGTGGCGCGCAGCCAGTTCCAGGCCATGCAGCTCACTTTCTTCATCCTGCTGCCGTCCATCCTGCTGTCGGGCTTCGTGTTCCCGTTCGACGGCATGCCGCCGCTCGCGCAGTGGCTGGGCGAGCT
>JBFJUJ010000072.1:0-11671 GCA_041624755.1 Woeseia sp. | reverse complement strand
CTGATGCAGCCCGCCGCGGATGCACTCGCCGAACGCCTGGCCGCCACCGAGTTCGCCGAAGTGCGGATCCCGGTGCTGAACAGCGTCGACGTCGAACAGTACCTCGAGCCGGAGCAGATTCGTGCCGGGCTGCGCCGCCAGCTGTTCAACCCGGTCCGCTGGACAGACACGGTGCGCTGCCTGCGTGCCAATGGCGTGGACACGATCATCGAGTGCGGCCCGGGCAAGGTGCTCGCCGGCCTGATCCGGCGCATCGATCGCAGCGCTGCGACGATCTGTATCGACGACGCCGCGACGCTCGAGCAGGCGCTGGCGATGTGCGGCCAGCCGACACCGTGACTTCCGGCAGTTTGCGGCAGACCGCAGCAAACCGCGGCAAACCAGGGAAACTCAGGAGCAGCTCATCACGGGTCCTTTCGAAGCCGGCCTTCTGGACGGCAAAACGGCGCTGGTAACCGGCGCATCGCGCGGGATCGGCGCCGCCATTGCGGCGTCGCTCGCCGCCGCCGGCGCGCGCGTCGTCGGCACCGCGACCAGCGAGGCCGGAGCAGGCCGGATCGGCGACGCGCTCGGCGAGGGCGGTCGCGGCGCCGTGCTCGATATCGCGGACGCCGACTCCGTCGATGCCCTGCTGAGCGACGTCAATGCCAACGAGGGCCCGCCGCTCATTGTGGTCAATAACGCCGGGATCACGCGCGACAACCTGCTGATGCGCATGAAGCCCGAAGAATGGGACGAAGTCCTGTCCACCAACCTGACGGGAACCTACCGGGTCTGCCGCGGCGTGCTGCGCGGCATGATGAAGGCGCGGCACGGACGCATCGTCAACATCGCGTCGGTCATCGGCATCATGGGCAACGCCGGGCAGGCGAACTATGCCGCCGCCAAGGCGGGGATCATCGGCTTCTCGAAATCGCTGGCTCGCGAGCTGGGTTCGCGCAACATCACCGTCAATGTGGTGGCGCCCGGCTTCATCGACACCGACATGACCCGCGTGCTCCCCGACGAGCAGCGCAAGGTGCTGCTGGCGCAGGTGCCGCTCGGCCGCCTCGGCGACGCGGTCGATATCGCGAACGCGGTGACTTTCCTCGCCTCGGACGCGGCCTCCTACATTACCGGCGAAACCCTGCACGTGAACGGCGGCATGCTGATGGATTGAACGGCGTGGTTCGCAGAGGGCGGGGGACGGGCCGCGGACGGGCGGAACGGGCCCGCCGCGCCTGCCGCGGGCGTCGGCGCGCCGGTGATTTCCGCCCGCGCCGGGCAAGCCGCCGCTACGGTCCGGGGCCCGCCGCGACCTGCGCGCGCCGCAATTGTAGAATGGTCTGGGGCTTTCACATACAATACCGTCCCACGGTATGGCCGGGGCTTGATTAATCAAGAACTTACATCTCCGAGGATGACCTTGCGCCGTGCCAGCCGCCGTCATCAGGGGGATACTGAATTACGCAACGGCAGGGGCCCTCGCGGCTCGCGGGCCCGCATAATGCTTGCGATCACCTGACGTTTCATCTGGGAGAAGCAGTTACTATGAGCAGTATTGAAGAACAGGTTAAGAGCATCGTTGCCGAGCAGCTGGGCGTCAAAGAAGAAGAAGTAACCAACGAGGCTTCCTTCGTCGACGATCTGGGTGCGGATTCGCTGGACACGGTCGAACTCGTCATGGCTCTCGAGGAGGAATTCGAGACGGAGATTCCCGACGAAGAGGCCGAGAAGATCACCACCGTCCAGCAGGCCATCGACTTCGTGACTGCTCGCCGCAGCGACTCCTGACGGCCGGAGGGCGCGGCCGCCCCGGGCCGCGTCCCGCATTCTCCTGACCCTTGCCGATGCCTGCTGTCATCCGGATGCGACCTTGAACAAGCGACGTGTCGTCATAACCGGCATGGGCATCGTTTCTCCTGTCGGCAGCAAGGTGGATACCGCCTGGGAGAACATCTGCGAAGGCCGCTCCGGTATCCGCCGCATCGATCTGTTCGATCCGAGCGGCTTCGCCACGCAGATCGCCGGGCAGATCCCGGACTTCGACGTGTCGGCCTACCTGCCGCCGAAAGACGCCCGCAAGATGGATACCTTCATGCACTACGGCATCGCGTCCGGGATCGACGCGCTGAAGGATTCGGGGCTCGAGATCGACGAAGCGAACGGCCATCGCATCGGCATCGCGATGGGTGCTGGCATCGGTGGCCTCGAGACCATCGAGGAGAATCACAGCAAGATGCTGAGCGGCGGGCCGCGCAAAGTCTCGCCGTTTTTCATCCCGGGCAGCATCATCAACATGACCTCCGGCAACCTGAGCATCATGTACGGGATTACCGGACCCAACCTCTCGATCGTCACTGCATGCACTACCGCAACCCACTGCATCGGCATTGCCGCTCGCACGATTGCGTATGGCGATGCCGAAGTCATGCTGGCCGGCGGCTCCGAGTACGCGACGACTCCGCTCGCTATCGCGGGGTTCTGCTCCGCGCGCGCCATGTCGACCCGCAATGACGATCCGGAGGGCGCGAGCCGTCCGTTCGACCGCGAGCGGGACGGCTTCGTGCTCAGCAACGGCGCGGGCTGCCTCGTGCTCGAGGAGTACGAGCACGCCCGCGCGCGCGGCGCCCGCATCTACGCGGAGCTGATCGGCTTCGGCATGAGCGGCGACGCGCATCACATCACCGCCCCGCCCGCCGACGGCGAGGGCGCCCGCAAGTGCATGGTGGCTGCCCTGAACGATGCCGGCATCGATCCTGCCGACGTGGATTACCTGAACGCGCACGGCACCTCCACCCCGGTCGGCGACATCGGCGAGACCATAGCCATCAAGCGCGCCTTCGGCGACGCCGCCTCGAGGCTCGCGGTCAGCTCGACCAAATCCTGCACCGGGCACCTGCTGGGCGCCGCCGGCGCCGTCGAGGCGATCTTCTCGGTGCTCGCCGTCCGTGACCAGGTGATGCCGCCGACGATCAATCTCGATAATCCCGACGACGAATGCGATCTCGACTACGTGCCGAATACCGCCCGCGAGGGCAAGGTCGACATCGCCATCAGCAATTCCTTCGGCTTCGGCGGCACCAACGGCAGCCTCGTATTCCGCGCCCTTCGCTAGGGCCCGTAGTCGGCCCTGGCTCGTTCTCCGCTCGCGCGCCGTCGATTGTCCCCGCAAAGCCGCATTTCCGGGCCCCGTCAGCCTGCCGAACTCTGGCATCATTGGCCCTGATCCTGACGCCGACCGAGTGAGCCGACCCCCGCCATGAAACGCGTGCTGCCCCTGCTAGCCGCCTCGCTGGGCGCCGTCGTGCTGGCGCTCGCGATCGGCCTGTGGTTCGCGCAGCGCGCGCTCGAGGCGCCGCTCGCGGTGCCGGCGGAGGGCGTGGACGTCGAGATCCGGCCGGGATCGGCGCTGGCGACGGTCAGCAGCGATCTCGCGGCGCGCGGCATCCTCGAACACCCGCTGCTGTTCAACTGGTACGCGCGCCTGAGCGGCAAGGCCGGCGCCATCCATGCCGGCGAGTACCGCATCGAGCCCGGGGCCACGGCGGTCTCGCTGCTGGAGAAGTTCGTCGCCGGCGACGTGCGGCTGTACTCGTTCACCATCGTCGAGGGCTGGACGTTTCGCGAACTGCTCGCGGCGCTCGCCGAACACCCGGCCGTGCGCATGACGATGAGCTACGAGGACTGGCCCGCGTTGCTGGAGCGTCTCGGCGCCGAGGCGACGCACCCGGAAGGCCTGTTCCTGCCGGAGACCTACCGCTTCCCGCGCGGCACGACGGACGTCACGCTGTTGCGGCAGGCCCATATGCTGCTCGAGGAGACGCTCGCGGAGGAATGGCGGCGGCGCGCGCAGGGGCTGCCGCTCACATCCCCCTACGAAGCGCTCGTCCTCGCCTCGATTGTCGAGAAGGAGACGGCGAGGGCGGACGAGCGCGCCCGCATCGCCGGCGTCTTCGTGCGGCGGCTCGAGAAACGCATGCGGCTGCAGACCGATCCCACCGTGATCTATGGGCTGGGCCAGGCATTCGACGGCAACCTGAAACGCCGCGACCTGCTGAACGACACGCCTTACAACACCTATACGCGACGCGGGCTGCCGCCGACGCCGATCGCGCTGCCCGGACGCGCCGCCATCCACGCGGCGCTCAACCCGGCGGAAGGCGAAGAGCTGTTCTTCGTGGCCACCGGTCTCGGCGACGGCAGCCACAAGTTCTCGGCCACGAAGGAAGAGCACGACGCCGCGGTGCGCGAGTACCTGGCCCGGCAGCGCGCTGCCCGGCCCGGCAAGTAGGCATGCGGCGCGGCAGGTTCATCACGGTCGAAGGCGGCGAGGGCGTCGGCAAGTCCACCAACATCCGCTTCCTGACCGGCCTGATAGGGCAGCGCGGCCACGACGTCTGCGAGACGCGCGAGCCCGGCGGCACGCCGCTTGCCGAGCGCATCCGCAGCCTGCTGCTCGAGCACGGCGACGAGCCGTTGCCCGACACGGCCGAGCTGCTGCTGTTTTTTGCCGCCCGCGCCCTCAACATCGAGAACTGTATCCGGCCGGCCCTCGGCCGGGGCGAATGGGTCGTTTGCGACCGATTCACCGATGCGAGCCGCGCCTACCAGGGCAGCGGCCGCGGTCTCGATCGCGCGCAGATCGAGATGCTGGCGGACCTGGTCCATGGCGACCTCGTGCCCGACCTGACGATACTGCTGGACGCGCCTGCCGATGTCGGCATGGGTCGTGCCGAGCGGCGCGGCGCCGCCGACCGGCTCGAATCGGAGCAGGCATCGTTCTATCGGCGCGTGCGAGAAGGCTACCTGGCGCTCGCGGCCGCCGAGCCGGAACGCTTCGCGGTGATCGACGCGAGCCGCCCGCTCGCCGACGTAGAGGCGCAGATAGCGGCGGCGATGGGCCGGCTGTTTGAGTCGAATTGACTTCAGCTATTACTGTTAATTCATTGAATAAATGGATATAAATTGGCTGGAAAACTGGACGGCACGATGGCGGCGACAAGAGCGCGACGGCCGCTCGCCGCACGCGCTGCTGCTCGCCGGTCCGCCCGGCGTCGGCAAACGGGCCGCCGCAGCCTGGCTGGCCCAGCAGCGGCTCATGCCGGACCGCGCGCCGGAACTGCCGCAATATCCCCTCAGCGTGCCGCTGCATCCGGACCTGCACTGGGTCGGCAGGCTCGAGGACAAGCAGACGATCCTCATCGAGCAGTTGCGCGACCTGGTTGCCGACCTCGGCCTCACGAGCCACGAAGGCCTCGGCAAGGTCGCGGTGATCGATCCCGCCAACATCATGACCTCGTCCGCAGCCAACAGCCTGCTCAAGACGCTGGAGGAACCGCCCGGCGATGCGCTGCTGATCCTGATCGCGGACCGGCTGAGCCGTCTGCCGGCGACGATCGTCAGTCGCTGTCAGCGGCTCACGCTGGCCAGCCCGGGTTTCGACGCCGGGCTCTCCTGGCTGGAGCGCCTGAAACCGGCAGAGCGCTGGGCCGATGCGCTGCGCGAGACGGGCGGGGCGCCGCTCGCGGCCGTCGACGCGCTCGAGCGCCTGGATGAGATCGCCGCGATGCAGGCCGATCTCGAGTCGGTGGCGGCACGCCGTGCGTCGCCGGTCGATATCGCCGAGCGCTGGCTGAAGGAGCCGCCCGAGCGCCTGCTCACCTGGCTCGGCCGCGAGGTCCAGGCCTGCATCCGGCGCCGGCAGGCGCCCGCCGGGCAGCCACCGGCGGTGCTCGAGGATTCTGTGCTGCAGCGCATGGACAGCCGAAACCTGTTCTGCTATCTAGACACGATAAATCGCTTGCGTGGCCAGGTCGGCGGTTCCTACAACCTGCAGCTGACGCTCGAGAGCTTGCTGATCGACTGGGCAGAGGGGCTGGCGAACTGCCGGCGCGAGGCGCAGGCCGCCGGCCTCGGTCCCTGATCCGAACAGGTGAACTGCAATGACGAAACCCGGATTACTGACGCTGACCATCAAGGACAAGAGCGCCCTTTACCTGGCCTACATGCCGTTCGTCGTCAACGGCGGCCTGTTCATCCCCACCAACAGCTCCTACCGACTGGGCGACGAAGTCTTCATGTTGCTGAACCTGATGGGCGAGGAAGAGAAGATTCCCGTTGCGGGCACGGTGATCTGGATGACGCCGAAAGGCGCCCAGGGGAAGCGCACGACGGGTATCGGCGTCCAGTTCAGCGACCAGGACCAGGGCAACACCCAGAAGAAGATCGAGAATTACCTGGCCGGCGCCCTCGGCGGGGACAAGCCCACGCATACCATGTAGTACCCGGGGGTAACGCGCCGCCGAACCCCGGCAGTCGCCCGGGCTCTTCCCGTCAGGCCTGCGTGGCGGCTATGCCCCCGGACAGCACGTAGGCCTGGAAGCCGCGCTCGCTCAGGATATAGGCCCCGGCCGAGCTGCGCCGCCCGGTGTCGCAGCAGACGACGTATTTCGTGTCGGGATCGAGCGCGTTGATCTTCAGGCGGATGAAATAAAGCGGGATGTTGATCGCGCCCTCGAGGTGCTTGTTCTCGAATTCGCTGGGCAGACGCACGTCCAGCCATTTCCCGCCGCCCTGCACGATCTTGTCCGCCTGGGCGCGATCGACCCAGTCGAGCATCGGCTCGTTCAGCAGCCGATTGAAGTCATCCTTGCCGAGGCGCATGACCGAACCGTCGGTCTGCATCGTCACCGTGGCGTTGCGCTTGGCGTCGGAGATCAGCGCTTCTTCGCCGAAGGTGTCGCCGACATTGAGCTCTGCCAGCTTGATGCCGTCCTTGTTGAGCGGGGTCTCGCGGGTGACAAGGCATTTGCCGCGCGTCAGCACGTAGAAATAATCGCCCTCGGCTCCCTGCTTCAGCACCACGTCGCCGGCCTTGTAGTTGATCTGCTGCATGCGCATGAAGATCGCCTGGATGTTGGCCGGCGGAATCTTGTGGAATGCCTTCGTCTGCAGCAGCATGGTCATCCAGTCGTCGCCGCCGACGTCGTCGTTGGCCTGCAGTTCGGACACCTCGTAGGACCCGGTCTGGTCCCAGGTAAGCATGACGTCGAGCAGATCGCTGTCGATCGAAATGTACTGCACGCGGCTGCGCGCCCGCGCCATCACGCGCCTCGGGAAAGTCGGGGCCACCGGATTGCGGGCGCTCTCCGTGCCGCCCTCGACGATCTCGGTCACCTCGCCGTCGTAGAGCAGCTCCAGCTGCCCGGTCACGACGTAGACAGTGCGCTTCTCGGCGTCTCCCTCCTTGAAGAGGATCTGCTGCGGCGACAGCTCGCGGATCTGGACCTTGCCGGCGAGCGCGGCGAGGTTGTCTCGTTTGAGCCCGTCCAGCGGAGTAAAACTCTTGAGCAGTTGAGTATCGAGCCGCTCAGCGTTCATCAGTTGTCCTGTGCATGCCTCAAGCTTCTGTGTCGCCGTGCGCCGGGCGAAGGATGCGGGGGCGCAAGGCTAAGTTGTTATTCTATCGTCAATTTGTCGGCCGCCGATAGCACGGCGGTTGAGCAGCGTGAAACGGCGCACAGTTTACCATCGCCGTCGGTGACGTCAGTCTCGATTCGCCGGCGTCCGTCGCAGCGCGTCCCAGCCCGGATGTGGCGCGAAGCGCTCGCCGTGGGCTGCCGCCAGTCTTTCCAGCGTGCTCACCACGTCGTCGACGCCGCGGTCGCGCGCGTACTGGAGCGGACCGCCGCGGAACGGGGCGAAGCCGGTGCCGAAGATGACGCCGGCGTCCAGCAGGTCGGCGTCGCCGACCACCCCGTCGCTGAGGCAGGCGACGGCCTCATTGACCATCGGCAGCATCAGGCGGTCGCCGATGTCCGCGGGTGGGCTGCCGCTGCCGCCGGCGGGCTTCACCGCCCTGCCGTCCTCCCAGGCATAGAAGCCCTGGCCGCTCTTGCGGCCGACGTGGCCGGCCTCGACCATCTCGACGAGTTTTTGGGGAACCGGCCGGCCGAAGGCCGCGCCGAGCACTTTCGACACCTTGAGGGCGACGTCCAGACCGACGCTGTCGGCCAGTTCTACCGGGCCCATCGGCATGCCGAAATCCTCGGCGGCGCGGTCGATGTCCGGCAGGGCCACGCCGTCGTTCGCGAGATGCATGGCTTCCGCCATGTACGGCGTCAGCACGCGGTTGACGACGAAGCCCGGCGCGCTCAGGCAGGCGAGCGGCGTCTTGCCGAGCGACTTGATGAACGCGAGCCCCAGGTTGAGCACGTCTTCGTCGGTATCCTCGCAGTGCACCAGCTCCACCAGCGGCAGCTGCGCAACCGGGTTGAAGAAATGCAGGCCGATGAAGCGCTGCGGCTCACGGAGCCCGGTCCGCAGCTCCTCCAGCCGGATGCTGGACGTGTTGGTCGCGAGCACGGCGCCGTCCTTCATGTCGCGTTCCAGTTGCTCGTAAAGCTGCTGCTTGGCGTCGAGATCCTCGAAGATGGCTTCGATGATCAGGTCGGCCCCCTTGACGCCGTCGCCGCCGACGTCCGACCGCAGCCGCTGCCGCGCCGCGGCACGCTCCTCGCTGCTCCGTATCTTCTTGCCGAACAGTTTCTCTGCGCGTTCGAGGGCGGGGCGGACGTACTTCTCCTCGCGATCCTGCAGGGTAACCTCGAGGCCGCGCAGTGCGCACCAGGCGGCGATATCGCCGCCCATGACGCCGGCGCCGACGACGTGGACATGCCGGATGTCGGACCGGGCCTTGCCGCCCTGGCTCTTCAGGCGGTTCTGCAGGAAGAAGACACGCACGAGGTTGCGCGACGTGGATGTGCACATCAGCCGCGCGATGGAGCGAGCCTCCGCCTCGTAGCCGTCGTGCGGCGACGCTCCGTGCCGCTGCCACAGATCGACGATGGCGTAAGGGGCCGGGTAGTGCTCGCGGCGGGCCCTGGCGGCGACCTGCTTGCGCAGGACGCGCGCGAGCAGCGGCCGCAGCGGCCCGAAATTCAGGAAGCGATCCAGGAGCGGTGCGCGCGCCGGCGGGCGCCGCGCGGCGACCATTTCCCGCGCGGCGTGCTTCCAGTTGTCCGGGGCGACGATGCGATCGACGAGGCCCTGGCGCAATGCCCGTGTCACGGTTATCGGCTTGCCGGTCAGCATGAGCGCCATCGCCGCCCTCACGCCGGCGATCCGCACTGCGCGAACCGTCCCGCCGAAGCCCGGGTGAATGCCGAGCTGGACTTCCGGCAGGCCGATGATCGGCTTGTCGTTCGTCAGGGCGATCCGGTAGTCGCAGGCCATCGCGAGCTCGAGTCCGCCGCCCAGGGCGAAGCCGTTGATGACGGCGACCGTCGGGCAGCGCAGCGCTTCGACGGCGTCGAGCACCTGCTGGCCGAGGCGAATCAGTCGGTACGCCTCGTCTTCGTCGGCGATGGTCGTGAACTCGTTGATGTCCGCGCCCATGACGAAGCCGTTGCGCTTGCCCGAGTGGATCACCAGGCCACGCGGCGGGTCGGCCGCGAGCGGTTCGATCTGCGTCGCCAGTTCACGCAGCACGGCCCCCGAGAGCACGTTGGCGCTGCTGTCCGCCTTGTCGACGGAGAGCCAGACGACGCCGTCGCTGTCGGTCGTTCTGCGCCAGTGGGTACTGCCTTGCGTCTCGTTATCGCTCATGTCGTTTCCATTGCCTCGCGTGGTTCAGGGGTTCCGCACGCGTCCGCAGCGCCGGGCGCGCCCGCGCAGACTAGCGGATGTCGAAATCGCAGATCAACGGCAGGTGATCGGAGTAACGCACCTGCGGTATCTCGAAATGCGACACCTCGATCCCGTCCTGGTAAAGGATGAAGTCGAGCTCCTTGCGCGGCGAGCGGCTCGGGTAGGAGGGCAGGCCGTCGGCGTTGGCGCTCTTAAGCCCGGCGGCCTTCATGAACAGGTAGATCTCGTTCTGTCCCCAGAAGGTGTTGAAGTCGCCGGCGACGATGACGGGCTTGCTGGTCGCCTCGATCAGATCATACAGGCGGCGGAGCTGCAGGTGACGATGACGGTACTTGAGCGACAGGTGCACGAGGAAAACGGCAACGTTCTCCAGTTCGAGCTCGATGATCAGGCGCTTGATACCGGTATCGAAGAAGTGAAAGGATTCGCCGTGGATGCCCGGTCCGGCGAGCAGGGCGTTGGCCTGCTTGCGGATGATGGGAAGCAGCTGGTTTATGGAGTACTCGCCGTACTTGATCTCGAACGAGGAGTTCATGCCGAGCGCTGCGGCGATCGTCTCCGCCTGGTTCACCATGCGGCTGCGTATCGAGCCGGTATCGACCTCGATGAGCCCGACGATATCCGGCGCGGCGTCCTTGATGAAGTCGGTGATTTCGGGCAGTACGGACTGGTTTCCCAGCACGTAGCCGGCACCCGGCAGGGGCACGTGCATGCCCGCGCCGGCGCCTACGGCGTAGCGGATGTTGTACAGAAGCAAGCGCATTTATTGCTGGCAGGAATGAGCTGATGGCGCTCGGTCGCGACCCTCGAAGGGGGGCTACGATACCGGAAAGGCAGTTACCAAGGAAATCGTGCCCGTCCCCGCCGCCGGCCGGGCGGGCGCCTGCGGCGAAAGACGATTCTGGCCTTGCCGTGGAGGGATTGGCTACACTTGGTCGCTCGAGCGCCGAGGGAGCCGTCCGTGTCCGAGAGCAATCCGATTCGAATCTTCGTGAGCCACCTGTTCGAGCAGGATCCGGACTACCTGCGGGTCTTCGAATTCCTCGAGAGCGTCGACCGCTTCTACTACCTGAATTGCAGCAAGCCTGAAGACGTGCCGGCGAGCGGCGGGCTCGCGGCGATGAAGGACGAGATCATCGCGCAGATCAAGGAATGCGAGGCGGTCGTCGTGCTGGCGTCGCATTACGCGGCCAACGAAGACCTCGTGCGCTACCAGCTCGATGTCGCGGAGGCGAACGACAAGCCGATCATCGCGATCCGGCCGTTCGGCGGCATGGAGGAGACGCCGGCCGCGCTCATCGAACGCGCGCACGAGCACGTCGAATGGAACGATCGGGAGATCGCGGATGCGCTCAAGCGCCAGGCGCGGCTCGAGGACACGCAGCGCTGGGACGTGATCGACTTCCCTTAAAACTCATCTTAAACAGTTGGTTGCACCTGATTCCAATAATTGACCTGACAATAACCGACGGCCTGCGGCCAACCCCGGGCCGGTCGCGATGACGCGCCGGCGTCCGCTGGTGATCGCGCACCGCGGCGCCTGCGGCTACCTGCCCGAGCACACGCTCGAGGCCAAGGCGCTGGCCGTCGGCCTCGGCGCCGACTACCTGGAGCAGGACGTGGTCGTCACGCGCGACGACCGGCTGGTCGTGCTGCACGATATTCACGTCGACCGCGTCAGCAACGTGGCAGAGGTCTTTCCGGAGCGCTGCCGCGAGGACGGGCGCTACTACGCGCGCGATTTCGACCTCGCGGAGCTGCGGACGCTGGCCGTGTGGGAGCGCTTCGAAGACAGGGCCGGGCGGCAGGCCGTGTTCCCCGGGCGATTCCCGGCGCACAGCGGCCGCTTCCGCATCGCGGCGCTGGAGGACGAGCTCGACCTGGTCGCCGGCCTCAATCGCGCCACCGGCCGCAACGTCGGCATCTACCCGGAGATCAAGCGTCCGGCCTGGCATCACGCCGAGGGCGTGGACAGCGCGCGCCTGCTCCTCGCGCGGCTCGACGACTACGGCTACCGCGAGGCCGGCGACGCCGCCTACCT
>JBFJUJ010000071.1:0-11702 GCA_041624755.1 Woeseia sp. | reverse complement strand
TCAGGTTGTCCGCCGAGAGCTGCACGCTGAAGCGCTCGTCGATGCGCACGATAACGCCGAGATCGAGTTTCTCGTAGCCCTTGAGGCGGTTGACGTTCTCCGGCTCGCCCCAGCGGTCGTCGACGGCGGACAGCGTGCCGTAGACCGTGCCGGTCAGGCGCCCGGCCTCGAATGCGTAGCGAGGCGTCAGGCGGAGCTGCCAGCCCGGCTGGCGCTGGGTTTCGTTGCCGTCGTTCGGACCGCTCTTGATCTCGGTGTCCTGGATCGTCGCGTTCAGGGATACCGAGAAGCCGGTGTCGGTCGCCCAGATGGCATCGACCTCGACGCCCGTCGATTCCTGGGTCTGGATCGTGGCCTGCTGGCCCGTCAGCTGCACGAAGAAGGTCGGGTCGACCTCGGTGTAGAAGCCCGTCGCGTAAAGGCTGACGTAGTCCGTGACCCACTTGAAGCCGAGCTCGAACTGGTCGACTTCCTGGATCAGGTCGTTGCCGCTCCCGAACGCGTCGCGGTTGTCGCGGAAGTCGTCGAAGTACGGCATCTTGCTGCCGCTGTTGATGCGCCCGAACACGCTTATCGAATCGCTGATCAGATAATTAGCGGCGGCGGTCCACGAAAATTCCGACTCGTCGAAGTCGACCGCCAGCGTGACCTGGCCGTCGAGGCCCTCGTCGACCGAGTACTGGACCTCGTGTTTCTCCGCGCGCACGCCCACGTCGACCGTCAGCTCGTTCGTCAGATCCAGCGTGGTCGCGGCGAACAGCGCCGTGGTCGTCGCATCACCGCGTGCATCGATGTCGTAGTTCCAGTTGCAGCTGTCGACGGCAGGGTCGTTACAGGCGATGCCGTCCACGACTTCGCCATGTTGCTGCACCACCTCGTACTTGTGATTGCCGAGGCTCCAGAACTCGTCGGTGGACGCGTTGGCCGCGTAGAAACCGACGGTGACGCTGCCGCGGTCCCAGCTGCGCGCAAGGCTGATGTCGTTCGTGAACGATTCGATGTCCTTGCGCACTTCCCAGGCCCCGAAGCGCTGGATGAAGTCGCCGGAGCCGATCGCCCGCCCGGTCACGCTGCCAGTCAGCGGGCCGGTCACGACGGCCAGCGTGTCGACGGTCGGATCCGCGAGCAGGTCGCCGACGTTGACGGCCCCGCCGTCGGGCACGAGGCCCAGCGTATCGGCGTCGCCGGCCGTATAGCTGAAGCGATCCGTCAGCTGCCATTCATCGGTGACGTCGAGGATGATCGACCCGCCGGTCATCGCCCCGTCCCAGCCGCGCCCTTCCCCGAGGTCCAGCGTCTTCGGGTCGTTGTCGTCGCCGAAGCGGATCTGTCGCTGCCGGTTGAGCGCGCCGAGCTGGTTGTACTCGGCGTCGACACCCGGCACGTTCAGCGCGACGGGCAGGTACCACTGACCGTGATCGTCGGTGACGCGATGGAACACGTTGATCGAGCCATTGGACAGGTCCTTCGTCAGGTTGACGGTGAACTGGTTGCCTTCGTCGGAGTTGTAGCCGGCGTCGCGGAGACCCGGCGAGCTCGCGATGTAGCCGCCGATCATGTAGTAGAACTCGTCGGCGAGTTCGCCGCTCAGGTAGCCGTCGAAGCGCCGCAGGTCGTAGTCCGAGGTCGTGTACTTGATCAGCCCCTCGGTCTCCTCGCTGCCTTCCTTCAGGATGAAGTTCGTCGTCAGGCCCGGCTGGCCGTTCGAGAACACCGGGTTCGGGCCGCCGCGCAGCGCCTCGACGCGCAGCACCGTCTCGTCGACGCGGAACAGCGTCGTATTCTCGAGGAACGACAGCGTCGGCGGCGGGAAGATCGGCGCGCCGTTGACCTGCAGCGAGAAGAACGGCGCATCGCCGCCGCCGGGGAAGCCGCGCACGAAGACGTTTGCGCCCGAGACGCCGCCGGAGCTCTCCGACCAGACGCCGGGCACGAGCTTCAACAGGTCGGCCGTCGACTGCGGCTGGTACTCGGTGATGTCCTCGTCGCTCATCGTCGTGATGGCGAAGCTCGCGTCGAACTTCCTGAGCTCGGCGCCGCCGGCGGTGCCGGTCACGACGATCTCCTCGATCATGCCGCTCTGCTTCTGGTCGTCCTGGGCAAAGCCCGCGGCGACCGGGGCCAGGAGCAGCAGGATGCCGAGCCGGCAGGGCAGGCCCCGACGGGCCCCGGATGCTGTGTCGATAGGCAGTTTCATATCCGCACCTTCAAAGACGTGAGTTTGGTATTGCGGACGCCGTCGGCAGCCTGTGGCCGGCAAGCCACAGCCGGATGCTGTCGCGAGTGGGCCATGAAGAGCCGCCGCGAGGTCCCCCCGATTCGTGCCAGTGTGCTAACGTTACTCCCCGGTGAAATGCATTTCAACGGGTTTTGAAATGCATTTCAGTTGTATCCCGCGAAACTGTTGTTTTTTTGACAACGTCGATGCGGGCACGGGGCCGGTCCGACGGGACCGCCTTCTGCCCGGCGGCGGCCCAGGCGAACGAAAGAGCCATGACCGACAAGCCGACCATAACGATGGCCGACATCGCGCGCCTCGCGAAAGTGTCCAAGCCGACCGTCTCGCGAGCGCTCGCGAACAACCCGCTGGTCAACCGGGAGACCCGCGACCACGTGCTCTCCGTTGCGCGCAAGCACGGCTACGCGGTCAACCGCAACGCGCAGAAGCTGCGCCACAAGCGCACCAATACGATAGCCGTGTCGCTCGATTTCCTGTCGCACCGCCAGAATCACATCTCCGACCCGTTCATCTTCGACCTGCTGGCCGGCGTGTCCGAGGCGCTCGGCGACAAGAACCAGGATCTCCTGCTGTTCGCGCCGGCGCACAACGACCTCGCCGCGTTCCAGGAGATCCTGTCGTCCAAGGGCGCCGACGGCTTCATCGTGCTGGGCCAGGGGCACCGCGAGCAGATGCTCGACGAGTTCGCCCGCTCCGGCGCACCGCTCGTCGTCTGGGGTGCGCCGCGGCCGCACACGCCCTACTGCGTCGTCGGCAGCGACAACCTGCTCGGCGGCCAGCTGGCGGGCCGCTATTTCCTCGAGCAGGGTCGCCGGCGCTTCCTGTTCGTCGGCGACACGAGCCACGCCGAGATCAAGCTGCGCCGTGACGGCCTGGCGCTCGCCGCGAGCGAGAGCGGCGTCGACGTCGATATCCGCGACGTCGCCATCAGCAACTTCTCCTGGGAGAACGCCTCGGATGCCGCGAACCGTTTCCTCGACGAGACCGAGGACATCCCGGATGCCGTGTTCGCCTACAGCGACACGGCCGCGATGGCTTTCGTCAGCGCGCTCGGCACGCGCGGCCACGCGGTCCCGGACGAGGTTTCCGTCGTCGGCTATAACGACATTCCGTCGGCCGCCTACTTCAACCCGCCGATCACGACGGTCCGCCAGGACACCTACGAGGCCGGCAAGCTGCTGGTCGCGAAGCTGATGCAGATGCTGGATGGCGAGACGCCGCAGACCGAGACCATCCCGACGCGGCTGGTGCGCCGGATGACCTGAGGCTAGCGCGCCGCGATTTCCAGGCGGCCGTCGTCGCGGAAGACGAGACCGGGATCCCCGAAGTCCTGCAGGCTGAGATCGCGCATCAGCCTGAGCGCCCGCTGCTGCGGGTCCGGCACCGGGCCGCCGGGCCGTACCTGCACCGTCGAGTGGACGCGGCCCTGGATGAAGCGTCCCTGGTAGTCGAGCTCGGCCTCGAGGATCGGCGCGATGCCGCGCAGGCCGTCGACGCTGATGCCGTAGTAGGTCGCGAAATTGCCGAGGCTGTAGGCGATCAGCCGGTCCTTGTAGAGTTCCGCGCCGCGCACGACGTGCGGGCCGTGCCCGAACACGAGATCGGCGCCGGAATCGACCGCGAGGCGGCCGAAGCGCACCATGTCGCCGCGCGGCTCGCCGTAATGCCATTCTTCCGCGAACGGCAGGCGCGTCACGTCGCCGCCCTCGGCGCCGGCGTGAAAGGTCACGATGACGATGTCGTGCTCGTCCGCGAAGCCGGCGATCGTCTCGGCCGCGCGGGGGTAGTCGTGCACGAGGTTGGAATCGCGCGTCACGGCGAAGCCGAGGACGGCGACGCGCAGTCCGTGCACGCTCAGCGTCGCGAAATCGCCCCTGCGGCCCGTGTGCAGGATGCCGTGTGCCGCGAGCGCCTGCATGCTCGCCGTGCGACCCTCCTCGCCGAAGTCGCGCGCGTGGTTGTTCGCGAGGCTCAGCACGTCGAAGCCGGCATCGGCGAAGTGTTTCGCATAGCGCGACGGCGAGCGGAACAGGTAGCAGGCATTCGGGTTGTTGCAGGCCTTCGCCGGTTCGCCGCCGTCGAGCAGCACGCCCTCGTGATTGCCGATGGCGAGATCGGCCGCGCGCAGCACCGGCGCGACCGCGGCGAGGAAGCCCGCGCCGTCGTCGTCCGGCAGGATGTTCTTCGGGTAGTCGGTGCCGAGCATCATGTCGCCGACCATCGCCACGCGCAGGCGGCGAATGTCGGGCTTGGCGGCGACCTCGACGGGCTTTGCGAGCGGCGCGGTCGCGGCGTCATCACCTTCCGCGCGGGCCGCCGGTACCGTATCGGCCGCCGGCTCGCGGTCGGACGCCGGCACCGGAGTATCCGGCGCATCCGGCGCGGGCCCCGCGGCGCAGGCGCCGACCGACAGGCACGCCAGCGCCAGGAGAACGCGCGCCCGGCTAATCATTGTCCAGCCGAATGCGCAGCACGTCGATGTTGGCCCGCCGCAGGCGGCTTCGCAGCAGGTTCAGTTCGCCGAGATCGTCGACCGGGCCGATGCGCACGCGGTGATAGGTCTTGCCGTCGATGACGAAGCGCTGGATATTCGACTCGATGCCCTGCAGCGCAAGCTGGGCACGGCGCCGGTCCGCGTCCTCGTAGCGGCTGAACGAGCCGGCCTGCAGGATGTAACGCCCCGGCTCCACGACCGCGCGCGGCTCGTTGTCCGCGACGACCACTTCGAAGTTGGGCAGCATCTCGTAGAAATCGAAGCGTTGCTCCGGCGGCTCCGCGCCGGCTTCGCCGTTGTCGTCGACGTTGCCCCGCACAGCCGTCTTCGGCGCGGCGGCCGGCGCGGGGCGCAGCGCGGACGCCGTGCTTGACGCCGGCGCTCCGCCGCCGTCGGCGAGATAGACCGCGAGCGCCACGGCGAGCCCGATCGCGAGCCCGAACAGCATCCAGACGAAACCGGGCAGCTCCCTGCGGGCGGCGGGTCGCCGACGACGCTTCTTCGCCATGCCCTACATCGAGTCGGGCGCGGACACGCCGAGGATGGAAAGCCCGCTGCCGATGACCGTGCGTGTCGCCGTGACGAGTACCAGCCGCGCGTTGCGCAGGCCGGCGTCGTCGACGATGAACGTGTGCGCGTTGTAGTAAGTATGGAACTCGTTGGCAAGATCACGAAGGTAGTGCACGAGGTGCTGCGGCGCGCGATTGGCGGCCGCAAGCTCGATGATCTCCGGGTAGCGGGAGAGCGTCGACATCAGCGACTTCTCGTGCGGCTCCGTCAGCAGCGCGAGATTGGCGAGCCCGGTCGCTTCGTCGAACTCGAGCTTGCGCTCGGTGAGCTGCCGGAACACGCTCGCGACGCGCGCATGCGCGTACTGGATGTAGTACACCGGGTTGTCGTTCGAGCGACTCTTCGCCAGCTCGAGGTCGAAGTCGAGGTGCTGGTCGTTGGAGCGCATCACGTAGAAGAAGCGCGCGGCGTCGTTGCCGACCTCCTCGCGGAGCTGCCTCAGCGTCACGAATTCGCCGGAGCGCGTCGACATCTGCAGCTTCTCGCCGCCGCGGTACAGCGTCACGAACTGCACGAGCTGTACCTCGAGATCGTCGCCGCCGTAGCCCATCGCTTCGAGCCCGGCGCGCACGCGCGCGACGTAGCCGTGGTGATCCGAGCCGAGCACGTCCAGCAGCTGGTCGAAGCCGCGCTTGCGCTTGTCGAAGTGGTAGGCGATGTCGGAGGCGAAATAGGTCTTCTTGCCGTTCTCGCGCACGACGACGCGGTCCTTCTCGTCGCCGAAGTCCGTTGCACGGAACCAGGTCGCGCCGTCACGCTCGTACAGCATGCGGCGTCGTTTCAGCACCGCGAGGGCCTCGTCGATGCGACCCTCGTCGGTCAGGCTCTGCTCCGAGAACCAGGTGTCGAACTCTACGCCGAAGCCCGAGAGGTCGTCGCGGATGTCCTCGAGTATCGCCTCGAGCGCCTGACGCCGCAGCGCATGGAACTGCGCCTCGCCGAGCAGCTCCTCCGCGCGCCCGATCAGCGCGCCGATGCGCGCTTCCTTGTCGCCCTCCGGCGCGTCGTCGGGCAGGCCGTCGGTCACCTGTTCGGCGGTAATACCGGCGACGATCGCCGCGTCTGCCGCCGCGGCGATGTCGCGGATGTAGCCGCCGCGGTAGCCCGCCTGCGGGAACGGCACGGCAACACCCTGCTGCTCGAGCAGCCGCAGCCAGACGCTGACGCCGAGGATGTCCATCTGCCGGCCGGCGTCGTTGACGTAGTACTCGCGCTCGACCGGGTAGCCGGCGGCCTCGAGCAGGTTGCCGAGCGTCGCGCCGTAGGACGCGTGGCGGCCGTGGCCGACGTGCAGCGGCCCGGTCGGGTTCGCCGAGACGAACTCGAGCAGCACGCGCGGCGCGTCCTTCGCCGGCTGGCGGCCGTAGTCCGCGCCTTTCTCGCAGATGGCGGCGATCTCGGCGTGGAACGCGGCGTCGCCCACGTGGAAGTTGATGAAGCCCGGGCCGGCGATCTCGGCCTTCGCGATCAGCTCGCTCTGCGGCAGCCGGTCGATGATCTCGGCGGCGAGCTCGCGCGGCTTGCGGCCGGCGGCCTTCGCGAGACGCATCGCGACGTTGCTGGCGAAGTCGCCATGACGCGGGTCCCGCGTGCGCTCGACCGTCGTCGTGAGCGAGGCGAACTCGGGTGCGTCTTCGATATCGGGCAGGCCGTCCAGGGCCTGGCCGAGTAGTCTTGCGATGCTGCTTTTCAAGGCGTGAGGACCCGGGCGGACGGGCAGGCGCAAAGCCTGCGGGAAAGGCGGCAATTCTAACCCTGCCGCAGAAGCTATCTCAAAGATTCGCCGGGCTAGAACAATTCGATCGGGTCGACGTCGACGGACCAGCGCACGCGGCGCGCGAGCCGGCTGCCCTCGAGGGCCGCGATCAGCGGCGTCAGCAGCGCATGCAGGGCCTGGCGGCTGCCGCTCTGCAGCAAGAGCTGCGCACGATAGCGCCCCGCCAGGCGTTCCATCGGCGCGCTGACCGGCCCGAGCAGCCGCACGTTCCGCGCGTCGAGCTGCTCCGCGGCACGCCGCGCCGACTCGAGGAAGCGATGCGGGTGTCCGCGTTCGACCGCCGACGCGCGGATCAGCGCGAGACGGGAGTAAGGCGGCCAGGCCGCCGCCTCGCGTTCGGCGAGCGAGAACGACGCGACGGCGGGGTAGCCGCCGCCGAGCAGCCGCTGCCAGAACGGGTGGTTCGCGAACGCGGTCTGGATCAGCACCTCGCCCTGGCGGCGCTCGCGCCCGGCTCGTCCGGCAACCTGGACCAGGCTCTGCGCGAGCCGCTCGCCGCCGCGGAAATCGGTGCTGAACAGCCCCTGGTCGGCATTGACGACACCGACCAGCGTCAGCTTCGGAAAATGATGGCCCTTCGACAGCATCTGCGTGCCGACCAGCACGCGGGCCTCGCCGCTGGTCGCGCGCGCGAGCGCCGCGTCCATCGTGCCCTTGAGCCGCGTGCTGTCGCTGTCGATGCGCGTCACACAGGCGTCCGGGTAGCGCGCCGCGAGCGCGCCCTCGATTCGCTCGGTACCCTGGCCGAGCGGACGGCACGGGCTGCCGCAGGCCGCGCAGGTCGCGTCGAGCCCGCGGGTCGCGCCGCAGTGATGGCAGACGAGCGCGTTGTCGGCGGCGTGCACGGTCATGCGCGCGTCGCAGCGGCTGCACTCGGCAATCTTGCCGCAGCCACCGCAGATCAGCGTCGGCGCGAAGCCGCGGCGGTTCAGGAAGATCAGCGCCTGGCCGCCTTCGCCGAGATGGCGATCGAGCGCGCTGACGAGCGGCGCCGACAGGCCGTCGTCGGCGGGATGGCGCGCGAGGTCGACGAGCCGCAGGAGCGGCGGCGCGGCGCTGCCGGCGCGCGCGGAGAGGCGCAGCAATTCATAGCCTCCGCCGCGGCAGCGCTGCACGGTCTCGAGCGACGGCGTCGCGCTGCCCAGTACGACCGGCACATCGAGCATCTTGGCGCGCGCGACGGCGAGGTCACGCGCCGAGTAGCGCAGTCCCTCCTGTTGCTTGTAGGAGCCGTCGTGCTCCTCGTCGACGACGAGCAGGCCGGGCTTCGCGAGCGGCGTGAACACGGCAGAACGCGTGCCGATCAGGAGCGGCGCCGAGCCGTCGCGGGCCGCGCGCCATGCCGCGAGGCGCGCGCCGTCCGGCAGCGACGAGTGCAGCACGAGCGGCTCGATGCCGAGCCGCCGCGTCAGCCGCCGGACGAACTGGGGAGTGAGCCCGATCTCGGGGACGAGCACGAGCACCTGGCGGCCGGCCGCGAGCACGTCCTGCATGCGGTGCAGGTAGACCTCGGTCTTGCCGCTGCCGGTCACGCCCTCGAGCACGCTGACGCCGAAGCCACCGTGTTGCCGCAACGCCTCGAGCGCGTTCTTCTGCTCGGCGTTGAGCACGGGCCCGGGCTGCGGCTCGCCGCGCGCGATCGCCGCGTTCTCGGCCGGCACGTCGTCGATGCGGATGAGCCCCTTGTCGAGCAGCGGCCTGCGCGTCCGCCGCCACGCGGGGAGTTCCTGGTCGAGCTGTTCCGCGGTCAGCGCCACGCGCCTGTCGAGCAGCTCGACGACCTCTGCCTGCCGCGGCGCCCGTCGCGCGAGCGCCTCGACGTCCGTCTGCGCGACCGCCGGACCGAGCGACACGCGCTGCGTCGTCCCGGTGAGCGGCCTCCCCTGGCGCAGCAGCGCCGGCAGCGCCGCCGCCACGACCTCGCCGATCGGGTGATGGTAGTAGTCGCTGGTGAAGCGCAGCAGCGCGAGATCCACGGGGGCGAGCAGCGGCTCGTCGTCGAGCACCTCGATCGCAGGCTTGAGCCTGTCGCGCGGCAGCTCGCTGTCCGCTGCGACCTCGACGAGCAGCGCCGTGTGCCGCCGGCGGCCGAAAGTCACGCCGAGACGCACGCCGGGCACGAGCGCCGCCGGGTCGGCCCCGCCGGGCGGCAGGTAGTCGAACAGCCTCGACAGGGGCACGTTGACGGCGAGGCGCAGTACCGGCGGCGGCGTCATGGTTGCCCCGGTGACGAGGATAGGATTGAAAAATCAGTCATTTACGGTGGCCTGTCGGCGCCTCGGCCGCTCCGGCCGGCCGCCTGCCGCGGCCTGTCAACCGCCGGGCCGCCGCCGCGTTATAAGCCATGGACACGAGTCGACGGGCAGCATGCGGCGACGACGGCTATTACACATCATCACGGAGCGAAGATGGAAGCAGCAGGGACCCAGCGCGGGACGGGAGCGGCCGGAGGCCGGCCGTGAGCGTTCTCGCCGCCAGTTTTGCGGTATCGTCGGAATCCGGGCAGGAGACCGGGACCGGGACGCTGCGGCGCGAACAGGCACTCAATACATTCCTGCGGGAGATCGAGGGTCGCGCGCTGCGCATCGCCGAGATCGCCGTGCGCGACCGCGACGAGGCGCTCGACCTGGTGCAGGATGCGATGCTGAAGCTCGCGCGGAACTACGCGGACCGCGACGGCGAGGAATGGACGCCGCTGTTCTACCGGATCCTGCAGAACGGCGTGCGCGACTGGCACCGCCGGCGCGCCGTGCGGCAGCGGGTCATGGTGTTCTTCGGCCGCGGACGTAGCGACGAGGATTACGACCCGGTCGCCGCGGCGCCCGACCCCGCCGGGCGCACGCCCGAGGCCGAGCTCGACAACCGCGCGGCGATGGTGGCGCTCGAGGACGCCATCCGCGCGCTGCCGAAGCGGCAGCAGGAGGCGTTCATGCTGCGCACCTTCGAGGGACTCGACGTCGCCGGCACGGCGACGGCGATGGGCGTCAGCGACGGCAGCGTCAAGACCCATTATTCGCGCGCGGTGCACGCACTGCGCGACAGGCTGGGAGACCACTGGCAATGAGCACGGGCAACGGCAACGACAGGGACCGGCGGCGCGGCGACGACGCCTTCGCCGAGCGCGCGGCCGCGCTGTTCGACGAGAGCGTCCAGGCGCTCGACGGGGAAACGCGCTCGCGGCTGAACCGCGGCCGGCAGCGGGCGCTGGAAGCCGCCGCCGGGGCGCGGCCGGCGATGCTGTGGCGGGCCTGGGTGCCGGCCGGCGGCGTCGCGGCAATAGCTGCGGTCGCGGTCGCGATGCTGCTCTGGAACGGTGCGGAGATGCCCGGTTCGCAGGCGGCGACGATCGCCGCGGATTTCGAGATCCTGATGGACGAGGACAGCCTCGAGATGCTCGAGGAGCTCGAGTTCTACAGCTGGCTCGACAGCGAGGACGATACGGGTGGAGACGACGGCAGCGAGCATGTCGGCTGACCCGGGCAACTGGCCGGTCGCCGCGACGCTGGCGCTCGTCTGCGGGCTGGCGGGCCCGGGCGCGGCGGTTGCGCAGGACGACGAGGCGGCGCCGGGCGCGCCGGATCTGGCGCTGCTCGAGTATCTCGGCAGCTGGGAAGAATCGGACGAGGAATGGGTGCTCCTCCGCGAGCGGGAAGGTGACGCCGGTGAACAGGACGAGAGTGGCGATGCCGCGGCCGACATACGCGGTTCCGAGGAGTCGGATCATGAAAGCTGACTGGACGGCCGCGCTCCTGTGCGCCTGGCTCACGTTCGCCGCGGGCGCGGCGAGCGCGCAGCAGGACGCGCCCGACTGGCAGGGCCTGACCGACGAGCAGCGCGAGGTCCTGGCCCCGCTCGCCGGCGAGTGGGATTCGCTGCCCGCGGAGCGCCGCGAGCGCCTGGCCGAGGGCGCCCGGCGATGGTCCGGCATGTCGGCCGACGAGCGTGACGCGGCCCGGCAGCGATTCCAGCGCTGGCGCAACCTGTCAGACGAGCAGCGCGCGGCGATCCGCGAGCGCTACCAGCAGTTCCGCAGCCTGCCGCCCGACGAGCGGGCGCGCATCCGCGACAATTTCCAGCGTTTCCGCGGCATGTCTCCCGAGCAGCGCCAGATGCTCCGCGACCGCTTCCGCCGCATGACCCCGGAGCAGCGTCAGCGCGTGCGCGACCGCCTGCGGCAGCGCGCCAGGGATCGCCAGCGCATGCGCGACCAGCGACCGCGGCAGTAGCCTCGCCCGCATCAGGATTCCTGCGCGGGTCCTGGCCGTTCCGTGATATCCGCTATTGTCAGCGCGCGGCGGTTTCGCTAGCGTTCTCGCTACTGCCCCCGTGGCGCCCGGTTCCGGCCCGCATGTCACCGTTGCCCGCACTTCGCAAGCGTACCCTGGCGTGCCCGCGGCGCGTCGTCGGCGCGCTGGCGTTCGTCTGGCTCGCCGTGATCGTGCAGCCTTGCGCGATGGCCTTCGCCGGCTCGCCCGCGGCGGACTGCGTGCACTGCCCGCCGGCCGCGCACGGACCGGAGCCAGACGCGCACGAGCACGGCGCCGGCCATGCCGGCCACGATGGCGCCGCGATGCATGCGGATGGGGCCGTCGCTGCCGGGGAAAAGGCGGGCTGCGCCGGCG
>JBFJUJ010000070.1:0-11739 GCA_041624755.1 Woeseia sp. | reverse complement strand
GTCCGATTTAACGATAACCAGGCAGCGTATCCGACTGAATTCACGGCGATGTCGCGCGGTACTGCGGGCGAGTCACCGGGCGGTGCCGTTGTGCGCGGATTGTTGCAGAAATGACCAGAGCCCTGGTCGAGCAGGCGCGGCCCTGCGCGCTCTTGACCTGCTCACGGCGCGGCGGACTGAGGTGCGCGCCACGACGTGCCCTGCGGTGCCGATTTCAGCCGGTCGACCGGTCGGCCAGCGGCGAGGTCCTGCCTTCCGGCCGGGTGCCGGACCGGGAGCGGGCCACGTCCCTAGCCGAAGATCTCGTCGATCCCGGCCATGACGTCCGGCGTGAAGCGGTCGACGAATTCGATGGCCTTCATGTTCTGCTCGACCTGCTCGACGCGGCTGGCACCGGTGATGACCGAGCTGACATGCGGGTTCTGCAGGCACCAGGCGAGCGAGAACTGCGCCAGGCTCGCGCCCATCGACGCGGCCAACGGTTTGAGCTTTGCCACTTTCTCCAGGCGCCGGGGGTCGGTCAGCTCGCCCTTGAGCCAGTCGAGGCTCGGCAGGCTGCCCCGGCTGCCTTCCGGGATGCCGTCCAGGTACTTGCCCGTCAGCAGCCCGGAGGCCAGCGGGCTCCACGTGGTAGAGCCGTACCCGTAGTCCTTGTAGACGCGGCCGTACGGGGCCTCGAAGCGGTGCCGCGCGAACAGGTTGTAGATCGGCTGCTCGACGACCGGTTTGTGCAGGTGATGCTTCTCGGCGATCTCGATCGAGGCGACGATCTCGGCGGCTTCCCATTCCGACGTGCCCCAGTACAGCGCCTTGCCGCGCTCGATGATGCTGTGCATGGCGCGCACGGTCTCCTCGAGCGGGGTGTCCGGGTCCGCGCGATGACAGTACAGCAGGTCGACGTGATCGAGCTCGAGCCGCCGGAGCGAGCCGTCGATCGCCTCGGTGAGGTACTTGCGGCTGAGCGTGTTCTTCTCGAGCGGCGTGTCGTGCATGCCCCAGAAGAGTTTCGTCGAGACGAGGTAGCTGCCGCGGCGCCAGCCGAGCTTCTTCAGAGCCGCGCCCATGATCTCTTCCGACTTGCCGTTCGCGTAGACCTCGGCGTTGTCGAAGAAATTTACGCCCGCGTCGTAGGCGGCGGACATCATGTCGACGGTCTCGTCGACGCCGACCTGGTTGTGGAAGGTCACCCAGGAGCCGAAGGACAGCTCGCTGATGCGGATGCCGGTATTGCCGAGTCGGCGGTAGTTCATGCTTCTCCCTTTCTCTAAGGCTCGATTTTCGCTACCGGAACTGTGCCACACGGCAAGTTCGAAATGCAGCCTGCGCTTGTCGCCGGACGTATTGCGCCCGCTCCGTCGCCCGACATTAGTTGGCCCGGGCTACGGGCCGTCGACTTTGCGTTCGACGTAGAGGAACTTCGAGTTCTGCAGCCGCTGCTCGCCGTCCCAGCGGTAGGCAACGAGCTTGCCGCCCGCCGGGGCGGCGATGCTGTAGTCGAGGCATGCGACATTCGGCGCGAGCGTTCTCGGCTCGCCCACCATCCAGTAATGGCCGATGAATACCGGCACGTCGTCCGGCGAATAGCCGACCAGACCGTCGAGGTCGAGGGGCTCCTCGGGAATGTCGGGCAGCGCCGTCTCCGGTCCGAGGAAGGCGTCCCGGTAGGTGCGCGCCTTGCCGTCCCACCAGCGCAGCCGCATGTCGTGACGCGGATGCCCGTCCTTGTCGTGGAACATTCGTCCTTCCGGCAAGGGAATCTCCTTGCCTTTGAGCAGGATCTCCACGGCCTTGTACTCGGGCGTGCCGGGCCTCGATGCCGCGACCAGCAGTTCGTCCGAAAGCCGGTCGTTCGAGGACGCGTGGCGATCGTCGAGGCAAGCGATTGCGCCGCGATCCCAGCACGCGTGGACGACGCGCAGGCCGGGCAGGTCGAGCCACAGCGGCAGGCTGCGGAACCACCCGACGAGCGCGGCCTGCTCCGCATCATCGCGATACGCGCCGAGAAACGCCTGGTGCTGATTGACGTTCTTGTCTGAATGAACGCGCAGGAAGTTGCCGGGCGACTCCGGATCCTCCGCGTGGTAGGCGATCGCGTTGAACTCGTGGTTGCCCATCACGGCGAGCGCTGACTCGGCCTCGATCATCGGCCGTACGACGTCGATGACGCCGCGCTGGTCAGGCCCGCGATCGATGAAATCGCCGAGGAAGATGACCCGCCGGCCGGGATGGCGATAGATGCCGCCGCCGTCGCGGTAGCCGAGGATCTCGAGCAGCTCGACCAGCGGCTCCCCGTGGCCGTGGATGTCCCCTATCAGGTCGAATTTCATAAACACATCACGGTTCTTACAGTCCCCTGGCAGCCGGACCCGATCGTATCGATGCCCGCGAGCTGACGTCCGGAGTCCGGACTTCGGCCCTGCATCGCGGCTCGGCCGTTGACGACGTCGCAGGCACGGTGGTGGGACAGCTTCGTTCGGACGGCGAACGCCTGTCGATCGGCGTCTCGGCCGAGACTGGCGTTCGTGAATCTGGAGCGGGAAACCGGGTTCGAACCGGCGACCTCAACCTTGGCAAGGTTGCGCTCTACCAACTGAGCTATTCCCGCTGATCTGGCCGCGGACCCGGGTTGCCGGCCGGGCCGGACCGCCTAAGGCCCGTGCGGGGCCGAAAACGGTGGAGGGAGCGCAATTTTAGCGGCGCCGCGCCCGGAGTCAAGCGGCCCGCGCCCGGCAGCAGGCCGGGAAGCTGCGGCGTTACGGCAGCACGCGCCCGGTCGATGGGTCGAACCGCCGCGCCCCGCCGCCGGGCCTGCAGGCGGGGCGCGGAAACCGCGGTCGACGCGATACGGCGTAAAGTGGGGGTCGGCGGCAGGTTCCGGGACCGGTTCCGCGCGCGGACATCCGGGGCTGCCGGCTGGAGACACATAAGCCGGTTCGAGCCTGGCTGTCCGTACGTGCTAGTCGGCCTGCATCGACGGCCAGGCGGCGCGCAGGTAGACGAACATCGACCACAAGGTCATGCCGGCGGCGGCCAGCAGCAGGTAGAAGCCGAGGCTGTAGACGTCGACGCCGAACAGCCGGTTCTCGTAGACCATGAAGGCGATGCCGAACATCTGCAGCGTCGTCTTGATCTTGCCGCTCGTGGCGACCTTGACGCTCGAGCGCTCACCAATGGTCGCCATCCACTCGCGCAGTGCCGAGACCGTGATCTCGCGTCCGATGATGATCATCGCTATCACGTCGACGAACGATCGCGGGTCACCCTGTACCAGCAGCACGAGCACGATCGCGACCATGAGCTTGTCGGCGACCGGGTCGAGGAACTCGCCGAAGCGCGAAGTCTGGCCGAAGCGGCGCGCGATATAGCCGTCGAGCAGGTCGGTCACCGCGGCGAAGCCGAAGACCAGGCCGGCGATCGGCCGGGCTTCCGGGATCGGCAGGTAGAAGCAGACCACGACGACCGGGATGGCGATGATGCGCACCAGGGTCAGGATGATCGCAAGGTTGATTTTCACTGCCGCTCCGTGTCCCGGCTCTGGTCCATGTCCGCCGTGCAGCGATGGTCCGCGCCGGTCAGCCGCTCTAACCCTGCCCTTCCAGGTGCAGGTCGTCGTAGATCCGCTCGGCCAGCGTCTTGCTGATGCCGCGCACCCGCGCCAGGTCGTCGACGCTCGCGCCGAGCACGCCCGGCAGCCCGCCGAACTGGCGCAGCAACTCGCGCCGGCGCTTCGGACCGAGCCCCGGTATCTGTTCCAGGCGCGACGTGGTGCGGGCCTTGCCGCGACGCTGGCGATGCCCCGTAATGGCGAAACGGTGGGCTTCGTCGCGCAGTTGCTGGATCAACAGCAGAGCGGGCGAATCTGGCGGCAGTATAGTGGGCGTCATTTGGCCTGCCAAGAAGAGCTGTTCCATGCCCGGCTTCCGGGAGCGGCCCTTGGCGACGGCTACGACCTGCAGCCAGCCGAGCTCCAGTTCGTCGAGTACGGTCATCGCCTCGGCGAGCTGGCCCTTGCCGCCATCGACGAACAGCACGTCGGGCATGGGCACCTCGCCTTTCCGGACCCGCGCGTAGCGCCGCGACAGCGCCTCGCGCATCGCGGCGTAGTCGTCGCCGGCCGCCGCGGGATTCAGGTTGAAACGCCGGTAGTCGCTTCTCAGCGGACCGGACTGGTTGAAGATCACGCAGGACGCAACGGTCGCCTCGCCCCCGGTGTGGCTGACGTCGAAGCACTCCAGCCGCTCGGGCGGCGATTCCATCCCGAGCAGCTCCCCGAGCGCCTCGAACTGGCGCCGGATCGTCGCATTGCTCGCAACCTTCAGGTTCAGGCCCTGCTCCGCGTTGGTCGCCGCCAGTTTCAGCCAGCGCGCGCGCCGGCCGCGAACTTTGCCGGCGATGCGCACGGCGTGCCCGCCCCGCTCCGCCAGTTCCCCGGCGAGCAGCTCTCTGTCGTCGACCTCGCAGTCGACGAGAATCTCCTGCGGTGCGTCACGGCCCAGGTAGTACTGCTTCAGGAAGCCGCTCATGACCTCCTCGCGGCTCGCGCCGCCCGAGACCTTAGGGAAATGATTGCGGCTGCCCAGCACCGCGCCGTTCCTGATGAACATCACCGTGATGCAGTGCATGCCGGGCCGCGAGGCGCTGGCGACGACGTCGATATCGCGCGCCGATGTGCGCGACACGTCCTGCTGTGCCTCGATCTTTTTCAGGCGGGCGATCTGGTCGCGGAAATGTGCGGCACGCTCGTATTCCCGGCCTGCCGCGCTCTGCTCCATGCGCCGCACGAGGATGTCAGTGACACTGCGGTTCTTGCCCTCGAGGAACAGGATCGCCGCCTCGACGTCCTCACGATAGCGCGCCTCGTCGATGTAGCCGACGCAGGGCGCGGTACAGCGCCGGATCTGGTATTGCAGGCAGGGGCGTGACCGGTTGGCGAAGAAACTGTCTTCGCACTGCCGCACCAGGAACAGTTTCTGGAGTTCGTTCAGCGTCTTGCGTACCGCGGCCGCATTCGGGTACGGGCCGAAGTAGCGACCCTTGCCCTTCCGCGGCCCGCGGTGGAACTTGAGCCGCGGGAACGGGTGCTCGGTGGACACGTAGATGTACGGGTAGCTCTTGTCGTCCCGCAGCACGACGTTGAAGCGCGGCCGATGCTTCTTGATCAGGTTGTATTCGAGCAGCAGCGCCTCGGCCTCCGTGTTGGTCACGGTGACGTCAACGCCGGCGACCTGCGCGACCATCGAGGCGGTCTTCGCGTCGGCGTGCGAACGCTGGAAATAGCTGGACACGCGCTTTTTCAGGTCGCGTGCCTTGCCGACATAGAGCACTTTGCCCGCCGCATCGCGCATGCGGTAAACGCCGGGCCGGTGCGTCAGGCTCTCGACGAAGCGCTTCGCGTCGAAGCCCGTGTTGCGAGGGTCGTTGCCTGTCGTCACGCCGAATCAGCCCGCCAGGAGCTCGCGGGCACGTGCGAAGACCGCGCGGAACATGTCCGGCGTGAGCCGGCCCGTGTTGGTGTTGTAGCGGCTGCAGTGGTACGAGTCCAGCAACAGGAAGCTGTCCGGCAGGCAGTGTTCGGCGCCATGCCCGAAGCGGTAGTCGGCCTGGCGCAGCGCGGCCGCCCTGAGGACCGCGCGATGCGCGATGCCGCCGAGTGCCAGCACGACCGCGTCTCCAGGCAGCGTTTCGAGTTCGTTGGCGAGGTAGGCATTGCAGGTGCTGATCTCGCTGCCCACCGGCTTGTTGTCCGGCGGCAGGCACTTGACCGCATTGGTGATGCGGGCGTCCCGCAGTCTGAGCCCGTCGTCTGCCGAGCGCGATTCCGGGCGGCTGGCGAAGCCGAACTCGTGGAGCGTCCGGTAGAGCAGGATGCCGGCATGGTCGCCGGTGAACGGGCGGCCGCTCGCATTCGCGCCGTGCATGCCGGGCGCGAGCCCGACGACCAGAAGCCGCGCCCGCGGGTCGCCGAACGGCGCGACCGGCCGGCAATGGTAGTCCGGGTGGCGCGCCTTGACGTCGTCGAGGAACCCCGCGAGGCGCGGGCAGGCGCGGCAGTTGCGGTCGTAGACGGCCTTCATCGACTCCGCGCGGCCGTCACTCGTCCATGTGCCGGATGACCGCCTCGCCGAAGCCGCGCGTGCCGACGAGCGTCGCGCCCGGGATGAGCTGCTCCAGCTCGCTCTCGACCTGCTCCTTGCCGGTCGGGTGATCGCGTCGCTTCGGCGCGCGGATGGCCTCGCGCAGCAGCGCCAGGTCGAAGGTCAGCTCCTTCGCGGCGATGGTCCTGGCGACGCCGTCGATGATCCTGTCCGCGGCCTCGGTCCAGCCGATGTAGCGCAGCATCATCTCGGCCGAGAGGATCAGCGAGCCCGGGTTGACCCGGTCCTTGCCGGCGAAGCCGGGCGCCGTGCCATGCGTGGCCTCGAACACCCCGACGCCCTCGCCGATGTTGCCGCCCGGTGCGATGCCGATGCCACCCACCTGCGCGGCGAGCGCATCGGAGATGTAATCGCCGTTCAGGTTCAGCGTCGCGATCACGTCATAGTCGCCGGGGCGCATCAGGATCTGCTGCAGGAAGTTGTCGGCGATGACGTCCTTGACGACGATCTCGTTGTCGGTGACCGGGTTGCGGAACGCGACCCAGGGGCCCCCGTCCTTCTCCTTCGCACCGAACTCGGTCTTCGCCAGTTCATAGCCCCATTTGCAGAACGCGCCCTCGGTGAACTTCATGATGTTGCCCTTGTGCACCAGGGTCACCGAGCTCAGGTCGTTGTCCACGCAGTACTGGATGGCCTTGCGGATCAGGCGCTCCGAGCCTTCACGGCTGACGGGCTTGATGCCGATCCCGGAGCTCGCCGGGAAGCGGATCTTGGTGACGCCGAGTTCGTTCTGCAGGAACTTGATCAGTTTCTGCACTTCCAGCGAGCCTGTCGGGTACTCGATCCCGGCGTAGATGTCCTCGGTGTTCTCGCGAAACACGACCATGTCGACCAGGTCGGAAGACTTCATCGGCGTGGACACCCCCGGGAAATAGCGTATCGGCCGTACGCAGGCGTAGAGGTCCATCGTCTGCCGGATGGCGACGTTCAGCGAGCGGATGCCGCCGCCGGTCGGCGTCGCCAGCGGTCCCTTGATCGACACGGCGTACGCCCTCAGCGCGTGCAGCGTCTCGTCCGGCAGGAACTGGTCGTTGCCGTAGACGTCGGCCGCCGCCTGCCCGGCGTAGACCTGCATCCAGCGTACCGCGCGGCTGTCGCCGTAGGCTTTCTCGACGGCGGCGTTGACGACATCGAGCATGACCGGCGTGACGTCGATGCCGATGCCGTCGCCTTCGATGAAAGGGATGATCGGCCGGTCGGGGACGTTCAGCGAGTTGTCGGGGTTGACGGTGATCGCGCTGCCGTCGCCGGGTACGTCGATGTGGTCGTAGTGCATGGAATCTCTCGCAGGGCCGCGCGGCCGGGACCGGCATTGTACCGGCAGCGGGCGTCGCGAACAGCCCCGCCGCCATCAGCCCGGCAGCAGGTCCGCGGGAAACTCGCCGGGCTGCTGCCGCCCGATCACGTAGGCCTCGAGCGCGGCGGCAGCTTCCCTGGCGTCATCCGCCGCGTGCGCCGAAGCGGCGCGCACCTTCTCGAGGATGCCCGCGAACAGCTCGGCATCGACGATGCGGCCGTCGTCCAGCACGCCCGTTTCGTGGTGGACCCACTGCCACAGCTGGTCTGCCGCCAGCGAGATGCTGGCGGCTGTCTCGCGGCGGCCCTCAAGGTCGAGCTTTGCCGACCCGTCACGCACGGCGAGGTAGCCGGACATCGCGACCTCGAGATTGCGGCGCATGCCGCGCTCGGTGATCTTGCCCTTGACGACCTGCAGCAGGTCGGCGGCGGTGATGCGGACGTCGCTGCGGCCGCGATGCCGCTGGTGCGGCCCGGGTACCAGGCGCTCGTAGACCTCCCGCGCCTCGGCGAGCAGCGCCGGGTGCACGATGCCGACGCCGTCGAAGCCGTCTCGCGCGTGACGCTCGAGATCGGCCTTCAGCCGCGCAAGTTCGCGGCCGTCGCCGTTCGCGGGCGGTGGCAGCCGCAGCAGTGTGGGTGCCAGCGCCGAGGCGCCACGCCGGTGGGCAACGGCGATCAGGTGCAGGCCGCGGCAGCGCAGGAAATGCGTCGTCGTCGTCAGCTCGTCGGGATCCGGCAGCACGAACTGCGGGTGGCGCCGGAACGTGTGCACGAAACTCCGCAGGCAGGCGTGCCGGTCGAAGGTCAGCGCGTCCGCCCAGCGCTTCAGCGCCCGCAGCATCGCCTCGGCGGCGAATACCGCGCGCACGCTGTCGCAGCCGAGCGTGACTCGCAGCCCCGATTCGTCCAGATCGAGGAATTCCGTCGCGCTGTCGAGTATCTCGGCCCACAGTGCGGCCTCATCGGCGGAATCGAGCCCCGAGAGCCTCAGGAAGATGCCGCCGCCCCGCGCGGCGAGCGTCGTGGCAGCGTGCCGCAGGCAGAGGGCGAGATCGGCGATCGCTGCCGGGACGGCTTCGTCCCGCCAGCGCAACGCCGGCTCCCGCGCGGTCGGCGGACGCAGCCCGAAGACCAGCGCCGGTCGCCGCGGGTGCTCGAGTCGGTCACGGAGCAGATCGTCGAGCAGCAGGTGCGCCTGCAGCGCACCGCCTTCGCCGGTGAGCGCCGTCGCGAGGTCGACCGCGACGCTGCTCGTGCCGGCATCTAACGCCGTGAGCAGGTCCTCCGCCACCGCCGGCGCGGCCAGCTCGACGCGCCGGTCGCGCAGCGCCGCCTGCCCCCCGGCGGCATGCCAGTCGCCGGCGCGGTCGTCGTCGGCGAAGCCCGGCATGCGGCCCGCGTCGACCTGCTGCTGCCGTTCGTCGCGCGCTGCGAGCAGCGCGTCGGCGCGCGCCGCGAAGCGTTCGAGTAGCAGGGCGAGCAGAGCGCGCAGCGGCTCGTCGATCAGCGCCGCGAGCCGCGGGTCGCCGTCGCTGGCAAGATGGACCTGCGACTTATCCACTATTTTTCAATAATATAAAATACTTTCTTAGGGCTTATTCTGTTCTGCCGGCAAAGCGCTCCGCAGGACCAGGTAGCCGGCGAGTCCCGCCAGCAACGAACCCGTGATGATGCCGAGGCGCTCGTCGAAGAGCAGGTTCACGCCCGTGCTCTCGAAGGCCAGCGACGCCAGGAACAGGCTCATCGTGAAACCGATGCCACAGAGGAGCGCACCTCCCCACACGCTCGCCCAGCCGAGGTCCTCGGGCAGGTCGGCGATCCGCAGCTTGACGGCGAGCCAGCAGAACCCCAGCACACCGACCTGCTTGCCGATGAGCAGCCCGGCGGCGATTCCGAGGGGCACCGGGTGCAGCAGGTAGTCGAAAGATGCGTCCGCGAGCGAAATGCCGGCGTTGGCGAACGCGAACAGCGGCAGGACCAGGTAGGCGACCCCGGTGTGCAGGTCGTGCTCGAGTTCCTCGAGCGGCGAAGACTGGCCGTCCGGGGCTCGAGCCGGGATGAACAAGGCGAGCACCACCCCGGCGAGCGTCGCGTGTACGCCCGATTTGAGGACCGCCGCCCACATGACGAGCCCGACCAGCAGGTACGGCGTCTTCTCGAGCACGCCGCGCCGGTTGAGAAACGCCAGCACCGGCAGGCAGGCGCCGGCCGTCAGCAGCGCGGATGTCGACAGGTCGCCGGTGTAGAACAGAGCGATGATGACGATCGCGCCGATGTCGTCGAATATCGCGATCGTCACCAGCAGGATGCGCAGGGACAGCGGCACGCGATCGCCGAGCAGGGCAAGCACCGCGAGCGCGAAGGCGATGTCCGTGGCTGCCGGGATCGCCCAGCCCTGCAGCGCCACGGGGTCACCGTAATTGATCGCGACGTAGACGAGCGCCGGCACCGCCATGCCGCCCATGGCGCCTGCCAGTGGCAGCGCGGCCTGGCGCAGGCTCGCGATCTGGCCGCCGGTGATTTCCCGCTTGAGCTCGAGGCCTACCAGCAGGAAGAACACGGCCATCAGGCCGTCGTTGATCCACAGGAGCAGCGGCTTGTCGATCGCCGCGGCGCCGAGCCGGATGCCGAAGCGCAGGTCGATAAGCTGCGCGTAGAAGCCGGCGAGCGGTGAGTTCGCGACGATCATGGCCAGCACGGCCGCCAGCACCAGCAGGATGCCGCTCGCGGCTTCGAGTTTCAGAAAATCGCGCCAGGCGTTGATGAGCACCTGCTGCCCCGTCGTGGACCAGCCCGGGATTCTGCAGAATACGGGCCCGCATCGCGAGCATTTCCGGCGCCCGCAGCAGGTGACGGCGCCCGCGCGATGGTCTCGCGAGGCGCTGGCCGCCAAGTCGCAACGCTGCTTCAGGGTCCGGCGTGGCACCTATAAATTCATGATTTTTAAATATTTAATTTATCGCAACCGGCGCTGCGCGGCGCTATACTCCGCTCCCCTTACCAACGAGGATGACGTCATGACCCGGAAGATTCGACGCGGCGGCCTGCCGCTGTCGCTCGTAGTCGCCGCCCTTGCCCTTCCCGGCCCGGCCGCTGCGGATGGGCACGCTGCAGACACGGTGTCGCAGAAAATCGCCCGTGCCATGTCGGCGGCGCCGCCTTCGATCTCGGCCGCGGCCACGATCATCGACGTCGATGGCACGGTGCTCCGCGAAGGCTCGAACGGCTGGACCTGCCTGCCTGGCATCAGCCTGATTCCCGGCGACAAGCACCCGATGTGCAACGACGCGACCTGGATGCGCTGGCTGGACGCCGCTGCCGCGGGCGAGTCGTTCTCCACCGACGTGATCGGCTATTCCTACATGCTGCAGGGCGATGCCCTCGTGCACAATCACAACCCGGCTGCGACCGAGCCGGACGACAGCGGAAGCTGGGTGCAGGAAGGTCCGCACCTGATGTTGCTGTTGCCGGACAGCGAGCAGCTGGCAGCGATGACCGACGATCCGCACACCGGCGGGCCCTACGTCATGTGGGGCGGTACGCCGCTTGCCCACGTCATGGTGCCGGTGGGCCCGCGCGAGGATTGACCGGCGCTCCCGGCCGGCCGAGAGCGCGCGGCGAATAGCGCAGCAGGAGCCGCGGCGGAGGGGTGGCGAACGCCGCGCCCTCCCTGCGACTATGGCGGCCGGTGCTCAACCGGCCGCCGGGGTGTCCTGTGCCGCTCGTCCTCCTGAACAAGCCGTTTCGGGTGCTGAGCCAGTTCAGCGGCGGCGACGGCCGCGCGACGCTGGCGGATTTCGTTTCCGTTGCCGACGTCTACCCGGCCGGCCGGCTGGACCTCGACAGCGAGGGCCTGCTGTTGCTGACCGACGACGGGCGCCTGCAGGCGCGCATCGCCGAGCCGCGACGGAAACTGCCCAAGCGCTACTGGGTGCAGGTCGAGGGCGAGGCCGGCGCGGCCGCGCTGGCGCGCCTCGAGCGCGGCGTGCACTTGCGGGACGGCAGCGCGCGGGCCCTCGCCGCGCGCCGGATCGCACCGCCGCCCGACCTGTGGCCGCGGGAGCCGCCGATCCGCTTGCGCAAGTCCGTGCCGACCTGCTGGCTGGAGCTCGTGATCGACGAGGGTCGCAACCGGCAGGTACGGCGCATGACGGCCGCCGTCGGCCTGCCCACGCTGCGTCTCGTCCGCCACCGCGTCGGGCCGTGGTCGCTGGCGGGGCTCCGGCCGGGACAGCTGCGGGTGATCGCGAATCGCGACGCCTGGGCCGCGCTGCGCAGGGCGCAG
>JBFJUJ010000069.1:0-11912 GCA_041624755.1 Woeseia sp. | reverse complement strand
GCAGCCGCGTCGCGGCCGTGGCCGCGGCGCACCGCTCGCCTGAGGAGCATTCCAGCATGCACGACTTCGAGAAACTCGGCGCCTTCTACCTCGGCAGGCGCATCGATCCGGAAAGCGGCAAGTCGGCCGACGAGCCCGTCCTCTACGATTCACGCGACCTGACGACGCACGCCGTCATCATCGGCATGACCGGCTCCGGCAAGACCGGTCTCGGCATCGGCCTGCTCGAGGAGGCGGCGCTCGATCACGTGCCGGTGATCGCGATCGACCCGAAAGGCGACCTCGGCAACCTGATGCTGACCTTCCCCGAGCTCGGCGCCGACGACTTCCGGCCGTGGATCAACGAACGCGCGGCGCTCGATGCCGGGCAGACGCCTGCGCAGTACGCCGCGGCGCAGGCGGCCCTGTGGAGCAAGGGACTCGCGGACTGGGGCCAGGACGGCGCGCGCATCCGCAAGCTGAAGGAGAGTTCCGAGGTCGCCATCTACACCCCCGGCAGCGAGGCCGGGCTGCCGATCTCGGTGCTGAAATCCTTCGCCGCGCCGACCGAGGCCCTGAAAGCCGACGGCGATCTCTATCGCGAGCGCATCCAGGCGACGGCGACCGGGATCCTGTCGCTGATCGATCTCGATGCCGACCCGCTGACGAGCCGCGAGCACATCCTGCTCGCACTGATACTCGACCATCACTGGCAGGCCGGCAGGGGACTCGACCTGCCGTCGCTGATCGGCGCGATCCAGTCGCCGCCGGTCAGCCGCGTCGGCGTCATGGACCTCGAATCGTTCTTCCCGTCGAAAGACCGCTTCGCGCTCGCGATGCGCCTGAACAACCTGCTCGCGGCGCCGGGCTTCGAGGCCTGGCTGCGCGGCGAGGCGCTGAACGTGCACAACCTGCTGTACTCGCCCGCCGGCAAGCCGCGTACCTCGGTCCTGTCGATCGCGCACCTCGACGAAGCCAGCCGGATGTTCTTCGTCACGATGCTGCTCAACGAGCTCATCGCGTGGATGCGCGCGCAGCAGGGCACCTCGAGCCTGCGGGCCATCCTCTACATGGACGAGATCTTCGGCTATATGCCGCCGGTCGCGAACCCGCCGTCGAAGCAGCTCCTGCTGACGCTGCTCAAACAGGCGCGCGCCTACGGGCTCGGCCTGGTGCTGGCGACGCAGAACCCCGTGGACCTCGATTACAAGGGGCTGTCGAACACCGGCACCTGGTTCATCGGGCGGCTGCAGACCGAGCGCGACAAGGCGCGCGTCATGGAGGGTCTCGAGGGCGCCAGCCAGGGCGGCGGCTTCGACCGCGGCGCGATGGAGCGCGTGCTCGCCGGCCTCGGCAAGCGCCGCTTCCTGCTGCACAACGTGCACGAGGACGAGGACGTGATATTCGGCACGCGCTGGGTGATGTCATACCTGGCCGGGCCAATGACCCGCGACCAGATCTCGCAGCTGATGGCCGGGCACGAACCGGCGCCTGCCGCGAAGGACACCGCGGCCGCCGCGGCGCCGCCGCCCGCAGCCACAGCCGCGACGCGGGTCGCGCCGGCGCTGCCGCCGTCGGTGCGCCAGTTCTTCGTGCCTGCCGCCGGCAGCGGCAACATCGTCTATTACCCGCGCCTGATCGGCGCCTCGAAGCTCGCGTGGATCAGCTCCCGCTACGACGTCGACGAGAGCCGCGACTTCGTACACACGCTCGAGGTCGACGACGGCGCCGTCAGCGTCGACTGGGACCAGGCCGAGGAGCTGCCCGTCGGCGCCGACCGTCTCGGGCAGCAGGGCTTCGACGATGCAGCTTTCGCGGAGTGCCCGGCGGCGCTCGCCGTCGCCGGCAACTACGGCAAGTGGGAAAAGGACTACAAGCGCTGGCTGCGGCAGGAGCAGACGCTGACGCTCTACCGTCACCGCAAGTTCCGCATGACCTCGGAGGCCTTCGAGAGCGAGGGTGAATTCCGCGCGCGGCTGCAGCAGCGCGCCAGCGAGGAGCGCGACAAGGCGATCGCCGCGCTGCGCAAGCGCTATGCGACGAAGACGACCACGCTCGAGAACCGGCTGCTGCGCGCGCGCCAGGCGGTCGAGCGCGAATCCGACCAGGCCGGCCGCAAGAAGCTCGACACCGCCCTGTCCTTCGGCACCGCGATACTGGGCGCCGTCCTCGGCCGCAAGCGCCTGTCGGCCAGCACCGCGAGCCGCGTAGGCACGG
This sequence comes from Woeseia sp., assembly GCA_041624755.1. GTDB lineage: Bacteria > Pseudomonadota > Gammaproteobacteria > Steroidobacterales > Woeseiaceae > Woeseia. The sequence goes on along the minus strand of JBFJUJ010000069.1, from coordinate 9,716 downwards.
CCATCCGCTCGGCCAGCGGCGCGCGCAAGGAAGCCGGCGACGTCGAGCGTGCGCGGCAGACCGTCGCGAAAGTGGAAGCGGACCTCGCGGCGCTCAACGAGACGCTGCAGGGCGAGATCGACGCGCTGGACACGGCCTTCGATGCGCAGGCCGAGGAACTCGAGGACGTCTCCGTGCGGCCGAAGACGACCGACATCGCCGTGACGCTGTTCGGCCTGGCCTGGCTCCCCTATGGCGAGAGCGGCGACGGCCGGCTGCACCCCGCCTGGCAGGAGACCTGACGCGGTACGAGCCCGCCGAGACCGGGACGAAGGCAGTCCCGGCTCCCCCTGCCGGCGGCTGCCGGCGGCACGCGTTCGGCGCGGCTACTGGCCGAGGCACTCCCCGGCGTATGCCATCGTCTGGCCGGCGTTGTCGAGCTGGCAGTCGTTGTCGTAGGTATTGCCGTCCATGCCGCAGACCGGCCGGTAGACCTTGGGACAGTTGCGGCCCTGCTGCTCGCAGACGCCCGCGTACTGGATACGCACGCCGGCGCGCTCCGCCTGGCAGGCGTTGCCGTAGGTCATCTCGTCCGCGCCGCACACGGGGATGAAGAGCTGCGGGCAGGGACGCAGACCACAGCCACCCTCGGTGAACGCCGTGACCCCGGCGCCCTCCGCCTTGCAGGCATTGGCATAGGTCTGGCCGTCGGCGCCGCACACCGGCGCGTACACGTCCGGACAGGACGCCGGGTCGCACAGCCCGCTGCGCTGCACCGGCACGCGCTGCTGCTCGGCCTCGCAGCGGTTGCGGTAGCTGCGCGCGTTCATGCCGCAGACCGGCTCGTAGACGTCGGGGCAGCCGCTGTCGGTGCAGGCGCCGAGCGAGACGACGTCGATGCCGGCCTCGTCGGCGAGGCAGGCGTTGTTGTAAGTGATGCCGTCATCGCCGCAGACCGGGGCGTACTCGTCGCTGCAGGACTCGCCGCCCTCTTCGCAGAGCCCCTCGAACGCGACCTCGACCCCTGAGGCGCCGGCGAAGCAGGCGTTGCTGTAGGTATTGCCATCGACGCCGCACACCGGCTTGAAATCGTTGCCGCAGGCAGCCGCCCGCTCGCACAGGCCCGGCGAGGCGACCTCCACGCCGGCCGCCTCGGCCACGCAGGCGTTGCCATAGGTCTTGCCGTCGACGCCGCAGACCGGCTCGAAGCGTTCGCCGCAGTCGTTGTCCCGATACTGCGTGCAGTCGCCGTAGCCGACGATATCGACGCCGGCGGCCGTCGCGACGCAGTCGTTGCTGTAGGTCTTGCCGTCGACGCCGCAGACCGGGTCGTACTCCTGCGTGCACGCCGTTTCGCTCGCCGCCTGCGGCGCGGCCTGGTCGCGCTGCTCTTCGCCGGACGCATGCCCGGCGAAGAGCATGAGAAGCACGAGCGCACAATGCCGCGGACGGCTGTTCCCTGGTCCCCTGATCACGTTTTCCCTGTGCGCTGCGCCTGGCCTTGCGAAGAGTGGGTATTAGAGCCGGGCGACGCGCGGCGGTTCAATCGTCGCCGGCCGCGGCGGGCTGCATCAGCGTCGACAACGGCACCAGCGCGAAGCCTTCATCCCGGAGCCGCGGCAGGGCCTGCTCCAGGAACGCGAGCGTCTCGGGAAAGGGGTGGCCGATACCGATGGCGGCGCCCTGCCGGCGCGCGCGGCGCTTGAGTCGCTCGAAAGAACGGCCGAGCGCCTCGCTGCTGCGGTCATTGTCGAGGAACACGTCGCGCCGGCGGGCCGGCACCCCCGCTTCGGCGGCCAGCGCGAGGGCAACGCTGTGCCGCGTCGTGTAGCTGTCGATGAAATAGAGGCCGTCGCGGGCCCGCAGTTCCTCCATCAGCCATGCCATGTGACCCGGATGCCGCGTGAGCAGGCTGCCGCGATGGCTGTTGACGCCGCTGACGTGCGGCACCGAGTCGAGGTTGGCAGCGAAGGCATCGCCGAACTGGCCGCGACTCATGTCGAGGCGCAGGCTGCCGGGATCGATGCGGCCGACGGCATGCTGCGCCTCGAGCGGCAGGTGCAGCAGCACCTCCTTGCCGTTGCCCGCCGCGAGCTCCGCAACCGCGGCGCCGCGCGGCGTCGCCGGCAGGATCGCGCAGGCCACGGGGCCCGGCAAGGACGCGGTGCGCCGGCCGGCCTCGAACCCGTAGCCGAGGTCGTCGATGATGATCGCGATGCGCGGCGCGGCAACCGACGCCGGCGGCGGGCTGCCGGCGGCCTGGGCAAGGGCGGTCACGGCGCACAAAAGCGCTGCCGGCAGGTAACGCATCATCGCCTGCGGCGGCCGAGAACGGCGGATCATGCGGCGCGGCGAGCCCTGCTACAGCGCGCGGCTGTGCATGACGCGGCGCGAGCGCAGCCGCTCCAGCGCCTCGGTGAGCTGCTCGTCCGCCTCGCGGTCGGGGTGCTCGGACAGGTCGACGCCCGGATGCTGGCGGCTGCCTTCGATGTACACGTCGGGCGCGATGCCGGTCTCGTGGATCGAGTCGCCGGACGGCGTGTAATAGCGCGACGTCGTCAGCTTGATGGCGCGGCCGCGCGACAGCGGCATCACCGTCTGCACGAGTCCCTTGCCGAAGGTTCGCGTGCCAATGACCAGCGCGCGGTGGTGGTCCTGCAGGGCGCCGGCCACGATCTCGGAGGCCGATGCCGAGCCGGCGTTGACCAGCACGACCATCGGCGCACCGTCGAGCAGGTCGCCGCGATGCGCCTCGCGGACGAAGCGCGACTCGGGCGTGCGGCCGTCGGCGCTGACGATGACGCCGTGGTCGAGGAACAGGTCCGACACGTCGACCGCGGCGTCGAGGATGCCGCCGGGATTGTTGCGCAGGTCGAGGATCACGCCCGTGAGGGCGTCGCCGTTGCGTTCGCCGCCGCCGCCCGCCAGCAGCTCGTCGACGAGCTCGTCGATCGCATCGGCCAGCTCGCTCGCCGTGCTCTCCGTGAACTGGCTGACGCGCAGGTAGCCGATCGCCGGCTCGATCAGCTCGTGCCTCACGCTCGCGACGTGGATGCTGTCGCGCCGCAGGTCGAACACGAGCACTTCGTCGTCCGGCTGGCGCAGCACGGTCAGGCTGACGCGGGTCCCGGCGCGGCCGCGCAGCCGCCGGATAGTCTCGCGCAGCCCGTCGTCGGCGACCGAGGCGCCGTCGATCTCGAGAATGGTGTCGCCGGCGAGAATGCCCGCGCGGTGGGCCGGCGACTGGTCGATCGGCGATACCACGCGCAGCTCGTCGTTCCGCGCGCTGATCTCGAGGCCGACGCCGGTATAGCTGCCGGTCGTGCTGATGCGGATGTCCTGGTATTCGCGTGCGTCGAGATACTGGGAGTGGGCGTCCAGGTCCGCCACCATGCCGCGGATGGCGCTCTCGAGCAGCGCGGCGTCGTCGAGCGGTTCGACATAATCCCGCTTGACCCGCTCCATGACCTCGGCGAACAGCCGCGCCTGCTCCAGGGACATTTCGGCGGCCGTCGGCGGGGCGTCGCGCATCGCCACGAGCCGGCCGCTCAGCGACAGGCCGAAGCCCATCACCGTGCCGATCACCAGCACCAGTATCCCGCGTATTTTCAGCGACATGGATTGACTCCGCCCGCAGCCCGCCGTATCCCCCGGAGCGGCTGCCTGAGCCGCTGGACGATAGCACAGAGCCGCCGGTTTTGCTGTGCCCGGCGGCCCGGTCGGCGGGCTTCAGCCGCCCTGCGGCCGGCGCGTGACCCAGTCTCGCGGGTCGACGGGCCGCGTGCCCCGGCGGATCTCGAAGTACAGGCCCGCCTGCCGCTGGCCGCCGCTGTCGCCGACGGTCGCGATGACGTCTCCGGGCGCGACCCAGTCGCCGGTGTTCGCGAGGATCGATTCGTTGTAGCCGTAGAGGGTCATGAAGCCCTCGCCGTGATCGACGATCACCAGCAGCCCCATGCCGGCGAGCCAGTCGGCGAATACGACGCGGCCGTGGTAGATGGTGCGCACCTCGCGGCCGCGCGGCGCTGCCAGCACGACGCCGTTCCAGTTCAGGCCGCCGGTGCCGCGCGGCTGGCCGAAATCGTGCAGCAGGCGCCCGGCCACCGGCCAGGTGAGGCGTCCCTCATGTGCGCTGAACGGCTCCTCGGAAGTAATCGGGTAGTCGGACAGGATGCTCGTCAGCTCGGCGATCAGGCGCGCGAGGTCGCGTTCCTCGGCCGCGAGCCGCTCGAGCTCGGCGCCCTCGGCGCTGAGCCGTTCCCCGAGCGCGGCGAGCAGCTCGCGACGCCGCTCCTGCGCCGTGTTCAGTTCGCCGAGCTCCGCGTAGCGAGAGCGCGCGAGGCGCCGCAGGCGGTCGTCCTCGGCCGCGACCTCGTCGCGCAGCCGGCTGACTTCCCCGACATGCGCGGTCATGCGTTCGATGTTGGCGCCGCGATAGTCGCTGAGGTACCGATAGTACGCGAGCAGGCGGCCGAGCGCGGCCGGGTCCTGCTGATTGAGCAGCAGCTTGAGCCGCTCCTGCCGGCCGCCTGCCCAGGCGGCGCGGAGCTGCGCCGCGAGCTGGACCGCTTCGGCGTCCAGGGCGACGCGGAGCTCGTCGAGGCGGCCTTCGAGTTCCTGCTTGCGGCGTTCGCTGAATGCCTGCTGCCGCTCGAGCTCGCGGAGCTCGATGCGCGTCTGCGAGATACGGATCTCGGCGGCCTGCAGGTCGGCGGTCAGCCGGTCACGCTCGGCGGCGCGCGCATCCATGCTGCGCTTCAGCCGCGAAATCTCGGCGCGGACCTCCTCGAGTTCCTGCTCCTTGACCTTGCCCGGGTTCGCATCCTGCGCCTGGCCCGGGGACGCGAGCAGGGCGACGAGCACGAGCAGGATGCGCTGCACGCGGCCGGCACGGGACAGCGCGGCGAGCCGTGCGGGCAGGAAGCGGCGCGTGCGTCTGGCGGCGGTCATGGAAGCGCAGTGTAGTGCGAGGGAGTGCCGGCGCGATAGGACCGTGTACGAGGCAGGCAGGCGCCTCTTCCGGGATCCCCGGCACCGACCCGTGGCGGCCGTGCGACGGCGCGCCGCCGCGGCGGGCTGGTATACTGCCCGACTGGACTGCGCCGCCCCGCCGGGCGGCGTTCGGCTCTCGGGAGTACCCGCTCGGCTTTATGGATCGATTCCTCGAATTCGCAGGGAACCACACCCTGCTCGTCTCCGCGCTGGCAGTGAGCTTCTTCGTGCTGGTCTTTACCGAGCTGCGACGCAAGGCGAGCGGCATGCTGAGCGTCGAGCCGCAGGAAGCCGTCAAGCTGATCAACGCCGACGCCGCCGTCATCGACCTGCGCAACGCCGAGGCATTCTCCCGTGGCCACATCGTCAGCGCGAAGAACATCCCGTTCGAGGAGCTCGCCGCGCACCAGGAGAAGCTCGACCGCCTGAAGGGGTCCTCGATCATCGCCGTCTGCGACGCGGGCGTCACCTCGACCAAGCTGGCCGACAGGCTCCGCAAGTCCGGCGTCGAGAATGTCTACAGCCTGCGCGGCGGCATGAACGCGTGGACGCAGGCGAGCCTCCCCGTCGTTGGCGGCAAGAAGTCCGGCAAAAAGAAATAGCGGCCGTCGATGAGCACGCAGCCGAAAGTGGTCATGTACGGCACGGCGTACTGCCCGTATTGCTCGGCCGCCCGCATGCTCCTGAAGAAGAAGAACATCGACTACGAGGACCTTTCGATCATGGATGACGGCGAGCGCCGCGCGGAAATGGAGAACAAGAGCGGCCGCCGCACGGTGCCGCAGATTTTTATCGACGACCGGCCGATCGGCGGCTTCGACGATCTGTACGAGCTCGATCGCCGGGGCGAACTCGACAGGATGCTGGCGCACGGCTGACACCCCGGTACGCGCACCGGCGAACAAACGACACGACAATCAACCAGGACCCACACATGGCAGAGCAGGCAGCAGCGGAACGACGCATCGCGATTAACAAGATCTACCTCAAGGACTTCTCCTTCGAATCGCCGCGCGGCCCGGAGGTGTTTACCTCCGGCGAATGGAACCCCAAGACCAACCTGAACCTGCGCAGCTCGCATGCACCGGCGCCCGGCGACATGCACGAGGTCGTGCTGACCATCACGGTCGAGGCGAAGCACGAGGAAAAGACGCTTTTCTTAGTCGAGCTGCACCAGGCCGGGCTGTTCCAGATCCAGGGCTGCAGCCCGGAGGAATTCGACGTGATCGTCGGCAGTTTCTGCCCGGGCACGCTGTTCCCCTACGCCCGCGAAGCGATCGCCGGCATCGTCTCGAAGGGCGGCTTCCCCGAGTTCGTGCTGCAGCCGATCAACTTCGACGCTCTGTACGCCGAGAGCCGCAAGCAGGCTGCCGCGCAGCAGGCACAGGCAGCGCAGCCGGCCGGCGACGGAGGCAGCGGCGGCCAGGGGAGCGTCAACTGAGCGCTCCTGCGCAAACGACGGCGATCGCCGTCATCGGCGCGGGTTCCTGGGGCACCGCGCTCGCGCTGCAGTTCGCGCGCCGCGGCTGTCACGTGCGGCTGTGGGGCAGGGACCGGGAGCAGCTCGCGGCGATGGCCGAAGCGCGGGAGAACGCGCGCTACCTGCCGGGCGCAGCCTTCCCCGGCACGCTGTCCGCGGTGGTCGATCTCGAGGAGTGCCTGGCCGGCGCCGGCATCGTGCTGATCGCCGTGCCGAGCCACGGACTGCGCGAGACGCTCGAGCGACTGAAACCGATGCTCACCGACGGCGTGCGCATCTGCTGGGCGACCAAGGGCTTCGAGCTGACCAGCGGCAAGCTGCCGCACCAGGTCGTCGCCGAGCTGCTCGGCAGCGACCGGCCGGTCGCGGTCCTCTCGGGCCCGACGTTCGCGGCGGAGGTCGGCGAGGGCCTGCCGACGGCCATGACCGTTGCCGCCAATGACGACAAGTTCGCGGCCGACCTCGCGGCGGCACTGTCGGACGAGACCTTCCGCGCCTACACGTCGAGCGACATGGTCGGCGTCGAGGTCGGCGGCGCGGTGAAGAACGTGCTGGCGATCGGCGCCGGCATCTCCGACGGCCTGGGCTTCGGCGCGAACACCCGCATCGCGATGATCAACCGCGGCCTCGTCGAGATGACCCGGCTCGGCGTCGCGCTCGGCGCCCGCCAGGAGACGTTCATGGGACTCGCCGGCATGGGCGACCTCGTACTGACCTGCACCGACAACCTGTCGCGCAACCGGCGCATGGGCCTCAAGCTGGCCGAGGGCAAGTCCATCGGAGAGGCCCAGGCGGAGATCGGCCAGGTCGTCGAGGGCGTGCTGGCCGCGAAAGCGGTGCACGAGGTGGCCGCCACGCTCGGTGTCGAGATGCCGATCTGCCAGCAGGTCTACGAGGTCCTGTACGAAGACAAGCCGGCGCGCGACGCCGTACGTGCGCTGATGGGACGGTCCCTGAAGCCCGAATGAGGTCGCGGGCGGGCGACCCCTGGTTCTGCGGCGGGCGGCCGGCTCAAACGTGCTGGCCGCGGAATCCCTGCTGCCGCCACGCCTCGTAGACGACGGCGGCGGCCGAGTTCGCGAGGTTCAGGCTGCGGCTGCCGGGACGCATCGGCAGGCGCAGGCAATGGCCGGCCGGCAGCGCATCGAGCAAGGCCTGCGGCAGCCCGCGGGTCTCCGGGCCGAACAGGAAGGCGTCGCCGGCTGAGAAGCGCACGTCCGCGTAGACGCGGCGGCCACGGGTGCTGAGCGCAAACAGCCGCGGCCCGGCCAGCGCCGCGAGGCAGGTGTCGAGATCGGGATGGCGGCGGACGTCGGCGAATTCCCGGTAGTCGAGTCCGGCGCGGCGCAGCCGCCGGTCGTCGAGCTCGAAACCCAGCGGCTCGATCAGGTGCAGGCCGACGCCCGTGTTCGCGCACAGCCGGATGATGTTGCCGGTGTTGGGCGGTATCTCCGGCTGGTAGAGGATCAGGTGGAACATGTTGCGTACAATACGGCCTCCACCAGCCGGTCTCCATCAGCAAGGCCTCGTCCGAAAACCTTGTGCTGACAAACGCCGGCCGCAGACGAGCAGGCACCCGGACCCGCGAACGACATGGCAGCCGTAGCAAAACCCAGCCCCATCGCCGTCGACTTCTGCGGTCTCAAGCTCGATTCGCCGATCGTGCTGCTGTCCGGCTGCGTCGGCTTCGGCGAGGAATACACGCGCGTGGAGGGCTTCTCCAACCGCGACGTCGGCGCCGTCGTGCTGAAGGGCACGACCCGCGAGCCGCGTCTCGGCAACCCGCCGCATCGCATCGCCGAGACGCCGATGGGCATGCTGAACGCCATCGGCCTGCAGAACCCCGGCATGGACAGGGTCGTCGACGAGATCCTGCCGACGCTCGATTTCACCGAGACGCGCTTCATCGCCAATGTCTGCGGCTCGACGATCGACGATTACGCGGCCGTGACGGCGCGCTTCGACGACTCGCCGATCGACGCGATCGAGATCAACATCTCCTGCCCGAACATCAAGGAGGGCGGCGTCTCGTTCGGCAACTACCCTGACATGTCGGCGAAGGTCGTCGCCGCCTGCCGGAAAGTCACGAAGAAGCCGATCATCGCCAAGCTGTCGCCGAACCAGACGGACATCCGCGAAAACGCGAGGCGCTGCATCGAGGCCGGCGCCGATGCGCTCGCCGTCATCAACACGATCATGGGCATGGCCATCGACGTCGAGCAGCGTCAGCCCGTCATCGGCAACGTGCAGGGCGGCCTGTCCGGCCCGGCGATCATGCCGATCGCGCTGCTCAAGGTGCACCAGGTCTACGACGTCGCCGGGCCGCTCGATATCCCCATCATCGGCCAGGGCGGCATCCGCACGGTCGAGGACGCGCTCGCCTTCCTCATCGCCGGCGCGAGCACCGTCGGCATCGGCACCGCGCTGTTCTACGAACCGCTCATGTGCCGGCAGATCAACGCCGGTATCGCCGACTACCTGGCGCGGCATCGACTGGATTCGATAAGCGACCTGATCGGATCATTGCGCGACTGACCTGCGCGGGGTTCGCAGTCGCCGCATCCTCACGCCGAATAAAGATCCGCCAGGAGTCGAGGCTGCTCCAGGCAGTCCGCAAAGGACAAGGCACGGCATCCGCCGGGCGGCAGCGCCGGATCGGTGTAGGCGACGAAGGACAGGTCGGCCGCGCCGATCCCGATCACCGCGGGCCGGCAGCCCGTCAGCATGCGCCGGATATCGGCTTCGGCCTGCAGGATTGGCGCCGGGTCCGACGACTCCCCGGTCACACGCCCCAGCACGAAATAGAAATCGTTATCGGTAGCGTCGAGCGAGCCGTGGTACTTGTGCAGCGCGCCGGCGCGCTGCAATCGGCGCCGCAGCTGATAGAGCAGCGGCGGGTAGCCGAGCCCCTCGACCGGCCAGCCCATACCGACTGCGAGGCTGCCGCCTATGCGGAAAGAGCGCTTCGCGGGATGCTCGCCGCGGCTGGTGAACGGATATGACTCCGCCGGCACGAAGCCGCCGACTTGCACGCGCATGGGCAGCGCGTTCGATCCGGCGATCAGCCTGATCAGCTTGTCGACCTCGAGCAGACGGCGCTCACCGCGCAGGGCGCGGAAGTTTGCGCCTATGACCTCACCGTCCCGGTACTCACCCTCGAGGCCGATGATCGTGCCGTGGACCTGGCCGAGCTCGTACGGCTCGAATCGACTGCCGAGACTCGCGGTCAAGACGGCCTGCATGTCCTCGACGAGGTGCAGGAAGG
>JBFJUJ010000068.1:0-11935 GCA_041624755.1 Woeseia sp. | reverse complement strand
TCGATGTGCCAGCCGGGGCGGCCACGACCCCACGGCGACTCCCAGCCGGGGAGGTCCGGCGGCGACGGCTTCCACAACACGAAGTCCTGCGGCGCGCGCTTGTAGGGCGCGACCTCGACGCGCGCGCCGGCGATCATCTCGCGCAGGTCGCGCTTCGACAGCTTGCCGTAGTCGTCGAAGGTCGCTACCTCGAACAGCACGTGCCCTTCCGCCTGGTAGGCATTGCCGTTCTCGATGAGCCGCTCGATCATTGCGATCATCTCGCCGATGTGCCGCGTGGCGCGCGGCTCCACGTCGGGCGGCTTGACGCCGAGCACGGCCATGTCGGCGTTGTAGACCTCGATAAAGCGCTCGGTGATCGCCTCGATCGGCTTGCCTGCCTCTTTCGCGGCGGCATTGATCTTGTCGTCGACATCGGTGATGTTGCGCGCAAAGGTGAGCGTATATTTGCGGCGCAGCAGGCGTGTCAGCAGGTCGAAGACCACCGCCGGCCGCGCGTTGCCGATGTGCGCGTAGTTGTAGACCGTCGGGCCACAGAGATACATGGTCACCCGGCCGGGTACCAGCGGCTCGAACGGCACTTTCCGGCCCCGCAGGGTGTCGTGCAGTTGTAGGGTCATGCGCCTGCCTGTCGTCTGTGGCGGCCGCGGCTGGCTGCGGCCTGCGGCGGTAACTGTTTGCGGCCTCCGGGCCTCGTCTTCCATGCCCCTCGGGGCTCGTTTTCGACGGCCTCGAGGCCTCGTCCTCGACGGCCTGCGGGGTCGTCCTCGACGGCCTGCAGCCGTGGCTGCGCGCCATGATAGCAACATCGCCGCCCGGCGACCGGCGGTCGCGGCCGGCTGCGGATGCCGTATAATCTTCCACCCTTCGCCGTGCGGCCGGCGGGCCGCAGCCGGCTCGCCAGTGTCCGAGGAGTCAACATGTCGTATCGACCCATCGCCTTCCGTCAGCGGCAGAGCGTGGAGCAGGTTGAAGAGGGAACCGATCTCGCGCCCAGGTTCGACGATCGCGGACTGATCACCGCCGTAACGACCGATTTCGACAGCGGTGAGCTGTTGATGCAGGGCTACATGAACGCCGAGGCGCTGGCGCGGACGATCCGTAGTGGCGAGGCGCATTATTTCAGCCGCAGCCGGCAGGCCCTGTGGCACAAAGGGGCTACCAGCGGCCTTACGCAGAAGGTCGAGGAACTGCTGATCGACGACGACCAGGACTGCATCTGGCTGCGCGTACGCGTCGCCGGCGGCGCGAGCTGTCACGTGGGCTACCGCTCATGCTTCTATCGCCGCATTCCGGTCGGTGACGACGCCGCGGGTGACGACGTCGCGCTGGAATTCACCGACACCGAAAAAGTCTTCGACCCCGAGGACGTCTACGGCAACGCCCCCAACCCGACCGTCCTGTAGCGCGTCGCGCCGGCGGCGATCAGTAGCGCGCCTTGCGCCGCTTGCGGCGCTCCCTGCGGCGTCGCTCCTCGACGGGCCGCGGCTCCCGTGACACCAGCGCCCGCACCTGGAACCAGTACTCGAGCGAGCCGATCAGCCACAGGAAGTAGCCGGCGAGCTCCATGAATTCCTCGACGGTCAGCTTGATGACGCGGCGGTAATCGTCGCCGAGCAGTGCCTCCCAGAGCGGCGCGTGGCCGACGAACGGCACGATCGCGAAATGCAGCAGCGCGCCGGCGAACAGCAGCGTAAGCCCCGGCGACGGCCAGATCCGCGTCCAGGCCAGGCGCAGGCGCTTCTGCTGCCGCCAGGTGTAGACGATCAGCAATGCGGCGATGACGGCCACCGGGGCCTGCCAGAAATTGTCGGCTATGAAGCGGTCGAGGAAGAAATCCAGTTCGCGCACGAAGAACATGGCAGCCAGCGCGCCGAAGGTAATGGCGACCGGCCGCTGCTGCGGACTGTTCTGCATGATCCACGCGAACAGGAGGCCGCACACTACGAGTATGCCGGGCTGCAGCATCTCGACCGGCGAGTACTCGCTGGTGCCGAGTGCGTCATCCGCGTGCGTGAAGACCTGCAGCATCAGGCTGCCGGGCGATGCGATCTCGACGCGCGTCAGGAACCAGGTGAAGAGCGCAACACCGGCGAAGTAGAGCAGGTAGCGGATCAGGACCATGCTGCACGAATCCCGTGCGGGCGCGCTGGCGACAGGCTCACTATAGGTTAGTTTCCCTTTCCGTCGCCAGCGCCGTCCGGTTGCAGTCAGCCGCCGCGGAGGAGGAACGTGCTGCGGCCCGCAGCGTCGATGAGTCCGCGACGCTCGAGCCAGTGCCGCGCATCGTCGGCGTCTTCGGCGAACCAGCGTTCGGCGCTACCCAGCCGGAAACTGTAGCCCCAGGCGTCCATGTCGCGCATCAGCCGGCGGCGGCCGACACCGTCCAGCTCATCGGCCAGCGCGATCTGCAGCCAGCAAACGGCGCATTCCTCGGCATCGTCGCCGCCGGCATCGCGCTCGAGCTGCGCTCGCCGCGCGGCGCTCATGCAGACGACGTGCGCAAGCTCGTGCAGGACCGAGTGCATCGGCGTATCGCCGCGCGCATAGAGGCGTTGCCCGATGATCCCGGCCTCGGGCTCGCCCCAGAATGTGCCGGGGATCGTTTCGCCGTCGCCGACGAGGCAGAACTCGACACGGTAGCGCGCAGCGAGCGCGGCGATACCGTCGTCGCCGAATTCGGCCAGCGTCAGCACGCCTGCCGGGCGCCCAGTGGCCGCATCGCTGTCACCGAACACCGGCGGGCCGTGCCTAGAGCGACGACAGCTGGACCAGTACGGTGCGGACGAGGTCGCTTGCGAGCGACCGGCGCAACAGCTCTTCCTCGCTCGCCTTGCCGAGCACGCGGGTCTCGTCGTAGCGGTAGTCGCGCGTCGCGGTCTGCAGCTGCGGCTGCAGCAGCGTTTCGCCACCGGAGCGCAGCTCGTAGTAGACGCTGTAATAGACTTCGTATTCGCGCGGCACGTTGCGGGCGGATACGGAGAGCACGCGCTGGTCGGTTTCGTCGCTCAGGATCCGGAACGTTGCAGTCGCATCGGCCGGATTGTCGACGAGCTCGACGCCCGCCGCCTGCAGTTCGCGTCGCAGGTTGCGGTAGAACAGGCTGTACGAGTCTGCGGTGTCTATGTAGGTGCGCGCCATCTGCGGCGGGACCCGCGGTTCCGTGCGCAGCTGGAAGCCGCAGGCTCCCACGATCAGCAGCCAGGCCAGCAGCGAGACGGTTTTAGACGACGACATTGACGAGCCGCCCCGGCACGACAATGGTCTTGCGTACGGTCTTGTCCGCCACGAATCGCTGCACGTTCTCGTCGGCGAGCGCGAGTTCGCACAGCGTATCGCGGTCGGCATCGGCCGCCACCGCGATGCGCCCGCGCAGCTTGCCGTTGACCTGGACGACGATCTCGACGAGTGCCTGCTCGAGCGCGCTGTCGTCGGCTTGCGGCCAGGGCTCGTCTACCGGCGCCGATGCGTGCCCGAGGGCCTGCCACAGTGCATGGCTGATGTGCGGCACGATGGGGGCCAGCAGCATGACGATCGCCTCGAGCGCCTCCTGGACGACGGCCCGGCCCTGCGCATCGTTGTCGTCGAAGCGGTTGATCGCGTTCAGCAGTTCCATCGTCGCGGCAACGGCCGTGTTGAACTTGTAGCGTCGGCCGATATCGTCGCTGACCTTGGCGATCGTCTGGTGCGTCTTGCGCCGCAGGTCCTTCTGGCCGGCCGTCAGCGCATCGGGAGCGAGCGCCTCGACGGCGCCGCCGGCGCGGTGCTGATGCACCGCGTGCCAGAATCGCTTCAGGAAGCGATACGCGCCCTGCACGCCGTCGTCCGACCACTCGAGCGCCTGCTCCGGCGGCGCCGCGGACATCATGAACAGCCGCACCGTGTCGGCGCCGTAGCGGTCGATGAGCTGCTGCGGGTCGACCGTGTTGCCCTTCGCCTTCGACATCTTGGCGCCGTCCTTCAGCACCATGCCCTGCGTGAGCAGGTTCGTGAACGGCTCGTCGGCGGACGACAGGCCTTCGTCACGCATCAGTTTCTGGAAGAAGCGTGCGTACAGCAGGTGAAGGATCGCGTGCTCGATGCCGCCCGTGTACTGGTCCACGGGCATCCAGTAGGCCTCGCGGGCGTCGAACATGGCCGTGGCGCAATCCGGTGACGCATAGCGCGAGAAATACCACGACGATTCGACGAAAGTATCGAAGGTGTCGGTCTCGCGCTGCGCCGGCTTGCCGCATGCCGGGCAGTCGACGTCGACGAATTCGGCCATCTCTTTCAGCGGCGAGCCGACACCGGTGAACTCGACGTCCTCGGGCAGGACCACCGGCAGGTCGCTCTCGGGAACCGGCACGGCGCCGCAGTCATCGCAATAGATGATCGGGATCGGCGTGCCCCAGTAGCGCTGGCGCGACACGCCCCAGTCGCGCAGGCGATAGTTGACGGTGCGCCGGCCGCGGCCTTCCGCCTCGAAGCGCTCCGCGATCGCATCGAATGCCTGCTGGTAATCCAGGCCGTCGTAATCGCCGGAATTGACCAGCACGCCGTAGTCCGTGAAAGCGGCCTCGGCGACGTCGACCTCGCTGCCGTCCGCCGGCGCGATGACCTGCGTGATGGGCAGCCCGTGCTTCTTCGCGAATTCCCAGTCGCGTTCGTCGTGACCCGGGACGGCCATGACCGCGCCGGTGCCGTAACCCATCAGCACGAAATTGGCGACCCACAGCGGGATCTTCTCGCCGCTCAGCGGATGGGTCGCAGACACGCCGAGCGGCATGCCCTTCTTCTCCATCGTCTCGAGCGCCGCCTCGGCGGCCTGCATGGTCTTGCACTGCTCGATGAACGCAGCGATCTTCTCGTCCTTCGCGGCTGCCTTCTCCGCGATCGGATGCTCGGCGGCGACGGCCATGTAAGTTACGCCCATCAGCGTGTCCGGCCGCGTCGTGAACACCGACAGCGGCTCGGCTTCACCGTCGACGTCGAAAGACAGCTCGATGCCTTCCGAGCGCCCGATCCAGTTGCGCTGCATAGTCTTGACGGAGTCCGGCCAGCCGTCCATGGAATCGAGGCGCTCCAGCAGCTCGTCGGCATACGCCGTGATCTTCATGAACCACTGCGGAATCTCGCGACGCTCGACCGGCGCGTCGGACCGCCAGCCGCGCCCGTCGATGACCTGCTCGTTGGCGAGCACGGTCTGGTCGACCGGGTCCCAGTTGACGATCGAGTTCTTGCGGTAGACGAGGCCCTTGCGGAACAGCCGCACGAACAGCCACTGCTCCCAGCGGTAGTATTCCGGCCGGCAGGTCGTGACCTCGCGGCTCCAGTCGTAGCCGTAGCCCAGGCGCTTCAGCTGGCCGCGCATGTAGTCGATGTTCCGGTAGGTCCATTCGGCGGGCGGCACGCCGCGCTTGATGGCCGCGTTCTCGGCCGGCATGCCGAATGCGTCCCAGCCCATCGGCTGCAGCACGTACTTGCCCCGCATGCGCTGGTACCGGGCGATGACGTCGCTGATGGTGAACACGCGGACGTGGCCCATGTGGAGCTGGCCGCTCGGGTAGGGGAACATGGTGAGGCAGTAGAACTTGTCCCTGCCCTCTTCTTCGCCGACCTCGAAACACCGCTCGGCCTCCCAGAAATCCCGCGCGGCGCGCTCGACCTCCTCGGGCCGGTACCTGTCCTGCTCACTCATGGTAGTCGTTGTATCGAAGCTTGCGATCCCGCCGGCGGCGGCGTAAACCCGCAAGCTTACTTGGATTTCCTGCCGATCGCAGCAGCCGCCGGCGCCTTTTTCCGCGGCGGCAGGCCGCGGCGGCGCCCTTCGCCGGAGCCCCGCGAGCCGCGCTTCCGTCGACGATCCCGGCCAGCGCGGCGCGCCCCGTCACCGGCCGCCGTCCGTGGTGCGCTCGTCCCGGCGCAGGCGCCATGCCGCGACGCCGAGCAGGCCGAACACCAGCGAGACTACCGGCCAGTTGCCGGCCGTGACGTAGGGTGTGGCGCCGGCGTGCGGGACCACGTGCTGATCGAGCGTCGCGAACTCGAACTGCGGCGCGCGCGCCAGCAGCGCGCCGTCCGGGCCGATGAAGGCGCTGATTCCGTTATTGGTCGCACGGACGGCGTAGCGGCCCACCTCTTTCGCCCGCACCCGGGCAATCTGCAGGTGCTGGTGAGGCGCGATCGAATCGCCGAACCAGGCGTCGTTGCTGACATTGACGATCAGCGTGGCGTCGGGAAACGCGTAGAGCTGCTCGCTGCCGTAGGCATCCTCGTAGCAGATGGCGACCGCGATACGCTCGCCACCGACGGTCTCGATCAGCGGCTGCACGGCGTCGCCGGCAGCCAGGTCGTTGTGCGGCAGGCTCAGCATGCGTAACCAGGAACGGATGAAATCCGGCACCGGGAAGAACTCGCCGAAGGGCACGAGGTGCCGCTTGCGGTAAATCTGCCGTTCGGCTGCGTCGATTTTCAGGACGCTGTTGAAGATATCCTCGCCGCGCTGCTCGAGGATACCGAGCAGCAGCGACTGGCCGCGCGCCAGGTCGGCCCGCAGCAGCTCGAGAAACGGCTCGACGTGTACGTCGAGAGACGGGATGGCGACCTCGGGCCAGACGACGAGTTCGCTGCCGCGCGCATTGAGCAGCGCATTGCGGTAAAGAGACAGCGTCGGCCGGAACTGTTCGGGCAGCCATTTCCGGTCCTGCGAGACCCCGCCCTGCACGAGCGTGACGCGCACGGCGGGGCCGGCCTCCTGCGTCCAGGCGACGCCGTCGAGGCCGGCACCGGCCGCGAACGGCAGCACGGCAACGGCGGCGGCCACGAGCGGCCGCTGCCGCAGCAGGAGCAGCGTCAGCCCGGCCGCGCTGACGGCGACCGCGAACGACGCCCCGTACACGCCCGCCACCGGCAGCCAGCCGTCCAGCGGTGAGTCGAGCTGGCTGTAACCGAGGCTCAGCCAGGGAAACCCGGAGAGGACCCAGCCGCGCAGCCATTCGACGGCAACCCAGGCGGCCGGCCCGGCCAGCACGAGCCGCGAGGGACGGCCTGCCGCGAGACGTGCGAGCAGGTAGCCGCAGGCGCCGATCCAGGCCGCCATGATCGCCACCAGTCCCAGCATCAGGAACGCCGCCAGGACAACCGGCGCCTCGCCGAAGACGTGGATGGAGATCGTGACCCAGTAAGTGCCGCCCAGGAACAGCCCGGCCCCGAACGCGGACCACACCTGGGCCGCCCGGCGCGGCGGCAAGGACAGCGCGGCCAGGTAGAGCGGGACCAGCGCGATCGGCGCGAGCGGCCACAGCCCGAACGGAGCGAAGGCCAGGGTCAGCGATGCGCCGCCGGCAAAATACGCCAGCAAGACGGCCCGCGGCCGGGCGCCCGCCTGCCGCAGGAAAGCGCTGCCCGGCGGCGACATCAGGCGCCGTCGTCGGCTGTCGTGAGGCGCTGCACCTGCAGCGTGTCGATGCGGCGGCGGTCGGCCTTGACGACACGAAACTCGAAGCCGCCGAATCGCAGGCTCTCGCCCCGTCGTGGCAGCCGCCCGAGCTCGTGCATGACCAGCCCGCCGATGGTGTCGTACAGCTCGTCGTCGAGCCGGCAGTCGAAGTACTCGTTGAAGTCCTCGATGCGCGTCAGTGCCCGCACCGACCAGCAGGGCTGCCCATTGCGCTCGGCGTCCGGCTGGATGAACTCGGCTTCCTCGCGATCGTGCTCGTCGTCGATCTCGCCGACGATCTCCTCCAGCACGTCCTCGATGGTCAGCAACCCGGACACGCCGCCGTACTCGTCGACGACGATCGCCATGTGGCTGTGCGTGTCACGGAATTCCTTGAGCAGCGAATTGAGCCGCTTCGACTCGGGGATGACCGTCAGCGGCCGGATGTAGTCGTCGATGCGGGGCTCGCGCGCGGCGCCGACGGATTCGTCGGAGCCGCCGGCACGGGCCGAATCGGCAAAGTGCCGCAGCAGGTCTTTCGCCAGCAGCACGCCGATCACCTCGTCGCGGTCCTCGCCGATCACCGGGAAGCGCGAGTGGCCGGACTCGATGATCACCTTCAGCATCTCGTCCAGCGTCTGGTTCCGTTCGATGACGACCATCTGCGAGCGCGGCACCATGACCTCGCGCACCTGGGTCTCCGCCACCTCGAGCACCCCGGCGAGCATGTTCTGCTCGTCCGGGTCGAAGACGCTTTCAGCCTGTTGCAGCAGATCCTGGATTTCCTCGCGGCTCCAGGGCTCGCCCTTGATGGCGCGCACGACGCGCGAGACCCATCCGGGATTGCCCGGGCCGCCGGTACTCGGCGGTTTATCGCTCATGTGGCTGGTTCTTCGAGATCCTGCGTCGTCGCGCTGTCGGTCGGGCCGGTCATTGTAACACCAGCGCCCTAGGGAGATTCCCGCCGGTACGGGTCCGGCAGCCCGCCGGCGGCGAGGATGGCAACCTCGAGGGCCTCCATCTCGCTCGCGGCGGGTTCGTCCTCGTGATCGTAGCCGAGCAGGTGCAGCGTGCCGTGCACCAGCAGGTGTGCCCAGTGAGCGTCGACGGGCTTGCCCTGCTCGAGCGCCTCGCGGGTCACGACCGGGGCGCACAGCACGATGTCGCCCAGTGGCCGGGCACGGTCCGCGGGCACCGGCAGGTCGCCGCCGGCCGGGAACGACAGCACGTTGGTCGGCGCGTCGCGGCCGCGGAAGCGGCGGTTCAGCTCGCGGCCCTCCTCTTCGCCGACGATACGTACGGCGATCTCCAGCTCGCGGTCGGCGTCGTGACCGGCCCGGGCCAGCGTGCTCGCCAGCCACTCGTGTATTCGCGCTTCGTCCGGCAGCCCCGAATCGTCGCAGGCAAGCTCGAGGTCGACCGTCAGCCGCGAGGCGCTCAGGGGCCCTCTTCTCCGCCGTTGCCGTCCGCTTCGTAGGCCTCGACGATTCGCTGCACCAGCTCGTGACGGACGACGTCGCTCGGCGAGAAATACGTGAAGCCGATGCCGCCGACGCCGCTCAGGATGCTGATCGCGTTCTTCAGCCCCGACTGCTGCCCGGCGGGCAGATCGATCTGCGTGACGTCGCCGGTGACCACCGCGCGGGAGCCGAATCCGATCCGCGTCAGGAACATCTTCATCTGGGCCACGCTGGTGTTCTGCGCCTCGTCGAGTATCACGAAGGCCTCGTTCAGCGAGCGTCCGCGCATGAAAGCGAGCGGCGCCACCTCGATGACGTTGCGCTCGATCAGGCGCAGCACCTGTTCGGCCCCCAGCATGTCGTACAGCGCGTCGTACATCGGCCGCAGGTAGGGATCGACCTTCTGCGACATGTCGCCGGGCAGGAACCCGAGGCGCTCCCCGGCCTCGACCGCCGGGCGCACCAGCACGATGCGCTGCACCTGCTCGTGCTCCAGCGCATCGATGGCGCCCGCAATGGCGAGGTAGGTCTTGCCCGTACCGGCGGGGCCGATGCCGAACGCCAGGTCATGGTCGCGAATGCTCTTCAGGTAGGCGCGCTGGTTCGCGCTGCGCGCACGGATGCGTTTGCGGCGCGTCTGAATCTCGTAGATGTCCTGAGGGTCGCCATCGGCATCGATATCGGCGACATGTCCCTCTTTCATGACGGATTCCTGCAGGCAGATGTGCACGCGCTCCGGATCGAGGCTTTCGCTGCCGGTAAGCTTGAACAGGGATTTGAGGACTCTGCTGCCGATCTGCGCAGCGCCGGCGTTACCGGTGATGCGGAAGCGATTGCCGCGGCTCGAGATATCGACGTTGAGGCGCCGTTCGATCTGTCGCAGGTGTTCGTCGAACTGCCCGCACAGGTTCGCGAGGCGACTGTTGTCGGCGGGTTCCAGGACGATGTCCCGGGATATTTGTACTGCGTTCAATGGTCGGTAAGCGCCCTCAGAGCGAATTGAAGCCTGGGCAAAAGACTACCGCGATCGACTGCCCGAGGGAATAGCCGGATTCGCGGAATTCGAGACCACAACCGCTTGTCATAAGCCCGTCATGGAATTCCGGGGACTCAGGCGAGGGCGGGCTCGCGCCGCATCCGGCCGCGCAGCGAGTTCGGCAGGGCCTCCGTAATCACGACGTCGACGAAACTGCCTATCAGGTCGCTGTCGCCGTCGAAATTCACCCAGCGCATGTTCTCGGTGCGGCCGCTCATCTGCCGCGGATCTTTCTTCGACGGCTTCTCGACGAGGATGCGCTGCGTGGTGCCGACCATGGCCCGGCTGATGGCGAACGCCTGCTCGTTGATCCGCGCCTGCAGGCGCTTGAGCCGCTCTTTCTTGACCGCCATCGGCGTCTCGTCCGCGAAGCCGCCGGCCGGCGTACCCGGGCGAGGGCTGTAGATGAAGCTGAAGGACTGGTCGAAGCCGATATCCGCGACGAGCTGCATCGTCTGCTCGAAATCCGCATCGGTCTCCCCGGGGAAGCCGACGATGAAGTCGGACGAAAGCGAGATGCCCGGCCGCGCCTCGCGCAGCCGGCGGATCTTCTGCTTGTATTCGAGTGCCGTGTGGCCGCGCTTCATGCGCGCCAGCACGCGGTCGGAGCCGCTCTGCACGGGCAGGTGGAGGAAGTCGGCGAGCTTGGGCACCTCGGCGTAGGCCTGGATGAGGCTGTCGGTGAACTCGACCGGGTGCGACGTGGTGAAGCGGATGCGTTCGATGCCGTCGATCGCCGCCGCGTAGTAGATCAGCGTCGCGAGGTCGGCGACAGCCTCGTCGGGCATCGTTCCGCGGTAGGCGTTTACGTTCTGGCCGAGGAGGTTGACCTCGCGGACGCCCTGGCCGGCGAGGCTCACGATCTCGACGACGACGTCCTGCAGGGGACGGCTGATCTCCTCGCCGCGGGTGTAGGGCACGACGCAGAACGTGCAGTACTTGCTGCAGCCCTCCATGACGGACACGAAGGCGGTCGGACCCTCGGCGCGCGGCTCGGGCAGGCAATCGAACTTCTCGATCTCCGGGAAGCTGACGTCGACGACGGGACGGCCGTTGCGGCGCACGTCGTCGACCATCGACGGCAGGCGGTGCAGCGTCTGCGGGCCGAATACCATGTCGACGAACGGGGCGCGCGCCGTGATAGCCTCGCCCTCCTGGCTGGCTACGCAGCCGGCGACGCCGATCATCATCCGCGGGCGCTGCTCCTTCAGTTGACGCCAGCGGCCCAGCTCCGAGAACACCTTCTCCTGGGCTTTCTCGCGGATGGAGCAGGTGTTGACCAGCAACAGGTCGGCCTCGGCCGGGTCCGCGGTGAGCTCGTAGCCGTGCGAGGCGCGCAAGACGTCCGCCATCTTGTCCGAGTCGTACTCGTTCATCTGGCAGCCGTAGGTCTTGATGTAGAGCTTGTTGGTCACGTCAGCGCGTTCAGGGGCAGTCGGGAGCCGGGCGGCGCCGGGAAAGTTCCCGTCTTTTCAACCGCTTGAGTCCAATGGCAGCCGCAGGGTATTCCGGGAGTGTACAGGTTTCGTCGGTGCCTGCCTGCGCAGTCCCGGCGTCGCGAGAATCGGCGTGGAATCGTACCCCAAAATCCCGCGCGAATTCGAGGCGAATCGGCTCGACGGAGGCGGCGGGGCCGCCCGCTCCGTGCCGGGCAGCCCGGCTACCGCACGGGGGCCGCCGGGTCCGCCGGCTGCATTTTTTCGAGTTGCCGGAGGGTGAGCCTGTAGTCGCGTTCGAGGCCCGGGTTGGGCGGTCCACTCTCGATGGCCAATTCGTAGTAATGCGCGGCTTCCACGAGCAGGCCGCGATCGACGCAGGTGACGGCGAACCCCCACAACGCGAGCTGATTGCCGGGGTCGAGCAGCCAGGCCTGGTTGAACCGCCTGATGGCCGTCGCCTTGTCGCCCGAGTAGAAGACGTTCCATGCGTTCTTGGCCGCGACCTGGGCTGCGGCCTGCCGCGACTGCCCGCCGCGGGTCATGTCTCGCATGTATTCTTCATCGGCTCGCCGCTGCGCGG
>JBFJUJ010000067.1:0-11992 GCA_041624755.1 Woeseia sp. | reverse complement strand
GCGCATTCAGCGCAAGACCAACCTGTAGTCCTTTATGCTCCTCGCCGCGTATCGCCATCCGGCGTAGAGCGATTCGTTGCAACCCGGTTGCACACTGATCGCATTACCGTCGCCCGTTTACGGGTATTCTCTCACGCGTCCGGAGCCCATCGATTTTCGTTTAGCCACGCGCCCAGTTGCTCATAGGAGCCGGCGACGAAGTCCGCGCCGTGCGCCTCGAGGACCTTGCCGTGCCCCGGGGGGCAGTGCGTGGCGGCGACCAATCCCACGACGGTCATGCCGGCCCGCTTGCCGCTCACAACGCCGTTGGAGCTGTCTTCGATGACGACGCAGTCGGCCGCGGGCACCCTCATGCTCGCGGCGACGTGCAGGAACAGGTCCGGTGCGGGCTTGCCCCTGCCGACCTGCTCCGCGGAGAAAACGCCATCGCCGAAATAACCGTCGAGCTGCGTCCGCCGCAGTTTCGCGTGCAGTACCTCGAGACCGGAACTCGATGCCACGCACATCGGCCCGGCGAGGCGCGCCAGCAGGTCGCGGGCGCCCTGCACCGGTTCTACCGTTTCCACGATGTCCCGGTGGATGCGCTCGACCAGTTCGCGGATCTCCTCGCTCGCAGGAGCCCTGCCGGTCGCATCGATCAGCAGCCGGTTGATCGCGGCGATCCACTCGGCCTTCGTGGTACCCATGAACTGCCGCAGGTAATCGCTGCGCTCGACGCGGACGCCGCGCGCCGCCAGGAACGCGAGCTCCGCCTCGACGGCGATCGCCTCGCTCTCGACGAGGACGCCGTCGCAGTCGAATATCAGGCATGCCATCGAATCACGCTCCGAACCCGTCACCGGCCGACACCGGTGCAGTCTGTCGCTCGCGGTGTATCAGGTAAAGCCCGCTGCCGATGATCACGGCCGCGCCGACGAAGACGATCGGCGCCGGCAGCTTGCCCCACAGCGCGAGGTCGAGGATAACGCCCCACAAGAGCGTCGAGTACTCGAACGGCGCGACGACGGAGATCGGCGCGCAGCGGAACGCCGCGGTGATCAGCATCTGGCCGAGCGCGCCGCTCACCCCGAGCGCGAGCAGCCAGCCGGCATCGGCGAGTCGCAGCGGCTGCCAGTTCGGCAGGGCCAGCAGCCCGGCGCCGACACCGACGACGGCGATGAACCAGAACGACATCGCCGCCGTCGAGTCAGTCCGCCCGAGGATGCGCACGGTGACGGCGTTGATGGCGTAGATCACGGCGCAGAACAGCACCGCGAGCGAGGCCGTATCCAGGGCGACGACACCGGGCCGCAGCACGACGAGCACGCCGACGAAGCCGATGACGACGGCCAGCCAGCGCCTCGGCCCGACGGTCTCGCCGAGCAGCGGCACCGACAGGACCGTGATGACGAGCGGCGAGACGAAGAACAGCGCGTAGGCCTCCGACAGCGGCATGCTGCTGATCGCGTAGATGAAGCTCGTCAGCATCACGATGCCCAGCACGCCCCGCCCGATCTGCCAGGACCAGCGCACGGCGAACAGCGTGCCGAACCCGCGCTCCCGCCAGTACACCCACGCGATCACGAACGGCAGGGACGCGAGCCCGCGGAGCGACGCGATCTGCAGCGACGGGTAGGCGCCCGACAGCTCCTTCATGATCGCGTCCATGACGGCGAGTGTCGCCATCGCGAGCAGCATGAGCACGATCCCGCGCAGGTTGTCGCTGTGCATCCGCGGCCCTACCGTCTCGCCAGCGTCACCGCGAAGCACACGCCGCCGTCGGTGTTGTCCGCGCGGATGCTGCCGCGGTGGCCTTCGGCGATCAGCCGCGCGACGTACAGGCCGAGCCCGAGGTGCGAGTCCGCGGCGTCCGGGCGCACCGAGACCATCGAATCGAACAGCTGCCCGCGCATCTTCGCGGGCAGCGGCGGTCCCGGGTTCGTGACCGATATCGTCAGCGACGCGTCATCGCCGGTCAGCGCGACCCGGATCTCGTCGCCGTCGGCGCTGAAGTCCACGGCGTTGTCGACGAGCTTGTCGAGCATCTGCACGATCAGCTCCGGCGCGCCGCGCATCTCCGTCGCTTCGACGTCGCGCTCGTAGCGAAAACGCCGTGCCGGCCAGGCGTCGGCGTAGCCCGCGACGGCGCCTTCCAGCACCCGGTCGAGGTCGAAGTCCTCCGGCTCGGCGCTGCCCATCAGTTCCTCGACCCGGCTGGCCTCGCTCATCGCGCCGAGGATGTTCTTCAGGCGCTCGACGCCGTCGCGCGCGCGCCCGGCGTAGCGACGCGCGTCTTCGGGCAGCTCCTCGTGTTCGAGGTTCTCGAGCGACGAACGCACGACCGTGAGCGGCGTGCGCAGCTCGTGCGACAGCTTCGACGCCAGCGAGCGCAGGTAGTCGTTGTACTCGCCGAGTCTCTTGAGCACGCTCGCGAAACTGCGGGACAGGTCGCCGATCTCGTCGCCCGCCGTCAGGCTCGGCAGCTCCGCGTGGGCGCGGCTGTCGTCGAGCGCGCGGCGCGCGCCGCGGCTCAGGCGCCGCACCCGCTGCGACAGCCAGCTCGCGTAGCCGAGCAGCGCGCCGGCCGCGACGAGGGTCGCGATCAGCGTGAAGCTCACGAGCCGGGTCAGCGCGTCGCTCGTCAGGCTCAGGATAGCGTCGGTGCCCTGCTGCAGGACCACCGCGCCCGTCTGCACGTTGCCCGACCAGACCGGCTGCGCGACGGCGACGACGGCGCGGCCGGTCTCGGCGGCGCGGAACCAGTCGCTCGCGGGCCGGCCGGAGAGCGCCGCCGCGACATAGGGCTGGCGCTCACGGCCGGACGGGTCCGGCTCGGCCAGGGCCGCTTCCTCGCCCGGCTCGAGGATCGCGTCGTACGCGAGCCGCAGCCAGCCGGAACGTTCCAGCCGCCCGCGGCCGCCGCCCGCGATGCCGCCGGCGATCGCAAGCTGCCAGCCGGAGACGTCCGTGACGATCAGCCTGAGGCCCGGCTGCGCGTAGTTGCGCAGCACGCTCGTCAGGAACGGCGACGGCGTGACGAGCCGCCCCGGCCGCGCGCCGCTCCAGGTGCTGCTCCGCACGACGCCGCGCGTCCGCGCCGCGTTGTGCACGGTCAGTCCGAGCTCGGGGCCGAGCAGGCCGCGGGGCACGCGCGCCTCGAGCTGGTAACCGCCGGGCACGTCCTGCCAGTGCGCGGCGATGCGTGGCTCCGGCACTCCTGCGATACGCGCGACGATACGCCCGGGCGCCTCCGCGACGAAGTCGATGGCGAAAGGCAGGCCCGCCTGGTCGGTGCTGACCAGGGTGACCCGTTCCGCGTCCGCCGGGTCGGCCGCGTCAGCGTAGACGACGTCGGCGTCGCGCACCGTCACGTAGAGCCAGAGCTGCCGGCGGATCGTGCCGAGTACGAAGCGGATCGAGCCGTCCACGCCGCGCAGCGTGCGCTGCGAGTCCGCCGCGAGCGTCCAGTCGTCGAAATAGCCGTCGAGCAGCGGCTCGCGCTCCAGCGGATGCGCGTAGAGCTGTTCGCCGCCGCTTCCCGCGCCCTGTCGGGATGCGAGGAATTCCTCCGGGAACTGCGACAGCGAATCGGCGATCGCCTGCGCCGTGCCGGCGAGCATCTGCTGCTGCCCCTCGCGCAGCGCGATCTCGGTCTCGCGGATGAATTCGCAGCCGGCCCACGGCAGCACGAGCGTCAGCAGGCTGACGAGCAGCAACTGGCGCTTCAGGTTCATGCGGGCTGCATAATTTGCGCAGGGGCCCCTAGTTACCGAGCCAGCGGTAACCCATGCCGTAGACGGTCTCGATGCCGTCGAAGTCGGGATCGACGGCGACGAACTTGCGCCGGATGCGCTTGATGTGCGACGTGATCGTGTTGTCGTCCAGCACCGCCTGGGCCGCGTCCATGAGCTGCTGGCGGTTTTTCACGTGACCCGGGTAGCGCGCCAGCGCGTGCACCATCCAGAACTCCGTCAGGGTGAGCCCGACCGGCCGCTCCCGCCAGCTCACGGTCATGCGGTCGACGTCGAGCTCCAGCTCGCCGCGACGCAGCCGCGACTGGCCGGCGTCCGGTTGCTGCATCGCGTCGAGGCGCCGGAACAGCGCGGCGACGCGCGCCATCAGGTGCGGCAGGCTGATGTCCTTCGTCAGGTAATCGTCCGCGCCGAGTCGCAGGCCCGACACCGCGTCGAACTCGCTGTCGCGCGCGGTCAGGAAGATGATTGGCAGGTCGTTCGATAGTTGCCGCAGCCGGCGGCACAGCTCGAAGCCGCCCTCGACGTCGTTCTCGAGGTTGATGTCGATGACGACGAGGTCCGGCAGCCGCGACGTGAAGGCCTCGAGCGCCGGGCCGCGCGCGGCAAACGTTTCCACGCTGTAACCCTCGCGACGGAAGGCGGCCGCGTAATTCTCGCGGAGCGCAGCCTCGTCCTCGACGATGGCAATTCTCTTGGACATCCGGGATCGGCAGGTACGGCAAGGAGGAACCCACAATTTGCCACATTCCGTCGGTGTATTGCCACGCGGACGCCCCGGCGAGCGCGCCTCAGGGCTGTGCAATACCGGCAATGACAAGACGAACCACGGGGAGCGGCAGCATGATCCCGAACAACCTGTTCCATCCCGGCGGCTGGCAGCGGTGGTGCCCGGCGCGGCCCGCGGCGCGCGGCTGGCATCCGCCGACCCCGGCGCTGCCGGCGCCAGACGTCGCCACGGCCTACCGGCGCCGCGCGGCGGCGTCGAGAGTCTTGGGCCTGCTGGTGACCCTGCTGTTCGCGGCCGGCGCGCTGCCGCCGGCGGCCCGGGCCACGGAGGCGCCGGAATCGCCGCCGGGCTCCGGCAGCCTGCTGTTGCGCATGCAGTCGGGCTACGAGACCGCGACGCGGCTCAACACCGACGTCGACATCCGCGTGAGCGGCATGGTGGCGCGGGTCGTCGTCAGCCAGGCCTTCCGCAACGACTCGGCCGGCTGGACCGAGGGCGTCTACGTGTTCCCGCTGCCGGACGACGCCGCGGTGGACAGGCTCCGGCTCACCGCCGGCGAGCGCATCATCGAGGGCGAGATCCGCGAGAAGGCCGAGGCGAAGAAGGCTTACGCGACCGCGCGCCGCGAGGGCCGGCGCGCGAGCCTCGTCGGGCAGCAGCGCGCCAACCTGTTCACGACGTCGGTCGCCAACATCGGTCCCGGCGAGACCGTGACGGTCGAGATCGGCTACCTGCAGACGGTCGCCTACGACGACGGTACCTTCAGCCTGCGTTTCCCGCTGACGTTGACGCCGCGCTACATCCCGGGAAGTCCGCTGCCCGACCGCCAGGGCAGCGGCTGGTCGGCCGACACCGACCGCGTTCGGGACGCTTCGCTGATCACGCCGCCGATGGTCGCGTCGAGCACGGATCACCGAGTCAGCCTGACGGCGAACGTCGACGCCGGCGTGCCGCTGGCAGTCATCGCGAGCCGCTATCACCCGGTCGACATCGACGAGGACGGCGGGCGCTACACGCTGCGCTTTTCGGATGCGGCGACCGTGAGCGACCACGACGTCGAGCTGAGCTGGCGGCCCGTGCCCACGGCGGCGCCGCGGGCGCTCGTGTTCTCCGAGGACGCCGGCGGGGCGAGGCACCTCCTGCTGATGCTGCTGCCGCCGGCGGCCGACGGGACGGCTGTTGGCGGGGCGCCGCCGCGCGAGCTGGTCTTCGTCATCGATACCTCCGGCTCGATGCAGGGGACGTCGATCCGGCAGGCCAAGGCGGCGCTGGCCCTGGCCCTCGACGGCCTTCGTCCGGCCGATCGTTTCAACCTGATCCGCTTCAGCTCGGTCACGCAGGCGCTGTATCCGGCCAGCGTCCCGGCCACGGCCGGCAACCTCAGCCGCGCGCAGGCCTGGCTCGAAGCGCTGCGCGCGAACGGCGGCACGGAGATGCGGCCGGCTCTCGAACTCGCGCTGCGTGTCCCGGCCGCGCACGCGGAGAACTCGCCGCTCCGGCAGGTCGTGTTCGTCACCGACGGCGCGGTCGGCAACGAGGCCGAGCTGTTCAGCGTCATCGAAGCCCGACTCGGCGCGACGCGGCTGTTCACGGTCGGCATAGGCTCCGCGCCGAACGGCTGGTTCATGCGCCGCGCCGCGGAAGCCGGTCGCGGCAGCTTCACATTCATCAGCGCGCTGCACGAGGTCACTGAGAAAATGTCGCTGCTGCTCGAGCGCCTGCGCGAGCCGCAGCTCACGGACATCGAATTACTTTGGCCCGACGACGCCGGGGTCAGCGCCTACCCGGGGCGGATCCGCGACCTGTACCCCGGCGAGCCGGTCCTCGTCAGGGCACGCCTCGACACGGCGCCCCGCGACGGCGACCAGCTCGTCGTGCGCGGCCACGCGCCGGGCGGCCCCTGGGAGTCGCAGCTTGCGCTCGCGCGCGGCACGGACAGTCCGGGCGTTGCGGCGCTGTGGGCACGGGCGCACATCGCCGCCCTCGGCGATGCCGGGCGCCGCGGGGCCGATGCCGCCGGGACACGTGCGCAGATTGTCGACACCGCGCTCTCCTACGGCCTGGTCAGCCGCCATACCAGCCTCGTGGCCGTCGACCGGACGCCGGTGCGGCCGGCCACGGAGTCGCTGGCGCGCGAGCAGGTGCCGAACCTGCTGCCCTACGGCCAGAGCAGCCGGGCGATCTTCGGCTTCCCGGCGACAGCTACGGCCGCCCCGCTCCTGAGGATCGGTGGTTCGCTATTCCTGCTGGTCGCAACGCTGCTGCTCCTCTACCGGGTCTGCACGATCAGGGGACCGACCCATGCGGCTGCCGGCGACCGGAACTGAGTGGGCGATGACCTGCCTCGTCGCGCTCGGGCTGTGGCAGATCGGGGTCGGGACCTGGATCCCGGCCAAGGCCTGGCTGGCGCAGGGCCTGATGCAGCACGCCTGGGGCCGTGCCGATGCCGGCAACGCGGACGCCCGGCCCTGGCCGTGGGCGGACACAGAGGCGCTTGCACGTCTCAGGGCGAAGGGAGGGGACGTCGACCTGATCGTGCTCTCGGGCGGTTCGGGCCGCACGCTGGCCTTCGCCCCGGGCCACCTGGGCGCGAGCGTGCTGCCCGGCGACGTCGGCAACAGCGTCATCGCCGGCCATCGCGACACGCATTTCCGTTTCCTGAAAGACCTGGAGCGCGGCGACCGGATCGAGGTCGAGCGCGCCGGCGGCCGCCGCTTCGTCTTCGACGTGGTCGGCATCGACGTCGTCGACGGGCGCCGCGGCAGCATCGTGCTCGATACCGACCTGCCCATGCTGACGCTGGTGACCTGCTATCCGTTCGATGCGGCCGAGCCGGGCGGACCGCTGCGCTACGTCGTCACCGCGGCGCTGTCCGGCCGGTAGCAGGTCAGAGAAATTCGCGGGCCTTGAACAGCGTCGCAAGGCTGATGGCGTCGGTGATCGCGCCGCTGTCGGCCATGCCGATGGCCTCGGCGAGCGGCAGCCGCCTGAGCTCGATGTTCTCGGACTCCTCGAGCGCCTGCTCGCCCGGCGTCAGGCCGCGGGCCAGGAAGACGACGCCGGTCTCGTCGGTCACCGAGTTGCTGGTGTGCAGCCGCAGGTACTCGGTCCAGTCGCTCGCCGACAGGCCGGTCTCCTCCTTCAGCTCGCGCGCGGCGGCTTCCTGCGGCGGCTCGTCGAGCGGCGCGCCGCCCATCGGCAGCTCCCAGGAGTACTCGCCGAGCGTGTAGCGGTCCTGGCCGACGAGCCAGGTACTCATGTCGTCCGCCAGCGGCAGGATCGCGACCGCGAGGTTCTTGAAGTGCACGTGCCCGTAGAGATTCTCGCCGCCGCCGGGATTGATGACCCGGTCCTCGTGCACGCTGATCCACGGGTTGTCGAATACCAGCCGGGTATCGAGTCGCTTCCAGCTCATGCTTCTCCCCGTGGTTTCCCGGTCATGCCGATGCCGCTTCCGTCTCGGCCAGCAGCTTGAAGCGCGCGAGATCGGCGTCCGTGCGCCTGCGGATGGAACCGCCCCGGAACAGGGACAAGAGCTTCATGAACCCGCGGAAGCGGAAGTTGCACCAGACCTGCCACCTCGTCCGACCGTCGTCCAGGGCCTCGAAGACATTGACGATCTCCGTCGTGCCGAAGGCCGAGTCGTAGCGACCGGCGATGAAATCCGCCTCGCGCCTTTCGGTGATCGTCTCGGTCATGACGATGCGCCTGCCGTTCTCCTCGTAGACCAGTTCCGACACGGCGCCGGGCTGGCCGGGCGTGCCCGAACGATGCTCGAACGACGCGAGCGTCGGCTGCCAACGTTGCATGTTGTCGGGACCGTCGAAAAGCTGCCAGACGAGGGCGCGCGGCGCGTCGATGATCAGCTCTGCCCGGTGCTTCATGGAAACTTCGCGCGCTCCCGCATGTCCGTCGCATCATACCCCAGCGTCGTCGCGGATCGCGCCGATTGCAGGCGACCGCGTGCTGGGTCATAGTGGCGCACCCGGCACCCCCGGCGCCGGCTGCCCCAGGTCGGACCACTCATGAAACCAGCGCAAGCCCGGCTGACGCAGGGCCCGGTCGGCAGGCATCTCGTCGACATGACCGTGCCCGTCCTCTACGGCATCACGATGATGATGGCGCAGAACTTCGCGGACGCGTGGTTCATCGGCCAGGTCGGTGACCGCGAGCTGGCGGCGCTGTCGTTCGCGTTCCCCGTGCTGATGGTCGTCACCAGCGTCGCAATAGGACTCGGCGCCGGCACCTCCTCGGTCGTGGCGCGCGCCATCGGCGCCCACGACCATCGGCGCGCGCGGCGCCTCGCCACCGACAGCCTGCTCCTGTCTTTCGGCATCACGGCCCTGATCTGCATCGCCGGCATCCTGACGATCGACCCGCTGTTCACGCTGCTCGGCGCGCCCGCCGACATGCTGCCGCTGATCGGCGGTTACATGCGCATCCTGTACGCCGGCGTGCCCTTCGTCGTCGTCGGCATGGTGGGCATGAGCAGCATGCGAGCGACCGGCGATACGCGCCTGCCGAGCCGGCTGATGGTGATCGCGTCGATCCTCAACGTCGCGCTCGACCCGCTGCTGATCTTCGGCATCGGGCCGTTCCCGCGGATGGAGCTCGAGGGTGCCGCGATGGCGGCGCTCCTCGCGCGCGCCAGCATCTTCGCCGGCACCCTCTACATCATGCACCAGCGGCTCGACCTGCTGACCTTCAAGCCGCCGCGGTCCGCGGAGATGCGAAGCTCCTGGGCCGACATCCTGCACGTCGGCATCCCGGCGGCGGGTACGAACGCGGTCATCCCCGTGGCGACCGGCGTCATCACGGCGATGCTCGCGCGCTACGGGCCCGATGCGGTCGCCGGTTTCGGCGTCGCGACCCGCGTCGAGTCGCTGATGCTGGTGATCTATTACGCGATGTCGGCCATCATCGGGCCGTTCGTCGGGCAGAACATGTCGGCGGGACAGGCCGACCGTATTTTCCGGGCGCTGCGCCTGTGTGCGCTGTTCTGTCTCGGTTCCGGGCTCGTGATCGCCGTACTGCTGGCCGCGCTCAGCGACTTCCTGCCCTCGCTGTTCAGCGACAGCGACGACGTTACCGGCGTCGCCAGCCTGTTCCTGTGGATCGCGCCGGTGAGCTACGGCGCCTACGGCATGGTCATGGTCATGAACGCGTCGTTCAACGGCATGGGCAAGCCGCTGCCCGCCGTCTTCGTCAGCGTCGCGCGCATGGCGCTCTTGTACATCCCGCTCGCGATGCTCGGCGACCGGCTGTTCGGCATCGCCGGCATCTTCGGCGCGTACGCCTTGTCCAATCTGGCCATGGGGGCGCTGTCCTACGTCTGGGCCCGCGCGTCCGTGCAGCCGCAGTGCGACAAGCACGAGGTGCCACGGACTCTCGTCAGCACGCCGGGCGACCCGGTCGTGCCGCGCTACGCGACTGCATCCGATACGACGCGGCGGCCGTAGACGACGTGCATGCCGATGCCGCGACTCGCCATGAACAGCATGAACGCCAGCCACAGCCCGTGGTTGCCCAGCGGCGTGAGCAGGTACCAGGCCGGCAGGAATACGAGGAAGGTCGACAGCAGCATGATGTCGCGCATCTCTCTCGCACGCGTCGCGCCGACGAACACGCCGTCGTACAGGTAGGACCAGACCGACACCAGCGGTGACAGGACCAGCCACGGCAGGAAAGCGGAGGTCGTTTCGCGCACCTCCGGCAGGTCGGTGAGCACGCGGATGAACAGCGGGCCGGCGAGCGCGTACAGCAAGCTGAAGGCGGCAGCCACGCCGAGCGACCAGCGCAGGGTCAGCGACACCGTGCGCTCGAGAGCGGCCCGGCTCTTCTCGCCGACCGCCCGGCCCGCGAGGGCCTCGGCCGCGTGCGCCAGCCCGTCCAGCGCGAACGACAGCAGGTGCTGCAGGTTCATCAGGATCGCATTCGCGGCCAGCACCAGCGTGCCGAGGCGTGCGCCCTGCGCCGTGACGAAAGCGAGCGTGAACACGAGCGCCATCGTGCGCACGAACAGGTGCGCGTTGATCGCGAAGAAGGCGGCGTATTCCCGCAGCGTCGTCAGCCTCGCGATGTCCCAGTGACCCCCATGGATCACGAGTTCTCGGCGGACGAAGAAGAGGCCGACCGCGAGCCCGGTGTACTCGGCGATCACCGACGCGGCCGCCACGCCCTCGAC
Organism: Woeseia sp.; assembly: GCA_041624755.1. Classification (GTDB taxonomy): domain Bacteria; phylum Pseudomonadota; class Gammaproteobacteria; order Steroidobacterales; family Woeseiaceae; genus Woeseia. The sequence continues at coordinate 1,347 of JBFJUJ010000067.1, read as the reverse complement.
CTTCATGCCGAGGCCGAGCACGAACAGGAAGTCGAGCGCAATGTTCGTGCCGTTGGTGACCAGCACGATATAGAGCGGTACGCGCGCGTTCTGCAGTCCCAGGAACCAGCCCATGACGGCGTAGGTCGCGAGCGTTGCCGGCGCGCTCCAGATACGAATCCCGATGTACTCGCGCGCGAACGGCGCGACCGAGGCCTCCGGGCCGACCAGCCCGATGCCGAGCGCCGTGAGCGGGCCGCGCAGCAGGAGCAGGCTTGCGGCGATCACCAGCGCGACGACCAGTGCCTGTCCCAGCGAGTTGCGCAGAGTCTCGTCGTCGCGCGCGCCGAAGGCCTGCGCGGCGATGCCGGTCGTGCCCATGCGCAGGAAATTGACGCCGGTATAGAGGAAACTGAAGACGGCGCCGCCCACGGCCACGGCGCCCAGGTAGGCGGCATTCTCCAGGTGACCGGTGACGCCGGTGTCGACCATGCCGAGCAGCGGCACGGAGACGTTGGACACGATCATCGGCGCCGCGATGCGCCAGACGTCGCGGTTCCCGGGCAGCCTCTCTATGGTTCCGTCGTCACAGGGCGGGCGGCAGGCCGTCACCGGCACGCCGCCAGAGCCTCAGAACGCGTTGACGCCCGTCAGCTCCTTGCCGACCACGAGCTGGTGCACGGTCTCGGTGCCTTCGTAGGTGATGACGCTCTCGAGATTGAGCATGTGGCGTATCGGCACGTACTCGGCGCTGATGCCGCTGCCGCCCAGCATGTCGCGGGCATCGCGGGCGATATCGAGCGCGGCGCGGCAATTGTTCCACTTCGCCAGCGACACCTGGGTCGGCTGGAGCTCACCCCTGTCCTTCAGGCGTCCGAGCCTGAGCGACAGCATCTGCGCCGTCGTGATGCGTCGCGCCATGTCGGCCAGGCGCTGCTGGATGGCCTGGTTGTGCGTGAGCGGCCTGCCGAACAGCACGCGTTCGCCGGCGTAGTCCAGCGCCTCGCGCAGGCAGGCCTGCGCGGCGCCGATCACGCCCCAGGTGATGCCGTAGCGGGCCTGGGTCAGGCAGCTCAGCGGACCCTTGAGGCCGGTGACGCCCGGCAGCACGTTCGCCGCCGGTACGCGCACGTTGTCGAAGAAGAGCGCCGCGGTGACCGAGGCGCGCAGCGAGAACTTGTGCTCGATCTCCTGCGCGGTGAAGCCCGGCATGTCCTTCTCGACGATGAACCCGCGGATGCCCTCGTCCGTCATCGCCCAGACGACGGCGGCGTCGGCGATCGTGCCGTTCGTGATCCACATCTTCGCGCCGTTGAGGACCCAGTCGTCGCCGTCGCGCTTTGCGCGCGTCTTCATGTTGCCCGGGTC
>JBFJUJ010000066.1:0-12108 GCA_041624755.1 Woeseia sp. | reverse complement strand
GGCGACTTCAGCGCCGCGGACGTGATGCTGGGCTCGAGCGTCGTCTTCCTGCGCTCGTTCGAGATGCTCCCGGAATCGCCGGGCCTCGACGCCTATGCCGATCGCTGCCTGGCGCGGCCGACCTACCGGAAGGCGCTCGAGATCGGCAGCTAGCCCCTGGCGCTCAGCTTGCCCGCGCCGGGCCGTATTTCTTGTAGAGCAATTCCCGGGCCTGGCCGATCCAGTCGTCCTGCTCGAGGCGGCCGCTGCAGTCGGGAAGCTCGCGATTGATGCGCGCGATGTCGGCGGGCCCGAAATTGGCGATCTGGCGGAAGCTGTAGATGCCGAGGTCGTGCAGGCCTCTTTCGAACACGTTGCCGATGCCGACGATGTCCTGCAGGTTGTCGACTTCCTGTGGCGGCGCAATCTCGGCGCTTTCCCGCTGCGACCTTGACGCCTCGCGCGCGTCGCGCAGCGCTTTCTGTTGTTCGTTCTGGATCTCGGCGAAGTTCTTCTCGACCTCGTCGAGACGAATTCGCAGCGTTTCGGACTTCTTCTCGGTCTCGTCGACCTGTTCGCGGTAGCGCCTCGCGTCGTCCTCGTACTGCCGGCGGCTGCTCTCCATCGATTCGAGGCAGTGGGCGAGCTCTTTGTTCTGTACCTTGAGTTCCTCGAGCTCGGCGACGTCGCGCTTCAGCGAATCGATCTCCCGCTGCGCCAGCCTGGCGTCGTGGTTGAGCTGTGCGTTCTCGGCCTCGAGCCTGGTGACCTGGTGCTCGAGATCGTCCATGTCGGCGAGGCGCAACTGGGCGGAGCGGAGCAGCTTGTTGATGGCTTCGTGCTCCGTACGCGACGATGCCAGCAGGTTGCTGAAGGACGCGTGCTCCTGCTTCGCATTCTCCAGCTTCGCCTGCAGCTCCCTGCGTTTTTCGAAAGACTTTCGCAGTTCGCTCTTGTAGAACTCGCGGGACCTCTCGAACTCCGACTGCAGGTCCGCGGCCTGCTGCCTGACGCTCGTCAGCGCAGCCTGGAACCTGCCGAGCTTGGTCTTGAACTCCTCGCGTTCGCCGCGCAGCAGGAAGATGTCCTTCTTCAGCCGCTGCTCGCGTTCCCGGGCCGATTCGACTTCCGTCCGCAGGCCGGCAACGGCCTGCTCGCGATTACTGATCAGCGCTGCCTGCTCCTCCAGCCGCGCTTGCTGCGCGTCGGTCTCCGCTGCGAGGCGGTCGCGCTGCCGCGTCATCTCGGCGAGCTTGTCCTGCAGGCCGTGGGCAAGCTTCGCGATACTGCGGCGGCAGGCCGCATCGCGCATCATCCATCCGCCTGCGACGCCGGCCGTGACCGCGACGAGCCCAACTACTGCGATCTCAAGAGTCGGCCCGTCCATCAAAAGTCCCTCGCGTCGCCATGGGAGCGTCTGCCGCGACGCCGGTGCTGCCCGAGTCCCGAGTATCGCCGGAAGCGCCCGTCGGCGACATGACCGGTTCCACAGAAAACCGCCAGAAGTCGTCGAAATGCGGGCATTTCGGCCCGCATCGGGCGCCGGTACCGCGATTCGGCCGTCAGGCGAGGCCGCCGGGCGGCCTGCCGACGGAGGCCCGGCCGCAAATTCCCCCGGCCCGCACCGTAGGCTATGCTGTGACGAATCGGGGGGATCGCATGAGTTCATCCGGCAGTCCGGCAGCCTGGGGCAGCGTTTACGATCTCGCTGCTGCGCTCCAATTCGACGAACACTCGTATCGCCGCGCCGTCGAGCTGGCGGAACTCGAACCGGATCGTGCAGCCTGGCTGCGTTATGTCGACCGTTTCCTCGCGGCGGTCGCCACCGCATTGATTGTCGCGGGCATCGCCTCGTTCTTCGCCTGGAACTGGGCCGATCTGCACCGCTTCGCGAAGTTCGGACTGATCGAGACCGGCATCGTCGCCGCGGTTGCGATCGCCTGGCGCTTCGGGCTCGAATCGGTCGCCGGTCGCGCGGCTCTGTTCGCCGCGGCATTTCTGGTCGGCGTGCTGCTCGCCCTGTTCGGCCAGGTTTACCAGACCGGCGCGGATCCTTACGGGCTGTTCGTCGCCTGGGCGATCCTGATTTTGCCGTGGGTGCTGATCGGCCGCCAGGCTGGGCTGTGGCTGCTGTTCGTGCTGCTCATCGGGCTGGCGTTGATCCTCTACTGGATACAGGTGCTGCATCCGCCCACCGGCTGGTGGCAGCTAGCGCAGCTCCTCGGCCCGCTGGTCTGGCTCGGCACGACCGTCATGGACTGGCAGCTCGCGACCCTGCTGTTCGCGCTGAACGCCGCGGCAATCGTCGCCTGGGAGCTGGCCGCGGCGCGCGGCGCAGCCTGGCTTCGAGGCCGGCTGTTCCCGCGCCTCGTCGGCCTGGTCGCGCTGTACACGGTGCTGGCACCGACGCTGGTACTGATCTTCGCGGCGGCAGCCGATCACCGTGCCGGCCTGTCCGTGGTCTCGCCGCTGCTGCTGGCCCTGGCGCTCGCGGCGAGCCTGTGGTTCTACCAGTATCGCCGACTCGACCTCCTCATGCTGACGATGTCGCTGTTCGCCGGCATCCTCGTGATCATGGCGCTGGCTGTCCGCCACCTGTTCCGGGACTTTGGCAGCCTGCTGTTCCTCGCGGCACTCCTGATCGGCCTGGTGGCGGGTGCTGCGTTCTGGCTGCGGCGCGTGTCGCAGCGTGCGGAGGCGGCAGCGTGACGGACCGGGCTGTGAAACTCGGGCAGGTCGTCGAGCGCCTCGCCGACGAGGGCCTGCTGGGCGCGGAGCGGGCCGGGGAGGCGTTCGCGCTCGTCGAGCGGCTCGGCGACGTGCAGCCATGGTACGTGCGCGCGATGGTCGGTTTCGGCGCCTGGCTCGCGAGCCTGTTGCTGATCGGCTTCGTGGCCGGTTTCGGCCTCGCAGTCGGCGGCTCGACGGTTCTCGGCCTGGTGCTGATCGCCGGCGCTGTGTACGTGCGACGGCAACCTCAGGTTTCCGGCAACGATTTCGCCGTGCAGAGCACGCTCGCCGTGAGCCTCGCGGGCCAGGCGCTGTTCGCCTGGGGCCTCGCGAGCTTCATGCCCGGCGACGAATTCGAGGCGGGCTGCGTCATCGTCATGGTCGTCAGTGGCGCGCTGTTCATCGTCTTCCCCGACCGCATTCACCGCGTGCTGATGGTGCTGATCGCGACCAGCGCGCTGGTCGCGCTCGTATACACCCTGGAGATGAACGGGCTCGTGCCGTTCCTCGGGCCCGCGTTCGCCGCCGCGTTCGTGGCACTCGACGTCAGGCGCCCGGCGCTCATCGCGCGCGGTTACGGTCAGCTCGCCCGGCCGCTCGCCAACGGCGTGATGCTGAGCGCATTCGGCTGCCTGCTGCTGTCGACCATCTACCTGCTGCCCGAACTCGGCGGCGACTTCCGCTTCTATCCGCGGCCCTGGGTGTCGACGCTGCTGCTCGGCGCACTGCTCCTTTACGTCGGCGGCCGCACCTTCCCGGCGCTGCTCGGCGAGGACACAGGGACGCCGCCGCTGGTCTGGGTCCTGCTGCTGGCGGTCATCGCCGCGGCCTGGGCGGCGCCCGGGCTGCTGCTCGCGCTGGTCGTCGTTATGCTCGGCGCGGCCGCCGGACACCTCGGCGTCGCCGCCGTCGGCATCGCGTTCTTCGCGATCTTCCTCGCGGCGTATTTCTACGGCATCGAGGTGACCCTGCTCGTGAAATCCGTAACGCTCATCGCCAGCGGCGTCGTGATCCTCGTCGCGCGCTGGCTGTTGCTGCGAGTCCTGGGAGCGACGCATCGTGGCTGAGCAGCACGGCATCATCCCGGCACGCGCAGCAAGCATCGTGCTCGTCGCGATGACGGTCGTGATCGTCTGCTTCGTCAACCTGCAGATCGTCGGCAAGGAGCGCATCCTGAGGGACGGCACGACAGTATTGCTGCGCCTCGCGCCGGTCGATCCCCGTTCGCTGCTGCAGGGCGATTACATGGCGCTGCGCTACGCGATGGCGAGCGAGGTCTCGAGCGCGGCAAAGGCTGCCGGGGTTGCCGACGGCAGGATCGTGATCGAGCTCGGCGAGAACGACGAGGCGCAGTTCGTCGCGCTGTACGACGGCCAGCAGCTCGCCGCGAATCAGCAACTGCTGCGCTTCCGCAAGCGCGGCGACGCCGTGCGCCTCGCCAGCGACGCCTGGTTTTTCGAGGAAGGGCAGGGAGAGACCTGGCGCGTCGCCCGCTTCGGCGAGCTGCGTGTCGATGACGACGGCGACGCAGTGCTGGTCGGGCTGCGCGACGAAGGGGCCAGCCCGATCACGTAAATCGCGAATAGTCATGGGCAAGAATACGTCGGGACGGATCGAGGCGCACATCGCCTGCCTGGCGCTGCTGACGGCAACGCTGGGCGCCTGCTCGGCGCGCCCGGAATTCGTCCACGATCTCCCGGCGGAGCCCCGGCCCTGGAACGGCGAAGCGTTCGACGCCGGCCCCGGCAAGTTCACCTTCGCCGTGTTCTCGGACCTGACCGGCGGCGAACGCGAGCGGATTTTCGAGATCGCCGTCGCCCAGCTCGCGCTGCTGCGTCCCGAGCTGGTCATCAACGTCGGCGACCTGATCGAGGGCGAGACGGAGGATCTCGACGAGATCGCCGCCCAGTGGGATTCCTTCGACCGGCGCGCGCGGCGGGCGCGGGCGCCGGTCTTCTACGTCGGCGGCAATCACGACCTGACGGGCCAGACGCTGCAGCGGGTCTGGGACGAACGCTACGGGCGGCGTTATTACCATTTCGTCTACAAGGACGTGCTCTTTCTCGTGCTCGATACCGAGGATGCGCCACCCGCGGAGGCGCAGGCGATCTTCGAGGCACGCAATCACGCCATCAGGGTCATGGACGAGGAGGGGCGGGAGGCTTTCCTGGCCACCGACTACGGTCGCATGCCGGAGCGGCTGGCCGGCAACATCACCGGCGAACAGGCAGACTATTTCCTCGGCGTCCTGGCCGACCATGCGGACGTACGCTGGACGTTCCTCTTCATGCACAAGCCACTGTGGCTGCGGGAGGACCTGGCCGCATTTGCGGCCATCGAGGATGCGCTGGCCGGCCGGCCGTACACCGTCTTCAGCGGACACTTCCACGCGTATTCCCACGTCGAGCGCCGCGGCCGCGATTACATCCGCCTGGCGACGACCGGCGGAGCACAGTTCGTTGGCGAGGAGCGGTCGATGGACCACGTAACGCTCGTCACCGTCGACGACGGCGCCGACATCGCCAACCTGCTGCTCGAGGGTATTCTCGACAAGACCGGGCGCATCCCGCTCGGCGGCGATGATCTCTGCTTCGAGGTGGCGCGCTGTCAAGGCGCGCGGTGATTCGTGCACGCCGCGCGCGCTGCCCGGGGGGTAACGGCGGCCCCGGGCAGTACCGCCGCAGGCGGCGGTCCGTGAGGGGCCGTGTCTCCGCAGCCGCGCTCGCGGTCCTGCTCGCGGTAACGCCGCTCCTCGCCGATGAACCCGCGGTGCTGGAATTCCGGGCGGAGCGTATCGAAGCCGCCGACTGGCGACTGGACGAGCTGCACGCGTCCTTCGAGCTGTCCGATGACGGGCTGCGCGGCGCGGTCCGCGTCGGCCGTATCGAGGTCCCCGCGGCCGGTATCGAGCTGGCAGATAGCGCGGTGGCATGCGGGCAGGTATTGCTCTCGCGCAGTCGTATCCGCTGCCGCGCGGCAGCGCTGACCGCCGATTTCCCGGGCATCGGCCGGCAGACGGTCGCCGCGAACTTCGACTACGAGCGCGACAGCGGCGGCCTGCAGTTCGACGTGACCGGGCTCGCCGTCGCCGGTGGCGAGCTCCGTCTCGACGGCACGACGGCTGCGGCCGGCAGCGAGCTGCGATTCGCCGGCGAGCGGCTCGAGATCGGCGGCCTGGTCGACCTCGCCCGGACCTTCGGCGTCGATACCGGCGAGCTGGAGACGTCCGGCTTCGCCGACCTGGACGGCACGCTGCGCGCGGAGGAGTCCGGGCTCACGCGGCTTCGAATGGACGCGAAGCTGACCGACGCCTCCCTGTCCAACGACGCGGGCACACTGGTCGGGGCCGCCGTCGGCGGCGCGGTCGGACTGACCGTTGCCAGGTCCGCCGGCGCCTGGCGCTTCGACGTCGAGATCTTCGCCGATCGCGGCGAGGTCTATATCGAGCCCGTGTACGCCAATCTTGCGGAGCACGCTGTTCGCCTCAGGCTCGGGGACGTGCGCACGGAGGACCTCGTCGTCTTCGACGTCGGGGAATTCAACCTGGTGCAGGACTCCACGGTCGGAGTCTCGGGCAGCGCCAGCATCTCCGTGCCGCGCGGGGACGCGCCGGCGACGCTCGACAGCGGACACTTCGAGGTCATCGATACCGCGGTGGAGACGGTTTACACGAGCGTTCTGCAGATACTCGCGGCCGGCACGATGCTCGGCGATCTCGAAACCGCCGGCCGGGTATCCGGCTCGATCGCCGTCAGGGACAGCGCGATCGACTCGGCGCAGCTCGAGCTCACCGACCTGATCCTGGACGATCGCCAGCGACGTTTCGCGGTATACGGCCTGAGCGGAACGCTGAACTGGCCCGGAGCGGGTCGCGATCCCGACGACGCGGCCCCGAGTCGCCTCGAGTGGGCCGCCGCGAACCTGCACAACATCATCATGCAGGGCGCCGGGGTCAGCCTGCGACTGGGCGGCGACGATCTCGTCCTGCTCGAGCCGCTGCGTATCCCGACCATGGGAGGCGCGCTCGTCGTCAACAGGCTGGTCATGAACGATTACGGCACCGACGATGCCAGCGGCCTGCTCGACGCCGAGCTGGAACCGATACAGCTCGGCCAGCTGACCGGCGCGTTCGGCTGGCCCGCGTTTTCCGGATCGCTGTCCGGGCGGCTGCCGCTGCTGCAATACGAGGGCAACGCCATGACGGTCGGCGGCAGCCTCACCGCGCGTGCCTTCGACGGCGACATCGAGGTGTCGAATCTGCGCATCGCGCAGCCCTTCGGCCGCGTGCCGCGACTGCAGGCGGATGTCCGGCTGCGGCTACTCGACCTCGAGCGGCTGACCAGCACGTTCTCCTTCGGGCTCATTCAGGGGCGGTTAAGCGGCGACGTGACAGGCTTGCGCATGGCCGGCTGGGAGGCCCAGGCGATGGACCTGCACGTGTATACGCCGCCGGACGATCCGTCGCCGCACCGCATCAGCCAGCGCGCGGTCGAGAACCTGGCGAGCGTTGGCGGCGGCGGCGCGGCGGCCGTTCTGTCGAGCGGCTTCCTGCAGTTCTTCGAGGTGTTCGCCTATGACCGCATCGCGCTGCGCTGCCTCCTCCGCGACGGGGTTTGCGCCATGAGCGGGGCCGGCCCGGCCGGCCGTGCCGACGGGCAGCCGGCCGGCCGCGGCTACTACATCGTCAGGGGCAAGGGGTTGCCGCGCATCGATGTCGTCGGCTATCGCGACCGCGTGAGCTGGGAAGCCCTGGTGCGGCAACTGGTCAGGATTACCCGCAGCGATGCGCGGGTTGTAAAATAGCGGCACTGTCGACAGCGTACGACAACTGGAGATCGATCCTCATGAACAGAGTTACCTCCGCAGCCATGATCACGCTTGCCGTATTCGTGGCGGCCTGCGTGACCATCAACGTCTATTTTCCGGAGGCCGCCGCGATCGAGGCTGCGGACCGCATCATCGACAAGGTGCGCGGCGAGGACAGCAAATCGCCGTCGGGCGACACGCAGTCACGCGTCGGCGAACAACCCGTGCCGCTCGCGCTGGCATACCGCCTGTCGAGCTTCCTGGTCAGCGACGCCCGTGCCCAGGATCGCATCGACTTCGACCGGCCGTCGCCGGAGAAGACCGCGCTCGAGGACTCACTGGCCAGGCGCTTCCCGGAGCTCAAGCCGTATTACGATTCCGGCGCGATCGGTCTGACCGACGCGGGGCTGATCGACTTTCGCGATCGCGGGCTGATACCGCTCAGCGAACGCAACAGGGTCGTGCAGCTCGTCGCCGCGCAGAACAGCGACTGGAACGCGCTCTATGCCGAGATTGCGCGCCTGAACGGTCGCCCGGAATGGCAGGACGATATCCGGCGGACCTTCGCCGAGCGCTGGATCGCGAAGGCGGACCGCGGCTGGTGGTACCGTGAAGACGGTCAGTGGAAGCGCAAGTAGCGCTGACGGCCGAGTCTTTGCGCCAGCACTGGGGCCTGGCCGTCGCGCTCGGCCTGCTGGTGATCGTGGCCGTGTCGGTCGGTACGGCGATCTACCGCCGTTCGTCCCGCGGCCAGCTCCGCGAAACCGTGCGCGACCTGCGCGCGGCGCGACGGCTGGGCGCCAGGGCGCGGAATGCGGTGTCGGCCGCCGAACGGCGCCTGAAGCGCCTGCACGGCCGGGCCGACTCGGTGAAGCCGCGGGTTCTGACCGAGGCGCGCGAAGCGCTCGAGGACGCGAGGGCGCTCGACAAGATTGCCGGCGACCGGGTAATGATCGCGGCCAATCACGTGCGCCGCGTCATCGTCGAGGAATTCCCGCCGTCGCGGCACGATGCGCTCAGGCGGAAATACCTGCCGGACGACAAGCCGGACGGCAAGCCCTTTACCTTCTAGGCGGTCTTCGCCCTCAGTCGGCGACGGCGTCCTGCCGCGCGGCCGGCACGAATTCTTCCATGACGGCCTTCTTCAGGATGTCCGGCGGCAGCAGCCCCTGCGCGAGGATGAAGTCGTGGAAGGCACGCTGGTCGAAGTCGTCGCCGAGCGCGATCTCGGCCTGCGTCCGCAGCGCCTGCAGCTTCGTGTAGCCGTAGTAGTAGGCCGTCGCCTGGCCCGGTATCCGGTAGGTGTAGCGCTCGATCTCGTTCTGCGCCCAGCTCTCGCCGATTCCCACATCCTCCACGATGAGACGCTTGGCCTCGGCCGGCGTGATGAGGCCCAAGTTCAGCATCGGGTCGAGGAACATTCTTGCGGCGCGCATCAGCCGGTACTGCAGCGAGATCAGCTGAGCTTCGAGCGGCATGTAGGGCTTCGTGATCGCTTCGGCATACAGGCCCCAGCCCTCGACGTTGGCACTGTTGAACGCGAACAGCGCGCGGGCGATCGGCACTTCCGCTTCGATCATGCTCGAAAACTGCATCTCGTGACCGGGACGCGCCTCGTGTGCGGTCAGGGTCCACGAGCCGGCGACGTAGGTGTCGTCGGTCTGCGGCCAGCTGCCGTCGCCGTTCTGCTCGATGAGCGGGATGACGAAATACGGGTATTCGCCCGTGTTGCCCAGGAGCCGCGGTACGTCGAGATGCGGCGCCGGCTGCGCGGCTGTTTCGGCGGCGGAGGCGAAGCGGATTCCGGCGGGACGCTGCGGCAGGCTGATGATCTCGTGCTCGACGATAATCGCCTCGATCTCCTCGAGGATCGACTGGTAGTGATCGAGCATCCTGTCGCCGTCGATCGGACCTTCGAGCTTGAGCTGGCGGATGACGTCGCGGTAGTCGCCGGACTCGTAGCCATTCTCCGCCGCGACGAGGTCGGCGATGACCATCATCTCGTTGCGGATGTCCATGTAGCCGTGCGTCGCCACCTGGATCAGTTCCTCCGGGTCCTCGTCGACACCCCAGTTCTTCAGCGCATCGGCATAAAGTGCCGGCGGCAGGCGATAGTCGTCGCGGCTGCGCGGCAGTATCTCCGCGCGCACCCAGTCGCCGTAGTCGCGCAGCTGGCCGGCGAGGACGTCGTAGGGCTCACGCCAGCCGTCGAGCCCGGTGCCCGCCAGCAGCTGCCCGATGCCGTCGATAAGCGTATTGGCGCGCTCCAGGTCCTGCTCGACTTCGCCGCGGTACGGACCCTCGAGGCCGTCGACGTCGAAGCGCTCGCGCGTGCGCGCTTTCGCCAGTTCGGCAATCGGCTCATAGCCGTCCTCGAGTCCCGCGTAGCGCCGCATCCTGACGATCGCGGCCGGGTACCGTTCCGCCGGAACCTGCGGGTCGATCAGGGCGCGGATACCCTGGAACACGCGCATCGGGATGTTGTGATAGGGCAGCAGCAGCTCCCGGTTCAGGCGCCGGCTCTCCATGCCGTCTTCGACGGATCCGATCAGGATCTCGAGGTCCTGGCGAACCTTCGCATCGTCCTCCTCGGCCAGCCGGATGCGCAGCGCAGCCAGAACCTGCTTCGTTTCCTCCTGCGTGCGCTCATGGATCCCGGCCTCGAGGTCGAGGATCTCCTCGTCGAGACCGTCGACGCCGATACCGCCCGCGCCCTCGGGAGCGAACCTGGCAATCGAGTCGAGGACGAGCCTGGCATTGGCATCGCTCCTCGCGATCCAGTCCTCGTCGGCATGCGTGACGGACATTGCCGGGAACAGGATGGCGGCCGTGGTGATCGCACGCAGGATTTGCGTCATGACAGGGCTCCGTCGGGTCGGGTGCGCCGGGACCAGGTAGTGATACGTGGCGCAACGAATGGGTTGCAATTATGCACAGAATACCGCTGCGACCGGCTGCGAAGCCACCGGCGCGATCGCAGGCAAGCAGGTCCGCAGGCGTCACGTCGCTGGTAGACTCGCCGCATGCTAGCTATCGTCATCGGCGCCGTCATCGGCGCGATTGCCGGCGGGATACCGGGGCTTTTCATCGGCGGAGCGATCGGCTACGTCGTCGCGCGCGCCTTCCAGCATTCCATACTCGGCAGCCTGCAGGTCGCGCAGTCGCAGCTGCTCGACTCGACGTTTGCCGTCATGGGGGCCCTGTGCAAGGCTGACCGCGTCGTCACCCGTGACGAGATCCGCGCAGTCGAGCAGATGTTCGCGCAACTCAGGCTGTCACGCGAGCAGCGCGACGCGGCGAAGGCGGCTTTCAATCGGGGCAAGGCGCCGGATTTCGACCTGGACGAGGCGGTCGATACCTTTGCCGGCATCGCGCGCGGCCGCGCGCCGCTGATCCAGCTGTTCCTGCAGCTCCAGGTCATGGCCGTCGCCGCGGACGGCCGCCTGCACCCGGCGGAGCACGCGATGCTCGTGCGCGTGGCGCGGCGGCTGGGGCTGCAGGAGCGGGACGTGGCGCAGCTCGAAGCGTTGCTGCGCGCCGCCGCCGCCGGGCCGACCGGCGGACCGCCCCCGCGGCAGCGGCTGGACGATGCCTACGAAGCGCTGGGGCTCTCGCCCGACGCCAGCCCGGCGGAGATCAAGCGCCGCTACCGCAAGCTGATGAGTGAGAACCATCCCGACAAGCTGGCCTCGCGCGGCCTGCCCGAGAGCATGCGCGCCGTGGCCGAGGAACGGACGCGCGAGATCAATACTGCCTACGACCTGATCAAGGAGGCGCGGGGGATCGTCTAGCGCCGGCGAATGGGACGAGGGGCTTGCTAGACCACGCCGTAGGCGAGCATGGCCGTGGCGACCTTGTCGAAGCCCGCGATATTCGCGCCCCGGACATAGTCCACGTAGCCGTTGCTCTCGCCGTGCTCGATGCAGCGCCTGTGTATGTTCTCCATGATGCCCTTGAGCCGCCTGTCGACTTCGTCGTGCGACCAGCTGATCCGCATCGCGTTCTGGCTGAGTTCGAGGCCGCTCACGGCTACGCCGCCGGCATTGGCGGCCTTGCCCGGCGCGAGCAGCACCTTCTTTTCCCGGAGCAGGTCCATGGCCTCGCGCGTGGTCGGCATGTTCGCGCCCTCGCAGACGGCGATAACGCCGTGGTCGATCAGGCATTTCGCGTCGTCGGCCGACAGCTCGTTCTGTGTCGCGCAGGGCATGGCGATGTCGCACTCGACCGACCAGGGTTTGGCCCCCTCGCGGTACTCGACTTCGCCGCTGGATTCTGCGAACTCCTTGAGGCGACCGTTGCGGCGCTCCTTCAGTTTCTTGACGGATTCGAGTTGCTCCGCGGTCAGCCCGTCTTTCACGCAGATCGTGCCGTCGGAGTCGCTCAGTGTGACGACCACGGCCTTTTTCTCCAGCGCCTTCTCGGCGGCGTGCAGCGCGACATTGCCGCTGCCGCTGATCGCGATGCGCTTGTTCTCAAGGCCCTCACCGTGGTAATCGAGCATGTGTTCGCAGAAGTACAGGCAGCCGTAGCCCGTCGCCTCCTTGCGCACGGCGCTGCCGCCGTAGGATGCGCCCTTGCCGGTCAGCACGCCGG
>JBFJUJ010000065.1:0-12117 GCA_041624755.1 Woeseia sp. | reverse complement strand
CTCGCGCAGTGCGGCCAGGTAGGGCACCTTCGCGTTCGTCAGGTGCGTGTCGAGCTCTTCGAAGATCAGCGTGTACTCGCGCACGCGATTGGCCACGACACCGATCTTGGCCTGCTTGCGCTCGATCTTGCCGACGCCCTTGAGTTCCTTGATGAAGCGGTCCGAGGCCTGTATGTCGATCGGCGATGGCAGTACCGGCACGATGATCGTCTCGGCATGGCGCACGAGCTCCGTCAGCTCCGTGCCGTGCGATCGCGCCGGCGCGTCGATGATCACGTAGTCGGCCGATCGCGGCGCGTGCTTCAGGCCGTCCTCGAAACCGGCGACGGCGGCGATCTCGGGCCGGTCGGCAGGGCGCCGATCCAGCCAGTCCAGGCTGGATCGCTGCGGATCGTAGTCGGCCAGTGCGACGGACCAGCCTTCGTCGGCGTAGTAGGCAGCGAGGTTGGTGGCGAGCGTGCTCTTGCCGCAGCCGCCCTTGGCATTCATGACCATGATGTGACGCATCGATTGTCCCCGGGGTCAGACTTTATTCGTTGTTCGAAAGTTTATGTAAACTACCGGCGCGGAGGGTAAAAGTCCATCGGCCGGCGGCCCGCCGGGCATCGCTGCCGATCGTGCTAAGCTTTCGCCGGCGGCGAACCCCGTCGGCTCGGGCGGTACGGTGATACCGCGTTAGTATAAGGAGACATTCGCGCCCCATGAGCACGCAAAGCAGGTCCGAATTCGTCGAGGAGACGATCTCGGAACAGGCGGTACACGATTTCCTGGCGGCGAACCCCGACTTTTTCGAACGCCACAATTCACTGCTCGGCGCGCTCAGGCTTCCCCACGTGACCGGCGGCACGGTGTCCCTGGTCGAGCGCCAGGTCTCCGTGCTGCGGCAGAAGGACGTGCGGCTCGAACGCCGGCTCAGGGAACTCGTCGACGTCGCCCGCAGCAACGACGCGCTCGTCGCCAAGATCCACGCCCTGGCCCTCGAGCTGCTGGCGGCCGACAGCCTCGAGAACACGCTGGCGACCGTCGAGCAGGCGCTGCGGACCGGTTTCGGCGCCGACCAGTCGGTGCTGGTCCTGTTCACCGACGGCGTGCCCGCTGCCGGCGCACAGGCCTCGCGCTTCCTGCGCCCGATAGAGCGAGACGACCCGGCCCTCGGGGCGTTTTCCACTTTCCTCGAAAGCGATACGCCGCGCTGCGGCCAGGTCCGCGACGCGCAGCGCGACTTCCTGTTCCCGGCCGACGCCGACGAGATCGGCTCGGTAGCGCTGGTGCCGCTCGGCAAGCAGTCGCAGAGTGGCTTCCTCGCCGTCGGCAGCGCCGATGCCAAGCGCTTCCACCCGGGCATGAGCATCGACTTCCTGGCTCGCATCGGCGATCTCGTGGCCGCCGCGCTGCGGCGCTACTAGCCCACGTCCGGGGAGCCCGCGTTGCGCGACCACGATACCGGGCAGATCGCGGCCTTCCTGGGCCACCTGGCCCTGGAGCGCCGGCTCTCGCCATTGACCTGCACGAGCTACCGCCGCGACCTCGAGGCGCTGGCCGCGTGGTGCGATACGCAGGGCATCGACGCCTGGCGGGACCTCGACGAGCAGCACATCCGCACGTTCAGCGCAGCCTGCTACCGCAAGGGCCTGGCCGCCCGCAGCATCCAGCGTCGCCTGTCCGCGGCGCGCAGCTTCTTCCGCTACCTGCGGCGCGAAGGGGCGGTCGGCCGCAACCCGGTCGCGGGCGTTCGCGCGCCGAAGTCCGGCAAGCGGCTGCCCGGCAGCCTCGACGCCGACCGCATGGCGCGCCTGCTGGACATCGAGGGAGACGGGCCGCTGGTCGCACGCGATCGCGCCATCCTCGAGCTGTTCTACTCCTCCGGGCTGCGGCTCGCCGAGCTGACCGGTCTCGACCTCGGCGACGTCGACCTGCCGGACGGCCTCGTGCGCGTGACCGGCAAGGGCAACAAGGAGCGCGTCGTGCCGGTCGGCAGCAAGGCGCGCGAGGCCCTCCGTAGCTGGCAGAAAGAGCGGCCGCGGCTCGCGCCGGACGGCGAGCCGGCACTGTTCGTGAGCAGGACCGGCCGGCGGCTCAGCCGGCGCGCGGTGCAGCAGCGCGTTGCCCACTGGGCCCGCAAGCGGGGCATCGACGCCCGCGTCTACCCGCACCTGCTGCGCCATTCCTTCGCGACGCACCTGCTCGAATCGAGCCACGACCTGCGCGGCGTCCAGGAGCTGCTCGGCCACGCCAACATCAGCACGACCCAGGTCTATACGCACCTTGATTTCCAGCACCTGGCCCAGATATACGACCGCACGCACCCGCGCGCCCGGGCCCGATCCGCGGCGCGGAAAACCGGGCGCCGCTCCGGCTGAAGCCCGGCGCGGCGCCGGGCGCCCGTAGCGCAATCGCGTCCCCGTCGCGGCGACGCGGCAACCCCCAGGAACTCGACGACATGCAACAATTCCGCGGCACGACGATCGTCTCGGTACGTCGTGGCAACCATGTGGCCATGGCCGGAGACGGCCAGGTCAGCATGGGAAACACCGTCATGAAGGGCAACGCCCGCAAGGTCCGGCGCCTGGCGGGCGGCCGCGTCATCGCGGGATTCGCCGGCGGCACCGCCGATGCGTTCACGCTCTTCGAGCTGTTCGAGACCAAGCTCGAGCAATACGGCAACCTGACGCGCGCCGCCATCGAGCTCGCCAAGGACTGGCGCACCGACCGGCGGCTGCGCCGGCTGGAGGCGCTCCTGTGCGTTGCCGACGCCGAGGCGTCGTTCATCGTCTCCGGCAACGGTGACGTCATCGAGCCGGAGAACGACCTGATGGCCATCGGCTCCGGCGGCCCGTATGCCCAGGCCGCGGCGATGGCGCTGCTCAACAACACCGATCTCGGCGCGCGCGATATCGTCGAGCGCGCGCTGGGGATCGCCGCCGACATCTGCGTGTACACCAACCGCAACATCGTGATCGAGGAGCTGCCGTCGGCCGACGGCGGTCAGGAATAGTCCATGTCCCAGATGACCCCCCGAGAAATCGTCCAGGAACTGGACAAGCACATCATCGGCCAGGACGAGGCCAAGCGCGCGGTCGCCATCGCGCTCAGGAACCGCTGGCGGCGGGTGCAGGTGGACGAGCCGCTCAGGAGCGAGATCACGCCGAAGAACATCCTGATGATCGGCGCGACCGGCATCGGCAAGACCGAGATCTCGCGGCGCCTGGCGCGCCTCGCGCGTGCGCCGTTCATCAAGGTGGAGGCGACGAAGTTCACCGAGGTCGGCTATGTCGGCCGCGAAGTCGACAGTATCGTCCGCGATCTGGTAGACATCGCCGTTAAAATGACGCGCGAGGACGCCATGACCAAGGTGCGCCACCGGGCCGAGGATGCCGCCGAGGAGCGCCTGCTGGACGCGCTCCTGCCGCGCAGCCCGCACGAGACCTATGACGAACCGGACCGGGCCGACCGCGGCGAGACGCGGCAGAAATTCCGCAAGATGCTGCGCGAGGGCGACCTCGACGAGAAGGAGGTCGAGATCGAGATCCAGGCCATCCCCGTCGGCGTCGAGATCATGGCACCGCCCGGCATGGAGGAGATGACCAGCCAGCTGCAGGGCATGTTCCAGAACCTCTCCGGCAACAAGAGGAAGACGCGCAAGCTCAAGGTCGCGGAGGCGATGAAGCTCCTGACCGACGAGGAAGCCGCGAAGATGGTCGACGAGGAGGAGCTGAAGGCGCAGGCCCTCGAGGCCGTCGAGCAGCACGGCATCGTGTTCCTCGACGAGCTCGACAAGGTCGCACGGCGCTCCGAGACGATTGGCGCCGACGTGTCGCGCGAGGGCGTGCAGCGCGACCTGCTGCCGCTGGTCGAGGGATGCACGGTCAACACGAAGTTCGGCATGGTGCGCACCGATCATATCCTGTTCATTGCCTCCGGCGCGTTTCATGTCGCCAAGCCGTCGGACCTGATCCCGGAGCTGCAGGGCCGTTTCCCGATCCGCGTCGAACTCAAGTCCCTGAGGACCGAGGACTTCGTGCGCATCCTGACGGAACCCGACGCGTCGCTGACCTCGCAGTACAAGGCGCTGATTGCCACCGAGGACGTGGACCTCGAGTTCACCGACGACGGCGTGCGCCGCCTGGCCGAGGTGGCCTTCCACGTCAACGAGACCACGGAGAACATCGGCGCGCGGCGACTGCACACGGTCATGGAGCGTCTGCTGGAGCAGGTGTCGTTCGAGGCTTCCGACAAGAGCGGCAGCAAGGTCGTCATCGACGGCGAATACGTCGACGCTCACCTGGCCGAGCTGTCGAAGAACGAAGACCTGAGCCGTTACATCCTCTGACGGCGGCCCGCTGTCATGGACCCGACCCCTACCGAGATCCGACTGCGCAAGGGCTCGCGTTGCCTGACGATCAGCTTCGACGACGGCGCGAGTTACGACCTGCCCTTCGAGTACCTGCGCGTCTGCTCGCCGTCGGCCGAGGTCAAGGGACACGGCCCGGGCCAGGAGGTGCTGCAGACCGGCAAGGAAGACGTACGCATCGTCGGCGTGGAACCCGTCGGGCGCTATGCGCTGCGGCTCAGGTTCGACGACGGCCATGACACCGGGCTCTATTCCTTTCGTTACCTGCACGAACTCGGGCGCGACTACGGGCGACGCTGGGCAGACTATCTCGACCGCCTGCGAGCCGCGGGTTATGCTCGCCGCACTCCCGACCCCGGTGACGCATGACGGACGACAGGACGCATTTCGGCTTCGAGCAGGTGCCGCGCGGTGAGAAGGCACGCCGCGTGCGCGGCGTGTTCGATTCGGTAGCCGGCCGCTACGACCTGATGAACGACCTGATGTCCGGCGGTCTGCACCGCCTGTGGAAGCGCTACACGGTGGAACAGGCGGCCGTGCGCCGCGGCCAGCGCGTGCTGGACCTGGCCGGCGGCACCGGCGACCTCGCGTTGCGCTTCCTCCGCCAGGTCGGCGCCAGCGGCCAGGTCGTGCTGGCCGATATCAACGCCAGCATGCTGCGCGAAGGTCGGCGCCGCCTCGTCGATGCGGGCGTCGCCGGCAACCTCGCCATCGCACAGGTCGACGCGGAGCAGCTGCCTTTCGCCGACTTGAGCTTCGACTGCATCACGATCGCATTCGGCCTGCGCAACGTAACCGACAAGATGCGCGCCCTCGAGTCGATGTGGCGCGTCCTGAAGCCCGGGGGGCGGCTGCTGATCCTCGAGTTCTCGCAGCCGGCCGATGCGCTCAAGCCCGCCTACGACCTCTACTCGTTCCGGGTGCTGCCCCTGCTCGGCAAGCTGGTGGCGAAGGACGACGCCAGCTACCGCTATCTCGCCGAGTCGATCCGCATGCACCCCGACCAGGAGGCGCTCGTGCAGATGATGCAGGATGCCGGGTTCGAGCGTTGCCGCTACCGCAACCTCGCCGGCGGCATCGTCGCCCTGCACAGCGGGTACCGCATCTGATGGACCCGCTGCTCGCGCTCTTCCGACCGGCGGTCGAACTCGTCAACCGGCAGATCGGTGAATCCACGCCGGCGCGCGCGCTCTGCAAGAGGCTGGACGGGCGCACCGTCGCGATACGCGTCCGCAACACCGCGCTCAGCGTCGCCCTGACCGTCAGCGGCGCGCGCCTGGAACTGACCACGATCGGCGTCGACGAGCCCGATGCGGTGATTACCGGCTCGCTCCTGTCGCTCGCGTTTCTCGCCGGCGACGACGGCGAGGCGCTGGTCCGCGACGGCACCGTCGAGCTGACCGGCGATGCCGTCGTCGCCAACGATTTTCGCGAGCTTCTGCACCACGGCCGCCCGGACTGGGAAGAGCAGCTCGCCAACGTGGTCGGCGACGTGGCGGCGCACGGTATCGGCGACGTCTTGCGCGGCGTGGGTCGATGGAGCCGCGACGCGCAAGACACCTTCCGCCAGAACCTCAGCGAATACCTGCAGGAAGAGAGCCGCACCGTCCCGAGCCGCTACGAGGTCGACGAGTTCGGTGGCAAGGTCCAGACGCTGCGCGACGACGTTGCGCGCGTCGAGGCGCGCATCGCGCTGCTCGAGTCACGGGCCCGGGACCACGACGCATGATCCGGCGCGTGCTGCGACGGCGGCGCACGCTGCTGCGCCTGCTGACGATTCAGCGCGTGCTCGTACGTCACGGGCTCGACGAGATCATCAAGCAGACGCACTTCCTGCGGCCGCTGCGCTTCGTGTTCTACCTGTTCCCGCGCGCGCGCGACGTCTCCGAGCCCGTCGGCAAACGGCTGCGCCTCGCGCTCGAGGAGCTCGGCCCGATCTTCGTCAAGTTCGGCCAGGCGGTGTCGACGCGCCGCGACCTGCTGCCGCCGGACATTGCCGACGAGCTGGCGAAACTGCAGGACCAGGTGCCGCCGTTCCCGACCGCCGAGGCCCTGGCGATACTGGACGGTGCCTACGAGCGGCCGGTACAGCAGGTGTTCTCGCGCTTCGACGAGACGCCGCTCGCGGCCGCTTCCATCGCCCAGGTCCACGGCGCCGCGCTGCAGGACGGCAGCGAGGTCATCGTCAAGGTGCTGCGCCCGGGCGTGCGGGGCATGATCGAGCGGGATCTCGAGGTGCTGTATGCCATCGCCGAGCTGGCGGATCGCTACTGGGCCAATGGCAAGAGGCTGCGCCCGCTCGAGGTCGTGGCCGAATACGAGAAGACGGTCATCGACGAGCTGGATCTGATGCGCGAGGGCGCCAATGCCGCCCAGCTCAAGCGCAACTTCGCGGGCTCCGACCTGCTGTATGTCCCGGAGGTCTTCTGGGACTACTGCCGGCCGGAGGTGCTCGTACAGGAACGGATCTACGGCGTCCCGATCAGCGACATGACGGCCCTCCGGGCGGCGGGCACGAACATCCAGGTGCTCGCGGAGAACGGCGTCGAGATCTTTTTCACGCAGGTCTTCCGGCACAATTTCTTCCACGCGGACATGCACCCCGGCAACATATTCGTGCAGGTCGACGATCCCGAGCACCCGCGCTACGCCGCCGTCGATTTCGGCATCGTCGGTACGCTGACCGCGGTCGACCAGCGCTACCTCGCGGAGAATTTCCTCGCTTTCTTCGAACGCGACTACTACAAGATCGCCAGGCTGCACATCGACTCGGGCTGGGTGCCGCAGGACACCCGGATCGACGAGCTCGAGTCCGCGGTACGCACGGTCTGCGAGCCGATCTTCAACAAGCCGCTGGCGGAGATCTCGTTCGCCCAGGTGCTGATACGCCTGTTCGAGACGGCACGTCGCTTCAACATGGAGGTACAGCCGCAGCTCATCCTGCTGCAGAAGACGCTCCTGAACATCGAGGGACTCGGCCGCGAGCTGTACCCGGAACTCGACCTGTGGAAGACCGCGCAGCCGGTGCTCCGCCGCTGGATGGACGAGCAGGTCGGCGGCCGGGCGGTCATCGACAGCATACGCGACAACCTGCCGCAGCTCCGCGAGGTGCTGCGGGAACTGCCCGGCGCGCTGAAGCACATCGCCGACCAGGCCGCGGAAGGCAGGCTCGCGATCAGCGTCTCGTCGGCCGAGCTCAGGCGCATTGAACGCCAGCTCGAGACTCAGCGCCGCCAGCGATTCCTGCTGGTCGGCGCCGGCACGGCAACGATCTGCGGCACGCTGCTGCTCGCCGTCGGCACGCTGCCGCCGCTGGGCTGGTCGCTGCTGGCCGGCGGCCTGCTCGCTTTCGCCTTCGGTCGGCCGCGCTGAGCGCGGGCGCGCCCGGCGGTCGCGTTCCCTGTACAAGGGCGGCGGCGGCCGGGGACAATGGCGGTCCCCGGGTTCCGCCGCTTCGCCGTTGACCGACCAGCCACGCACCGTCCGCAGCTTCGTTCGCCGCAGCGGCCGCCTCACCGCGGCGCAGCAGCGCGCGCTCGCAGAGCTGTGGCCTCGCTACGGCATCGACTACGACGGCCGGGCGCTTGCGCTTGCCGGGCTGTTCGGGCGCGACGCGCCCTGCGTGCTCGAGATCGGCTTCGGCAACGGCGAGACGCTGGTCGAGCAGGCGGCCGCATCCCCGGAGCGAAATTTCATCGGCATCGAGGTACACGAGCCCGGCATCGGGCACTGCCTGCTGCAGATCGAGGCGGCCGGTATCGACAACCTGCGCCTGGTCGCCCACGATGCACTCGAGGTTCTCGAACGACAGATACCCGACGGCGCGCTGTCACGGATCAACCTGTACTTCCCCGACCCGTGGCCTAAGAAGCGCCATCACAAGCGGCGCATCGTCAACCTGGCCTTCATGGAACTCGCGGCGCGCAAGCTCGGGCCTCACGGCCAGCTGCACATCGCAACCGACTGGGCGAATTACGCAGAGCACATCGACGACGTAATTGCACGCTCGCCCGATTTTTCGTGTCGCGAACGGCGGCAGCACGGCGGCGACCGACCGCTGGACCGGCCGACGACGAAATTCGAGCGTCGCGGCCTGAAGCGCGGCCATAATATTTTCGACTGGCGGCTCGAACGCGTTTAGCCCGCGATATCAGCACCCTGCGAGGACTGCCTCGACCCCGCCTCGCCAGTCGCCGCGCCCGCGGCTTGCCATCGTCGGCGGATCATCTATACCTAGTGAAAGGACGCCCGATTCGCGCACAGGGATGTTCGCCAGCCTATCGTTCTTGAGGATGACGCCATGGCAGTCGCATCCCCGGTCATCGGGTACTGGTATCGCCGCAGCAACGGCGCGCTGTTCGAGGTCGTCGCCGTCGACGAGCAGGATGGCACCGTCGAGCTGCAGTATTTCGACGGCACCATCGACGAAGTGGACCTCGAGACCTGGACCGGCATGCTGGTCGAGCGAATCCGGGCGCCGGAGGACTGGTCCGGTTCCGTCGACATGGATCCCGAGGACTTCGACAGGGACGACTCCGGCGAACTGCCGGTCGGCTGGCACGATCCGCTCGAGATTCTCGAGAAGGCCGAGTAGTCCCGCCGCCGGCGTCAGGCCGAGACCGGCCCCTCGACGATCACCTCGCCGTCTTCGACGCGCACCGGCAGCGCGCGCAGCGTCTTGCCGGGGCACGGGCCGGCGACGCAGAGGCCGCTGTCGATCTCGTAGAGCGCGCCGTGCGACGCGCAGATGATCAGGCTCTTGTCTTTCGTCAGGAAACTGTCGGGCTTGAAGTTCAGCGGATGCCCGACGTGCATACAGTAGTTCTGGTAGGCATACACCGCATCACCCTGTCGCACGACGAAGCCGCGAAACGGCCAGTCGCCCTCGCCGATCGTGAACTCGCGGCAGCCGGGATCGTCGATCTCGTCGAGGCGGCCGACGCTGACGCGCTGGGTGGGCGGGGCGTTCATTCCCGCTCCGTGACCAGTTCGTCATAGTGTCGCGCGACGAACACCGACAGCAGGATCGCCGGTACACCGAGCAGGGCCGCGTACAGGAAGAAACCGGTCCAGCCGATCCATTCCTGCACCTCGCCGGAGTAGCCGGCCGTCAACTTGCCGAAGAAGGTGCTGACCGAGCTCAACAGCGCGTATTGCGTCGCGGTGAACGACAGGTTCGTCAGGCTCGACAGGTACGCGATCAGGACGGTGCCGCCGAAACCCATCGCGAAGTTGTCGGCGCTGATCGTCACGGTCAGCATCAACAGCGTGGCGCCGGTAATCGACATGGCGGCAAAGAACAGGTTGGTGCTCGCAATGAGAACCGTGGCCAGGACGACGCAGCGTGCCAGCCCGAAGCGCAGGATCGCCCACGCGCCGGCCGCGGTGCCGAACAGCGAGGGCCACAGCCCGTAGACCTTGGCGACGCTGGCGATCTCGATCTTGGTGAACCCGATCGCGAGATAAAACGGGTTGGCGAGAATCCCGAGCACGTAATCGCTTATCCGGTATGTCGCGACGAATGCCAGCAGCAGTATGGCGAACCTGCCGAAGCGCCGGAAGAAGTCGACGAACGGCCCGACCACCGCCGTCGACAGCCAGTGAATCACCCGCTGCCACGGCGTCCCGCTCTCGTGCAGGTCCACGCGAGTGCTGCCTTCGGGTTCCCGCGACAAGAGCGTCGTCAGGATGCCGACGATCATGCAGCCCGCCATGGCCTTGTAGGCGATCGACCAGGAGCCGTACTCCGCGATGGCCAGCGCGCCGGCTCCGCCCACCATGACCGCGACGCGGTAGCCGTACTGGTAGGCCGCGGCGAGCACACCCTGCATCTCGATCTCGGCGATCTCGATCCGGTAGGCATCCAGCGCGATGTCCTGCGTCGCCGACAGCAATGCGACCGCGATCGCGAAGAAGGTGAAATAACGGAGCATGGATGCGGGATCGATGTCCGCGAGCAGGTAAAGGCTCGCGGCGATGCCGACCTGCGCCATGAACAGCCACGACCGCCGTCGCCCGAGCAGCCGGGAGAGGATCGGCAGCGGCATGCGGTCCACGAGCGGCGACCACAGGAACTTGAAGCTGTAGGCGAAGCCGAGCCAGGCGAAGGTGCTGATCGTGCTGCGCTCGAGCCCGGCCTCCTCCAGCCAGGCCGTCAGCGTCGAATAGACGAGCGGAAACGGCAGGCCGGCGGAGAAGCCCAGGAAGAACAGCGCCACGACCTTGCGCTGCAGGTAGTAGCGCCAGTCGCGGGCTTTCTCCGGCGCGGCGTCCGCTGTCGCTGCCGTGTTCAGGGTAGCGTCCAGTCGTAGTCCAGCGTGAGCGGCGCATGGTCGGAGAAGCGCATCTCGCGATAGATCTCGCTCCTCAGGATGCGGTCCCTCAAGCCGGGCGTTACGACGTGGTAGTCGATACGCCAGCCGACGTTGTTGTCCCAGGCGCGGCCGCGGTTCGACCACCAGGTGTACTCGACCCGGTCGGGATGCAGGGCGCGGAACGCATCAACGAAGCCGTGGCGGCCGAACAGCTGGTCCATCCACGCCCGTTCCTCGGGCAGGAAACCGGAGTTCTTGCGGTTGGCCTTCCAGTTCTTCAGGTCGATCTCGCGGTGGGCGATGTTCCAGTCGCCGCAGAGGATGTACTCGGAGCGCCGGCGCCTGAGCTTTTTCAGGTGCGGCACGAAGGTATCGAGAAATCGCCATTTCGAGGCCTGCCGGTCTTCGTTCGACGAACCGGACGGCAGGTACACGGAGACGACGGACAGTCCGTCGAACTGCACTTCGAGATAACGTCCCTCTTCGTCGAATTCCGTGACGCCGAAGCCGCGCACGACCTTCTTCGGCTCGTGACGCGTGTAGATTGCCGTGCCGCTGTAGCCCTTGCGCAGGGCGTCCTCGTAATAAGAGTGATAGCCCGGCGGCGCGAAGCAGTCGGCATCGAGCTGGTGTTCCTGCGCCTTCGTCTCCTGGATGCAGACGACGTCGGCATCCTGCCCGGCCATCCAGTCGAAGAAGCCCTTGCGGGCCGCCGCCCGAATGCCGTTCGCATTGAGACTGATTACTCTTAACGCCATTAATTCCAGGTACTTGTAAGTGGATAGAAGGGCGGCTGGCCGCGGGCAGCGCGATGCCGCCCTGCGGCACGCTGTGGCATACTCGTGGCCGATACCGGGCACGCTGCCCTCGGCGCCGCAGCGTCGAGGCCGCCATCATACAGAAGCTGAGCTTTCGTCCAACATCATGCGTGCCTACAAGAACGAATTCCTCGAACTCGCCCTGGAACTTGGCGTCCTGCGCTTCGGCGATTTCACGCTGAAGTCGGGCCGCCGCAGCCCGTACTTCTTCAACGTCGGGCTGTTCAGCAACGGCTACGCGGCCGCCAAGCTCGGGCGCTATTACGCTGCTGCGATCGTGGAAGCGAAGATCGAGTTCGACATGCTGTTCGGGCCGGCCTACAAGGGTATCCCGCTGGTGACGCTGGCCGCCGCCGCGCTGGCCGAGCACCACGACGTCGACGTGCCCTACGCCTTCAACCGCAAGGAGACCAAGGACCACGGCGAGGGGGGCGCCATCGTCGGTGCGCCGCTCGCCGGCCGCGTGCTCATCGTCGACGACGTCATCACGGCCGGCACCGCGGTGCGTGAAGCGCATCGCCTGATCAACGCCTGCGGCGCAGAGGTTGCCGGCCTCGTCATCTCGCTGGACCGGCAGGAGGTCGGCAGCGGTTCGCTCTCGGCGGTGCAGGAGCTTGCGCAGTCGCTCAATATT
>JBFJUJ010000064.1:0-12305 GCA_041624755.1 Woeseia sp. | reverse complement strand
GGTGTTAACCATGTGTCCGGAATAAGGTGTAAACCATGTGACCGGAATACACCGCTGGTATCTGGCGCCCCGACCATGATTCGAACATGGGACCCCCAGATTAGGAATCTGGTGCTCTATCCTGCTGAGCTACCGGGGCGGCGCTGTCGGGCGGGATTCTAGCAGAGTCACGCGCCGCGTCGCGCCATCGGCTGCGGTCTTCCCGGTTCGGCGGGCGGCCGAAGTCGCCGCCTGTGTTCGCCTCGGTCGGCCCCGGAAACGCCCCGAATCCGGCTCGCCCGTCAATCGCCGGTGGCGCCGCGTTTCAGCCAGGTGTCGAGGAAATTGACGTAGGCTTCCGAGGCCACGATGCGGTTCTCGCGCTTCGTGAAGCCATGGCCCTCGTCCGGGAAGACGACGTACTCGACCGGAACCTCGTTGGCGCGCACGGCCTCGACCAGCTCGTCGCTCTCGACCTGCAGTACGCGCGGGTCGTTGGCGCCCTGCACGACGAGCAGCGGCTTGACGATCTGGTGGGCGTGGAACAGCGGCGAGATGCGGTGCAGGCGCTCCCGGTCGGTGGCCGGATCGCCGAGCTCGTCGAACAGGGCCTCGCGCTGCGCCGTCCACCACTCCGGGATGCTCTCGAGGGTGCGCACCCAGTTCGTGACGCCGAAGATATTGATGCCGACGTCGAACACCTCGGGCTCGAACGCCAGTGCCGCGGCCACCATGTAGCCGCCGTAGGAGCCGCCGATGATGCCGATACGCTCGCCGTCGACCCAGTCCAGCGATGCCAGGTACCTGCGGGCGTAAACGATGTCCTGCAGGTCGCCTTCGCCGTGACGGCGATCGTCCAGGTGATAGAACGTCTTGCCATAGCCGGAGGAACCGCGGTTATTGGCTGCGAGCAGCGCGTAGCCGTGGTTGACGAGGTGCTGCTTCGTCGCATCGTAGCCGGTGCGGCTCTGCCCGCCCGGGCCGCCGTGCACCCAGACCAGCGCCGGCACCTGGTTGGCCGCCGAGGCGCCGTGCGGCCTGTAGAGCACGCCCGGAATCTCGAGCCCGTCGAAGCTTAAGTAGCGCACGATCTCGCTCTCGACCAGGTACTCCGGCTCGATCGCCGGGCTGAGCGCCTCCGTCAACTGGCGGGCCGTGCGTTGTTCGAGATCGACGACGTGGACGTTGGACGGTGAATTGTCGGCGTTGACGATCAGCGCCATGCGTTTCTCGTCGGCCGAGAAACGCACGTTCTGCAGGTCGCCCGACGGCAGCCCGGGCAGCGGCAGCGGCTTTACGGCCTGCGTGTCGTACACGGTGACCTCGGTGCGAGCATCCGCATTGATACCGCTCACCCGGTAGCGCCCGCGGGGCGAATAGACTACGTAGCTCACGTCCCAGGCCGCGGCGATCAGCGGGGCGCGCTCGCCGGTCTCGAGGTCATAGCTCATGGCCTGCACGAACTCGCCGAACTCGTCCGTGTTGTAGATCAGCCGATCACTGTCCGGCGTGAACATGTAGATGCCGTGATCGACCTTGCCCTCGTGGGCCGTGATCAGGCGCGGCGCCGGCTCGTCGGCCTGAAGGTCGACGAGGTAGACGTCGCTGTCGCCGCTGGCGATGGGCTTCGACAGCGCCAGCCAGCGACCGTCGGGGCTGATGTCGCCGATCAGGAACCCCGGGTTTTCGAAGACGAGCTCACGCGCATAGCCGTCGGTCGCGTAGCGCCACACGTCGAAGAACGCGGGATCGCGCTCCGTGGTCGTCAGGTAAAAATGCCGGCCATCGTCGGACCAGCGCAGGAAATCGGCCTTGAGATCGTCGCCGGGCGTCAGGTCGCGGCTGCTGCCGTCGGCCTCGCGGACCGCGACGTGGTTCAATTCGTTGCCGCCGCTGTCGAAGGTGTAGAGCATGCGCCGGTCGTCGGGGAACCAGGTGAGGGCAAAGACGGCGTTGTCGTCCGATGTCGTCAGCGCCTGCGGCTTTGCGCCGTCGAGCGGATGTTCCCAGGCATTGAAAACGCCGCTGACGTCCGACGAGAGGAGCAGCGAGTCGCTGTCCGGCGAGAACACGAAGCCCGTCGCGCGGGGCATCACGTAGCTGGTTGTCGCGAAAAACTCGCGCGCGCTGATTGTCGGCACTTCTGTGGCCTCCGGGGTCCGGCGCTGTCCGGCGTCAGTCTGCGCCGGCTCCGGCTCGCCGCAGGCGCCGACGAGCACGAGCACGGCGCTCAGGGCCAGGGCGGCCGCCGTCCCGTTCGAGTGGCGTATCATGGGGTCTCCGTCGGGGATGTTCTCCAGATCGCGCATAATACGCGCATCGGAATCGCGAGGCAGCGCCGGAGAGTCCTGAACATCGATATGAGCGCCAGCCCCGGCATCCACATTCGCGATGCGTCGCCCGCAGACCGGGAGACGCTGGCCGCCTACAACTCGGCGATGGCCCGGGAGACCGAGGGTCGCGCGCTCGACCCGGAGCTTATCGACCGGGGCGTCGCCGCGCTGCTCACGGACCCCGCCAAGGGCCGCTACTGGGTCGCGGAGAGAGACGGGCGAGTGGTGGGCCAGATCATGATCACGCGCGAATGGTCCGATTGGCGCAATGGCCACCTGTGGTGGATCCAGAGTGTCTACGTGCATCCCGATTTCCGTCGGCAGGGGGTATTCGCGGCGCTGTACCGGCATGTAGAATCGCTGGCCCGCGCTGCCGGGAATGTGTGCGGCCTGCGGCTCTACGTCGAGAGAGACAATGATCGCGCCCGGCAGACCTACCTGGCGCTGGGGATGGCGGATCCCGGCTACCGGGTCATGGAAGTCGACTTCCGCAGGCACCGCGAATAGACACAGAGGCTCTCCCATGCTGAAACCTGGCAGCCGCGCACCGGAATTCGTTCTCCCGGATCAGGACGGCAACGACGTCGAGCTGAGCGACCTGCTCACAGACGGCCCGCTGATACTGTATTTCTACCCGGCCGACTTCACGCCGGTCTGCACGAAGGAAGCCTGTGCGTTCCGCGACATGTTCGACGATCTGAGGTCCGTCGGGCTGACGGTCGCGGGCATCAGCCCGCAGGACCCGGAGAGTCATCGCCGCTTCCGGGATGAGAAGAACCTGCCGTTCGTGCTGCTGTCCGACGAGGACAAGACGGCGATCCGCATGTATGACGTCGACGGTCCGTTCGGCGTCGGCGTGCGCCGCGCTACGTATCTCGTGAACCCCGACCGGAAGATCCAGGATGCCGTGCTCGCCGACGTCGTGGTCGGCCGGCATACCGACTTCCTGAAAAAGGCCGTGATGCTGCGCGAGGCCGCCGGGCTGCGCGCCGACTAGGGCGACGGCAGGCGCGACAACGATCGTGCCGGCCCGGGGCGCCCCGGT
Organism: Woeseia sp.; assembly: GCA_041624755.1. Lineage (GTDB taxonomy): Bacteria > Pseudomonadota > Gammaproteobacteria > Steroidobacterales > Woeseiaceae > Woeseia. Next base: position 8,948 of record JBFJUJ010000064.1, on the reverse strand, counting down.
GGCAGCGGCGTCAGTCGCGATCAGCCGACCGCCTTTCCCGCGCATTCTCCGCCTGCCCGCCCCGGGAAATCGCTGCAAAGGGCCCGTCTCCCGCGTGCCGCGCTGTCTCAGGAGGCCTGCGTCCCCTCGCCCTGGAACGTCAGCGTCACCCGCCGCCGGTGCGCTCCGTGGCGGTGTTCCCACAGGAAGATGCCCTGCCAGGTACCGAGCTTCAGGCGCCCGTCCGCGACCGGCAGGTTCAGGTCCGACTGGGTCAGTACCGAGCGCACGTGCGCCGGCATGTCGTCCGGCCCCTCCGCGGTATGCGTGAACAGCGCGTCGCCGTCCGGCACGGCCCGTGACATCCAGGCCTCGAGATCGCGCATGACGGCCGGGTCGGCGTTCTCGCAGAGCATCAGCGACGCGCTCGTATGATGGATGAATACCTGGCAGATGCCGCGATCCAGCCCGGACCGCGACAGCGCCCCGGTGACCGCCGCCGTCAGGTCGTAGGTGCCCCGCCCGCGCGTGTCTACCGTGATTTCCTGCTGATGAATCATGCTGACTGGCAGAGGACGATCGGCCCGTTCGCACACAGACCCTAGGTAGCGCCGGCGCTCGCGACATAAGGCTCGCCGTAGCGCAGGCGGATCGTCTTGGTCTTGCCGAACCACGGGATCGCGACGACGTAGATGTTGTCGTATTCGTCATCGGCTATCGGGGGCACGCGCTTGCTCGCGCCGAGGTCCGCGATCAAGCCGGGCAGCGTATTGCTGTGACCGACAACGAGGATGATCTTGCCCTTGTGCCTGTCGAGGATGTCTTCGAGGACCGCCTCGTTGTCGTCCGGATCGTAGCTCGTGATGGGTATCCCGAGGGCCTCCGACAGCGGCTGCGCGGTCTCCCGCGTACGCCGGAACGGGGTCGCGTAGATCGCATCGATGCCCTGGATTACGTCTGCGTCCCTGAGCTGCCGCGTCAGTTCGGCGACGCGTCGTCCGCCGGCCGGAGTGAGCGGCGGATCGTCGGCCGGTTCGCTCGCCTTTTCGGCATGGCGCACGAAGATGATCGTCGTCGTCGCCTGCGACTCGAAAAACCACGCAAGCCCCAACGCGATCGCGGCGTAGATCAGGAAGATGACGACGCGGCGCTTGCGACGCCGGCGGCGCCTGTCCACGTCATGCGCTGTGCTGGCCATGGGCTGCGAGCTTACGGGGTTTTGCCGCTCCTGACCACGAGGCCGCCGGCCCCGCGGCCGGGCTGCCGCTAGTCCCGCCCGTCGCGCGAATGCCGCGAGTCGCGCGTGATCACGCGGAATTCGCCCTCGATGACATCCGGGCGCTGCGGGTCGCCCGGCGCCGTCCGGCGAGCCTGCCGACCGTATTTGCGCTGCACCCACCAGAGGCGGATCCCGATGATCCCCGCCATGACGAGAAACAGGCTGCCGAGCGCGATGAACGCCACGACGCCGAGCACCAGCGACAGGCCGATGGCCAGCACGCCGACGATGACGACCAGCGCGTTGGCGATCGGGTTGCCCGCGGGTAGCGGTCTGTTGCGGTGCGCGGAGTTCAATTTATTCCCTTGATATCAATTAGTAATCGTTTTCTTTTGAACCGGTTTCAGGGTGGCGCGAGTAATAGCCCTCGAACCACATTGTCCAGCTTTTGCCGCCGTCGTTCGACTGCTCGAATAACTGGCGGACGCGGCCGTCGGGCAGCGGCGTCCACAAGGCCCGAAACGGCGCCGTCGTGTTCGACCCGAGATAGTGTATCCGGCCTTCGAGCCGCATGCCCTCCTCCGTCATCCCGCCGCGGATGTCGATCTGTGAGCCGCCGGCCGCGTTCCAGATCTGCACCCATTCGCCGCTGGCGCCGTCCAGGTAGTTGATGCTGTGGCCGCTGCCGCCTCCTGCCGAGCGCCATTCCTCGATCAGGACGCAGCCTCGCTCCTCGGCCCGGATATGGTTGGTGCCGGCCAGGGTGCCGTCGGCCAGGTGCACATCCCATTTTCCGAGCCAGAAATCGAACTCGCGGAAGCGCTCGCGGTGCGCGCAGGGATAGGCCTGCTCCTCGAGCGCGGCGACCAGCGCGTCGAAGCGCGCATCCCCGGCCAGCGTGCCGATTACCGGGTCACCGGTCATCGCGGTCACGGCGGTGAATCCCGAGTCGACGAGCGCCTCCAGCTGTTCGATCGCCGCCTGCGGGTTATCCGCGGCGACCTGCTGGCGCGCCCTCTCGAACCCGGCGTTCGTCGCCGGCAGCCCGAGTTCCTCGGCGCGGTCGATGGCGCTGGCGGCGAGTTCGAGCTCGCCGGCCTCGCGCGCCTCGATCGCCAGCAGGCGCCAGGCCCGGGGATCGGTGTTGTTCTGCGCTTCGAGCGCACGCTGCGTCACGTGTGGATCGGCCGCCTGCGCCGCGGCCGCGAGGCCGCACAGCAGCAGGCCGACGGGAACGGGTCGCATCGAAAGTCTCGCCATGGCACGGGCTCGCTGCGTCGATAGTCGTAGGACAGGGTACGGCGGGCAGGGTTCGCGAGCCAGCCGCGATTGCGCGTCCCGCCCGGGCCCCGCTCGCGGCGAAGACGGCCCCGGCCCGTCCCGCGTCCCCGCATGCATTGAATACCCTCGAGCGTGGCCGCACAATGCCCCGCACGCCGGAGAGGTGGCAGAGCGGTTGAATGCACTGGTCTTGAAAACCAGCAAGGGTTGACGCCCTTCGTGGGTTCGAATCCCACCCTCTCCGCCAAGCATCAAAAGGGGGCCTCGCGCCCCCTTTTGATGCTTGCCAGAGGGTGTGTGGACGAACCCACCCGGGTTCGACAAAACGCGCCAGCGTTTTGGACGCGCGCAGCGCGCCCCTTTAGGGGTGAGGATCGCCGCGGCTGTCAGCGGGCGATGCGATTTGACACAGGCATTACGTGACGCGGTTCACATTCCGTCGTGATACCGGTGTCTTCCAGGCACATCCGCCATCTCCCTGTATTTGCTTAAATAAGCTCACCATCAGGAAACCAGCCAGACACGCTATTACGGGGCCGCCATTATCAAACCTTCACCTATCATCAGTACCGTGTTGATCGGCCTCGTTGCGTTGCTGAGTCATCTGTTTGCGACCGAGGTCGCCGTCGCGCCGTCTGCCGCAGCGACTCCGAGCCTGTCCTACATCGTGCAGGGCCGTTCGCTGGAGACCGTGACGAGCGCTGTGCTGGCCGTAGATGGGGAAATCACCCATGAACTCGGTGTCATCCGCGCGGTCACGGCCAATCTGACGCCAGCGCAGCTCGAGACAATCAGGAACGATCCCGGCGTGCGTCGCATCTATGGCAATACCGGCGTTGAAACGGCCGGTAAACCTAATAACGATAGTGGAAGCACCGAAGAAGATTCCGGCATGGCCGGCAGCGGGTACACCGAGTTTCCGGGGCTCGTCGACGCGGATCTGCTGCACGACCAGGGCATCGACGGCTGGGGTGTGACGATAGCCATCGTCGACAGCGGTATTTATTCGGGTCCGGGCATTACGCAGGACCGCTATGGATTCGACCGCGTGACGGCCGTATACGATGCAACGACCGATTACGAGTATGTCGAGGGCGGCAAGGGCAAGAGCGCGACAAAATTTTCCGAATTCGATATCGACGACAACGGACACGGCTCGCACGTCGCCGGGGTCGCATCGAGCGGCAAACTGTCCGACGTCGGCAAGTACAACGGCATTGCGCCGGCGGCACGTCTGGTCGCCGTCAAGGTGTTCGATTCCCAGGGCCGCGGCACCTATGCGGACGTGATTCGCGGTATCGACTGGATCGTCGCCAAGCGGAACATTCACGGTATCGACATCATCAACCTGTCGCTGAGTGCGCCGCCGCGCTCGCACTATTGGGACGATCCGCTTAACCAGGCGGTGATGGCCGCCTGGGATGCCGGTATCGTCGTCGTCGCCTCAGCCGGCAACACCGGCCCCGGCGCACAGTCGATCGGCGTGCCCGGCAACGTCCCCTACGTCATCACGGTCGGCGCGATGACGGACAGTTTCACACCGGCGGACGGCACGGACGATCGCCTCGCCACCTTCTCGGCGGTTGGCCCGACTTACGAAGGCTTCGTGAAGCCCGAAGTTGTCGCGCCCGGGGGCCATGTCATCGGCTCGATGGAGTCGACCGACCAGATTGCCCTCGACTACCCGGGCTTTTATCTCGGCGCAAACTTCTATGAGATGTCGGGCACGTCGCAGGCGACGGCTATCGTCAGCGGCATCGCGGCGCTGGTCCTGCAGATGGAGCCGGGACTCACTCCGGACATGGTCAAGTGCAAGATCCTGTCGTCGGCCAGGCCAGCCGTCGACGCGAACGGCGAACTCGCCTACAGCATTTTCTAGCAGGGCGCAGGCGTGGTGAATGCCTTCGACGCGGCCTACAACTGGAATTACGGATGCGCCAACCGTGGCCTCGACATCAAGGCCGATCTCGATGGCACGATGCACTTCGGCGGCCGCGCAAACCAGCACGCGAACGGCGATTACTATCTGATGGGCCTCGATGGCTACCTCTGGGCGGACGGCGGCGTTGGCACAGAGGGTTACCTCTGGGCCGACGGCTACCTCTGGGCCGACGGCTACCTGTGGGCCGACGGCTACCTGTGGACCGATGGCACCCTAGGCGTCAACGGGTACCTGTGGAGCGATGGATATCTCTGGTCCGACGGCTACCTGTGGGCCGATGGCTACCTCTGGGCCGATGGCTACCTGTGGGCGGACGGTCTGACCGAGACGATGTCGATCAATACCTGGGTCGATCCCGAGTAATCGATCTCCCGATCCGTGACAGGGGGGCGCCTGCGCGCTCCCCCATGAAGACCTCGCCACCGTGGCGGGGTGTTCAGCTTGGCGCGCGTACCGCCGCCCGCGTCCTCAGCCCAGCGCGCGACGGATGCCGGCGAGGCCGTGCTCCAGCGTGCGGCGCGCGCAGGCGACATTCATACGCAAGAACCCCGTCCCTTCCCGGCCGAACCCGCTGCCGGCGTACAGCGCGACACCGCCCTCCTCTACGAGGCGCCGCATCACCTCCGCTTCCGCGAGGCCGAGCGCGCGGCAATCGAGCCACGCGAGGTAGGTCGCCTCGGCGGGATGTACGCTGACGCCGGGCAGCTGCTCCTCTACAAATGTCTCGACGAGGCGGTGGTTACCGTCGATATAGGCGACCACCGCTTCCAGCCAGTCTTCGCACTCGTTGTAGGCCGCGATCATCGCGACGCCGCCGAAGGTGCTGTCGTGGTTGAGCTGGGTCGTGTCCAGGAAGCGCCGGAACCCGTCACGAATATCCGCATCCGGTATGACCAGCGTCGCCTGCGGCAGGCCGGCCGTGTTGAACGCCTTGTTGGGCGAGATCACGGTCACGCCGCGCGACTGGCCGAGGCTGCCGAACGGCAGGTGCCGCCCGCCGGGCCGGACGAGATCCGCGTGCACCTCGTCGGACACGACGATGAGCCCGCGCTCCCCGGCGAGGTCTGCCAGCGCGCGCAGTTCCCCGGCCGAGAACACCCTGCCGGTCGGGTTGTGCGGGCTGCACAGGAGTACGAGGCGCGTGTCGTCGTCGACAAGCGACGCCATGCCCTCGACGTCCAGGGAAAGGCGCGCGTCGTCGTCGACCAGCGGGTTGCGCAGCAGGCGGCGCCCGGTCTGCTCGACGAGGTCGATGAGCGGGCCGTAGGTCGGCGTCGGCACGACGATACCGTTCCCCGGCTCCGTCAGCACCTGGATCAGGCCGTAGATCGCGACGATCGAGCTCGGCGGGCAGAACACGAGCCAGTCGCGCGGCACGTCCCAGCCGTGGCGGCGGTGCAGCCAGTCGACGACGGCCGCCGCGTAGGCCGGCGGCCGCTCCTCGTAGCCGAATACCGGGTGCTCGAGGCGCTGCCGAACGGCCCGAAGGATCGGCCCGGGCGTCGCGAAGTCCATGTCGGCGACCCAGAACGGCAGCAGGTCGTCGCGGCCGAACAGGCGGCCCGTGGCATCCCACTTGAAGGAGCCGCTGCCGCGGCGCTCGATGACGCGATCGAAGTCGTAGTCGGTCACTGTCCCCAATCCGTTACAGCAGCAGGTAGGCGAGCAAGGTGAGCACGGCGATGAACAGCGCGTACGGGAGCTGGGTGACGACATGGTCGATATGGTCGCTGCCGGCCCCCACGGATGCCAGCACCGACGTGTCCGACACCGGCGAGGCGTGGTCGCCGAAGATGCCGCCACCGGCGACGGCGGCCACGGTCTGGTAGACGAGCGGCGTCAGTTCGCCGCCGGAGAACTCGAACGCGACCGGCAGGGCGACGGGCATCATCAGTGCGTAGGCGCCCCAGGACGTGCCGGTCGCAAACGAGATGCCCGCCGTCAGTGCGAACGTCAGCGCGACGACGGTGTTCGGTGCGAGGCTGTCGGCGAACTGCGCGATGATGTACTGCGCAGCCTGCAGCTCGTCCGTGACGGCGTTCAGCGCGTAGGCCAGGGCGACGATCAGCAGGGCCTCCATGACGCTCTTCGCGCCGGCGACGACGACGTCGGCGGCATCGGCGACGCGCACGAAATCGCCGCGCAGCGCGAGCACGGCGAACAGGTAGACCACCGCGAGCAGGAAGGCCTCGACGATGCGCACGGAGCCGGTCGCGATCAGCGTCCAGGCGCCGAAGCCGACCAGGAGCGCGACGGGTACCGCGAGCTCGAGCAGCAGCAGCGGCTGGTTGGCCCGCTCCTCTGCATCGAGATCGCTGTCGGCTGCGGCCAGCGGTTTGCCGCCGGGCCGGATCAGTGCGCCGGTCTCCCGCACGCGGCGCTCGGCGCGCCGCATCGGGCCGAAATCGGGCACGATGCCCGCGCAGACGAGCAGCGTGAAAGCGAGCAGCAGCAGCGGATAGAAGTTGTACGGGATGGCGGCGACGAACACGGCGAGCCCCTCGCCCGCCGAGGCGACCGGCCCGCCCTGCTGCGCGATCAGGCTCGCGACGTAGGCGCCCCAGGCGGTGAACGGCACGAGGATACAGACCGAAGCGGTGGTCGAATCGAGGATGAATGCGAGTTTCTCCCGCGGGATGCGCGCGCGGTCGGACATCGGGCGCATGACGGAGCCCGTGAGCAGCGGGCTGAAGTAGTCGTCGACGATCACGAAGCCCATGCCCCAGGCCGACAGCTCGACACGGCGGCGACTGCCGGTCGCCGCGGCGAATCGCCGCGAGAGCGCCTGCAGCACGCCGGCGCGGCGGAACAGCTCGAACAGGATGCCGATCAGCATGACAATCTCGCAGATCCAGATGAAATCACCGTTGCCGAGAGACCGCCGGAACAGCTCGTCGAGGCCTGCACCGGGGGCCGCCCCGAGCATCAGGGTCCCGACGAAGGTGCCGGTCAGCATGGCTACGAGCGCCGAGCGCGTCGCGAACGCGAGCAGCAGCGTCACCGCGAGCGGCAGCAGCGAAGCCGGGCCCCAATCGCTCATCAGTCGTTCCGCTCGCTCATCGTCGCCTGCCTAGGGAGACTCTGCATCAGTACCGTCGTCCGCGTTGCGGTTCAAATCCCCTGATGCAAGGCGCAGTCCGCCGCGCGTATCGAGATACGGGCAAGGGCTGCAACGCCGCAGCAGGGAATTTGAGACGCAACCCGACATATTTCAATCATTTGGCCCGGGACGAGCCTTAAGTCCCGCAAGGTCGCGTTACTCATCGCTGATGGACATACAGTCCACCGCGCTCTTCGTGCCTTGCCTTGCGGGACTCAAGACTCGTCGTGGGCGACGGTACTGATGCAGAGTCTCCCTGTATGACCGCGCCGACCTTGCCGGCTTTGCCCGCCGAATACAATCGTCCGGACCCGGCGGCGGCGTGGCTGCTCTCCGCTGGCCGGCGCTGCCCAATCCGCAGGCTGCTTGCATTGTCACCCCGCGGCTTGGGATTATTCGGCATCCGGCGCGGGCGCCACGCCGCGCGCCGGAACAGCGACAGGGGGATACCAATGAAACTGCTCCTGCAGGCGACGCTCGGCGCCCTGCTGCTCTCGGTCGCGGCAGCTTCGGCCGTGGCCGGGCCGGAATACTTCGTCCGCTACGACCACGGCGGAGGCGCAAGCTACGGCGTGCTCGACGGCGAGCGCATCCACCAACTGGACGCTGCCCCGTGGGCCGGGGGCCGGCGGACCGGCGCGACCGTGTTGCGCGACGCCGTGCGGCTGCTCGCGCCCGCCGAGCCGTCGAAGGTGTTTGCCATCGGCTTCAACTACCAGAGTCACCGCGGCGACCGCGAGCTGCCGCCGCATCCCCCGGTATTCCTGAAACTGCCGACGTCGATCACCGGTCCCGGCGTCGAGATCGCCCCGCCCCCGGGCACCGGGGAGCTGCACTACGAGGCGGAACTCGTCGTCGTCATCGGCCGCACGGCGAAAAACGTCAGTCCGGACGAGGCGGCGGACTACATTTTCGGCGTCACCGCCGGCAACGACGTCAGCGAGCGCCGCTGGCAGGCCGACGACCTGCAGTGGTTCCGCGGCAAGGCGTCTGACGGCTTCGGTCCGCTCGGTCCCGCCATCGCCACCGGCCTCGATTACAACGACCTGCTGGTACAGTCGCGGCTGAACGGCGAGGTCATGCAGTCGCAGCGGACGCGCGACTTCATCCACGACGCGCACGAGATCGTCAGCCACATCAGCCGCTACGTAACGCTCTACCCCGGCGACCTGATATTCACCGGCACGCCGGGCACGACCAGCGCGATGCGGCCCGGAGACGTGATCGAAATCGAGGTCGAAGGCGTCGGCGTGCTGCGCAATACCGTCGGCGATTTTTGACCGCTCCCGGCCCGCGCGCGGGCCGAGCCCCACAGAGGAAAACCTGACATGACGAACATTCCGAAAGCTCAGCGCGCGGCCCTCGCGACACTCGCGATCGCCGCCCTGCTCGGCGGCCCTGCGGCGGCTCAGAACCACGCGCCGAAT
>JBFJUJ010000063.1:0-12347 GCA_041624755.1 Woeseia sp. | reverse complement strand
CGCTGGTTGTCGGTCTTGAAATCGGTCTCGTACCAGCCGCCGCCCTTCAGGCGAAACCGCGGCGCCGAGATCAGGCGCTTCAACTGCGGTTCGCCGCATTCCGGGCAGTCCGTCAGCGGCTCGTCGCTCATCCTCTGCAGGGCATCGAGCCTGTGGTCACAATTGTTACAGGCATACTCGTAGATCGGCATGCGTGTCTCCGTCAGGAAGAGTAAGTCCGCGCGGGCCTGCGCCGGCGCGGCCATTATAGTCGCATCAACCGCCCATTACGCGGCATTCTGGAACTCGAGCTCGTCGGCCTGCACGCCGATCTCGATGGTATCGCCCGGCTTGAAGCGCCCCTCGAGGATCTGCTGCGCCAGCGGGTTCTCGACCCGCTGCTGGATCGCGCGCTTGAGCGGTCGCGCGCCGTAGACCGGGTCGAAACCGGCATCGGCGAGCTTGTCGCGGGCCGCGTCGGACAGCGTGATACGCATGTCGCGGTCCGCCAGCCGCTGGTGCAGGTAGCCGAGCTGGATGTCGACGATCCTGCGGATGTGCTCGCGGCTCAGCGGGTGGAACACGACGACGTCGTCGACGCGGTTGATGAACTCCGGCCGGAAGTGCTGGCCGACGATCTCCATGACCGCGTTCTTCATCGCCTCGTAGTTCTCGTCGCCCGCGAGCTCCTGGATCATCTGTGAGCCCAGGTTCGACGTCATGACGACGACCGTGTTGCGGAAGTCGACGGTGCGGCCCTGGCCGTCGGTCAGGCGACCGTCGTCCAGCACCTGCAGCAGCACGTTGAACACGTCCGCGTGCGCTTTCTCGACCTCGTCGAGCAGGATCACGGAATACGGCCGGCGGCGTACGGCCTCGGTCAGGTAGCCGCCTTCCTCGTAGCCCACGTAGCCCGGCGGCGCGCCGATCAGCCTCGCGACCGAGTGTTTCTCCATGAATTCCGACATGTCGATGCGCACCATCGCGTCGTCCGTGTCGAACAGGAAGTTGGCGAGCGCCTTGGTGAGCTCGGTCTTGCCGACGCCGGTGGGCCCCAGGAACATGAACGAGCCGATCGGCCGCTTCGGATCCGAGAGACCGGCGCGTGAGCGGCGGATCGCGTTCGCCACCGCGACGACCGCCTCGTCCTGGCCGACGACGCGCTCCTGGATGGCGGCTTCCATCTGCAACAGCTTTTCCTTCTCGCCCTCGAGCATCTTCGAGACCGGGATGCCGGTCCAGCGCGACACGATCTGCGCCACCTCTTCCTCGGTGACGTTGTTGCGCAGCAGCGTCGTCTCGCGGCCCTCGGCCTGCACGGCGGAGGCGAGCTGCTTCTCGAGCTCGGGGATCTTGCCGTACTGCAATTCCGACATGCGCGCGAGATCGCCGGCGCGGTGCGCGGTCTCGAGCTCGAGGCGGGCGCGCTCCAGCTCCTCCTTGACGTGCGCCGTCCCCTGCATCGCGGACTTCTCGGCCTTCCAGACCTCCTCGAGGTCCGAATACTGCTTCTCGAGGTCCGCGAGCTGCTCATCGAGATCCTCGAGACGCTTTTTCGACGCCTCGTCGGACTCCTTCTTCAGCGCCTCGCGCTCGATCTTGAGCTGGATCAGGCGGCGCTCGAGGCGGTCCATGGCCTCGGGCTTGGAATCGATCTCGATGCGGATCCTCGAGGCGGCCTCGTCGATCAGGTCGATCGCCTTGTCGGGAAGCTGCCGGTCGCTGATGTAGCGGTGCGACAGCGTCGCAGCCGCGACGATCGCCGGGTCGGTGATCTCGACGCCGTGATGCACCTCGTAGCGCTCTTTCAGGCCGCGCAGGATCGCGATCGTGTCCTCGACCGTCGGCTCCTCGACCAGGACCTTCTGGAAGCGGCGCTCGAGCGCGGCATCCTTCTCGAGGTACTTGCGGTACTCGTCCAGCGTCGTCGCGCCGACGCAGTGCAGCTCGCCGCGCGCGAGCGCGGGCTTCAGCATGTTGCCGGCGTCCATCGAGCCTTCGGCCTTGCCGGCACCGACCATCGTGTGCAGCTCGTCGATGAACAGGATGATCTGGCCTTCCTGCTTCGCGAGATCGTGCAACACGGCCTTCAGCCGTTCCTCGAATTCGCCGCGGAACTTGGCGCCGGCGATCAGCGAGCCCATGTCGAGCGAGAGGATGCGCTTGCCCTTGAGGCCCTCGGGGATCTCGTTGTTGACGATGCGCTGCGCCAGGCCCTCGACGATGGCGGTCTTGCCGACGCCGGGCTCGCCGATCAGCACCGGGTTGTTCTTCGTGCGGCGCTGCAGGATCTGGATCGTGCGGCGGATCTCCTCGTCGCGGCCGACGATCGGGTCGAGCTTGCCCTGCTCCGCGCGCTCGGTCAGGTCGATCGTGTATTTCTCGAGCGCCTGGCGCGTGTCCTCGGCGTTGGGGTCATTGACCTGCTGGCCGCCGCGCAGCTCGTCGATGGCCTTCTCGACGGCGCCGTGCACCGCGCCGGCCTGGGTCAGGATCTTCGCGAGCGGCGACCTGGCCTCGAGTGCGGCGAGGACGAAGAGTTCGCTGGAGATGAACTGGTCGTTCCTCTTCTGTGCCAGCTTGTCGGTGACGTTCAGGAGCTTGGTCAGCTCGTTACCGATATGCACCTCGCCGCCCGTGCCCTCGACCTTCGGCAGGCGGTCGAGCGCCTCACCGAGCTGCGAGCGCAGCAGGTTGACGTTGGCGCCGGCCTTGGTCAGCAGGCCGCGCACCGAGCCGCCCTGCTGGTCCAGCATGGCGATCAACAGGTGTACCGGCTCGATGAACTGGTGATCCTGGCCGACGGCGAGGGACTGCGCGTCGCCGAGCGCCATCTGGAACTTGCTGGTGAGTTTATCCATGCGCATGTGGCTTTACCCGACTGGAATTCAGGAAACTGCTGGGGAAATTGCGCCGGAAGGCCAGTATTTCAAGCGTCCGGGCCGGTCGCTGTCGACTCTGGCCCGACGGGCCGGGCGATCCCTGCGGCAAATCGCGGCTTCAGCCGCGACCGGGCCTCGCGGCTCGCGGTCCCCCGGGCGGCGCGGGCGTCACTTCAGGTCTCAAGCCAGATGAGGGTCGCCATGCGCCCGCACTGGCCGTCGCGACGATACGAGAAGAACGCGCCGACCTCGGTATGCGTGCAGCGCCCGCCGCCGTACACCCGGCCGACGCCGGCGGCGGCGAGACGCCGGCGCGCGAGCCCGTACAGGTCCGCCTGCCAGCGGCCTCGCTCGTTCGCCGCGAAGCAGGCCGCGGCGAGCGGGTCGCGCTCGACGAAGGCCTCGCGCACCTCGCCCCCGACCTCGTAGCTGTGCTGCGCGATCGCCGGCCCGAGCCACGCCACGAGCTCCGGCGGTTCGCCGGGCTCCGCCACCGCCGCCACCGCCGCCTCGAGCACGCCGTCGCACAGCCCTCGCCAGCCGGCGTGCGCGACGCCGACGCGCGCGCCGTCGCGCCGCGCCAGCACGACCGGCAGGCAGTCCGCGGTCAGCACGGCGCAGACCACGCCCGGCCGTCCCGTCACCGCGGCGTCGGCCGGCCCGCTTGCCGGCTCCCTGTCCAGGTGCACGACCCCGGTGCCGTGCACCTGCGCCAGCCACGCGGGTTCCGCGGGCAGCGCCAGCGACGCCACCAGGCGCCGTCGATTCTCGGCCACGCGGTCGGCGTCGTCGCCGACGTGCGCGCCCAGGTTCAGCGACGCGAACGGCCCCTCGCTCACGCCGCCGCCCCGCAGGCTGACGCCGGCGCGCACGCCGGGCGGCGCCGGCCAGTCGGCCGGCAGCCAGTCAACCATCGTCGCCCAGCCCGGCCGCGTGCCGTTCCAGCGCCGCGAGCAGCGCGCGGAAGTCGGCCGGCGGCGGCGCCTCGAAGACCAGCGGCTCACCGCTTCCCGGATGCGGCAGGGCCAGGCGGGTCGCCGCCAGCGCCTGGCGCCGGAATGCGGAGAGCGCCGCCGCGAGCCTGTCGTCCGTGCCCGCCGGCAGCCTGAGCCTGCCGCCGTAGAGCGGGTCGCCGACCAGCGGATGCCGGCGATAGGCGAAGTGCACGCGTATCTGGTGGGTGTGGCCGGTGTCGAGCTTCACGTCGACGTGGGTATGCCCGGGGAAGCGCCTGATGACGCGGTAGTGCGTCACGGCGGGCTTGCCGCCCGGCTGCACGCTCATGCGCAGGCGGTCCACCGGGTGGCGACGGATCGGCGCGTCGATCGTGCCTCCGCCCGTCAGGCGGCCGACGCAGACCGCCTGGTAGCGGCGCTCGATCCGGCGCTCGGCGAGCGCGCGCGTCAGGGCCGTGTGCGCGGTCAGCGTCTTGGCGATGAGCAACAGCCCGCTGGTGTCCTTGTCGAGCCGGTGCACGATCCCGGCGCGCGGCAGCGAGGCCAGCGCCGGCGCATGGTGCAGCAGGCCGTTCAGCAGTGTGCCGTGCAGGTTGCCGGCGCCCGGATGCACGACGAGCCCGGCCGGCTTGTCGACCACCAGCAGCTCCGCGTCCTCGAACACGACGGCCAGCTCGAGGGGCTGCGGGCGGCTGGTCACCGCCGTCTCGGGTTGCGGGGTCAGGATAACGGCCTCACCCCCGGTGACGGTATCGCGCGGCCGGCGGGCCTCGCCGTCGACCGTCACGAAGCCCTGCTTCAGCCACTGCGTCAGGCGGCTGCGCGAGAAGTCCGGAAACATACGGGCCAGCGCCCGGTCCAACCGGCTACCGGCGAGTTCGGGGGGTATGGTCTGTTGCAGCGGCTCGGTCGGCATGCGGCGGGTCTCGATCCATCGGGCGGCCGGACAGGACGAAGTTTACGGTATACTCGCCGGCTTGCGGCGACCCGGCCCCGGCCAGGTCGGCCCGCAGGCACGCGTCAGAAAGGCAGGCAAGCTTGATCCCGACCTCCATCCCCACTCCGACACCGACGGCGATCCGCCGGCCCGCCGCGGCCGCGCGCAGGGCGGCTGCCTGCCTGCGGGGCGCGCTCGTCGTCGCGGCGGCCGCGCTGCTGCTCGCGGGCTGCGCCGGCAACGATGAGCGGGAAGACTCGCTCATCAACGACATCACGAAAGCCTACGAGATGGCCCAGCGCGCGGTGCGCAACCAGAACTATCGCCGCGCCATCGGGATTTTCGAAGCGCTGCAGGCCCGTTTCCCGTTCAGCGACCTGTCGAAGCAGATCCAGCTCGAGCTGATGTACGCCTATTACAAGAGTAACCAGCAGGACCAGGCGATCGACGCCGCCGATGCCTTCATGCGCGAGAACCCGACGCACCCGCGCTACGACTATGCGCTGTACATCAAGGCGCTCGCCTACTTCGAGCGCGATCCCGGCCTGCTCGAGCGCTGGTTCAAGCGCGATATCACCAAGCGGCCGCCGCGTGACGGCGCGCTCGCGTTTTCGCTGCTGCAGCGCCTGGTGGATCGCTACCCTGCGAGCCCCTACGCGCCCGACGCCGAGCAGCGCATGGTCTACCTGAAGAACCGGCTGGCAGCCTACGAGAACAACGTCGCGCGCTTCTACCTCCGGCGCGGCGCCTACGTCGCGGCGCTCAACCGCGCCAAGAACGCGCTGGAGGAATACAACGGCGCCAACAGCGCGAGAGACTCGCTGGAGATCATGATCGAGGCCTACGAAGGCCTCGGCATGTCCGAGCTCGCGGCCGACGTGCGGCGCGTGCGCGACAGCAACTTCCCGGCCAGCGGCAGCTGAGGCCGGCCGCGGTCACTCCGGGATCACGTACTTCGACGTGATCGGGTAGCGCCAGTCGCGCCCGAAGGCGCGGCTGCTGATGCGGATGCCGGGTGGCGCCTGGCGGCGCTTGTACTCGTTGCGCTTGACCATCTCCAGCACGCGGATCACGACACTGCGGTCGAAGCCGCGCGCGGTGATCTCGTCCACCGACAGGTCTTCCTCGATGAGCGCCTCGAGGATCGGATCGAGCACGTCGTACGGGGGCAGCGAGTCCGTGTCCCTCTGGTTCGGCTTCAGCTCCGCCGACGGCTCGCGGGTTATTACGCGTTCGGGGATTGCCGGTTCCAGCGTATTGCGGTAGCGGGCCAGCCGGTAGACGAGCGTCTTGCTGCAGTCCTTGATCGGCGCGAAGCCGCCGGCCATGTCGCCGTACAGCGTCGCGTAGCCGACCGCCATCTCACTCTTGTTGCCGGTGCTCAGCAGCATGCGGCCGGTCTTGTTGGAGATCGCCATCAGCAGCAGGCCGCGGCTGCGCGACTGGATGTTCTCCTCGGTCACGTCGGCCTCCCGGCCGCGGAACACGGTCTCGAGCGTATCGACGGTGGCGGCGTAAATCGGTTCGATCGGCAGCACGTCGTAACGCACGCCTAGCGCGGCCGCCTGGGCTTTCGCGTCCTCCTGGCTCATCGTGCTCGTGTAGCGGAACGGCATCATGACGGCACGCACGCGTTCCGCGCCGAGCGCGTCGCAGGCGATCGCGAGCACCAGCGCCGAATCGATGCCGCCGGACAGTCCGAGGATCACGCCGGGAAAGCCGTGCTTGTCGACGTAGTCCCGAGTTCCGGTCACCAGCGCGCCGTAGACGCTGGCCTCGGTGTCCGGGAGCGGCGTGATGTCGCCCGGCTGCGGCACGACCCCGCTGGCGTCGGCGCGGAGCTCGACCCGGTACAGGCCCTCGTCAAAGGCCGGCGCACGAAACGCGACCTCGCCGTCGCGGGTCATCGCGAACGAGCCGCCGTCGAACACCAGCTCGTCCTGTCCGCCGACGAGATTCAGGTAGACCGCGGGGATACCGGTGGCCGCGAGGCGCTTGCGGACCACGTCCTCGCGCTTCTGCTGGCTGCGGATCTCGTAAGGGGAGCCGTTGATCGCGAGCAGCACCTCGGCGCCCGCGCTGCGGCTGCGCGCGGCCGGCTGCGCACCCCACAGGTCCTCGCAGATCGTGAGGCCCAGGCGTATGCCGTTGATCTTGAACGTCGCAGCCTCGGTCCCGGCCTCGAAGTAGCGTTCCTCGTCGAAGACGCTGTAGTTCGGCAGGAGCTGCTTGCGGTAATGCGCGACCGGCCGGCCGTCGCGCAGCACGACGCAGGCGTTGTAGATCCGGTCATCCACGTATTCCGGGTAGCCGAGCAGGACAGCGATGCCCCTGACCGTGCTGCGCACCTTCTCGACCGCGGCCTCGACCCGGCGCCTCAGGCCCGCGTGGAACAACAGGTCCTCCGGCGGGTAACCGCAGACCGAGAGCTCGGGAAACACGACCAGGTCCGCGCGCAGGTCGTCGCGCGCACGCTCGGCGTACTCGATGATGCGGGCCGTGTTGCCCGCGACGTCGCCGACCACGAGGTTGAGCTGCGCGAGCGCGACGCTGACGGAATCGTTCATGGGCCCGGGAAGCTCCGGTTTCGGGAGGACTTCAACCCTTGATGAGCTCCAGCATCTTGCTGCCGAGTTCCGCCGGTGAGCGCACCGTGGCGACGCCGGCCTTGTCCAGAGCCGCGAACTTGTCCTCCGCCGTTCCCTTGCCCCCGGCGATGATCGCGCCGGCATGGCCCATGCGCTTGCCCGGCGGCGCGGTGACCCCGGCAATGTAGGCGACGACCGGCTTGTTCACCTCGGACTGTATGTACTCCGCGGCCGCTTCCTCGTCGGTTCCGCCGATCTCGCCCACCATCAGGACGCCGTCGGTGTCGGGGTCGGCCTCGAACAGTTCCAGGCAGTCGATGAAATCCATGCCGCGCACCGGGTCGCCGCCGATGCCGACACACGTCGTCTGACCGAGCCCGTTCTGCGTCGTCTGGTAGACGGCTTCGTAGGTCAGCGTGCCGGAGCGCGACACGACGCCGATGCGGCCGCGCTTGTGGATGAAGCCAGGCATGATGCCGATCTTGCACTCGCCGGGCGTGATGATGCCCGGGCAGTTCGGGCCGATGAGCCGGCAGTCGTAGTTGCGCAGCGCGGACCTGACCTTGACCATGTCGAGCACCGGGATGCCCTCGGTGATGCAGACGACGAGCGCCACGCCGCTGTCGGCGGCCTCGAGGATCGCGTCGGCGGCGAACGGCGCCGGCACGTAGATCATGCTGACGTCGGCCCCCGTTTCGGCCACCGCCTCGCGCATCGTGTTGAACACGGGCAGACCGAGATGCTCCTCGCCGCCGCGACCGGGCGTCACGCCGGCCACGACCCGGGTGCCGTACTCGAGGCACTGCTCGGTATGGAAAGAGCCCTGGTTCCCGGTGATTCCCTGGCAGACGATCTTGCTCTTCTTGTTGACCAGGATGCTCATGATTTCTCCGCCGCCGCCACGGCCTTGCGGGCCGCGTCGGTCAGATCGTCCGCGGCGATGATGTCGAGGTCGTTATCCTTCAGCAGCTTGCGCCCTTTCTCGACATTGGTGCCCTCGAGCCGGACGACGACCGGGACCGTCACGCCGACTTCCTTGACGGCCGTGATGATGCCCTCCGCGATCAGGTCGCAGCGCACGATGCCGCCGAAGATGTTGACCAGGATTGCACTGACGTTCTCGTTGGACAGGATCAGCTTGAACGCCTCGGAGACGCGCTCGCTGGTCGCGCCGCCGCCCACGTCCAGGAAGTTCGCCGGCTCGCCCCCGTGCAGCTTGATCAGGTCCATCGTCGCCATCGCGAGACCGGCCCCGTTGACCATGCAGGCGATGTTGCCGTCCAGCGATACGTAGTTCAGGTCGTGCTCGGCGGCCTCGCGCTCCGCTTCGTCCTCCTGCGACGGATCACGCAGCCCGGCGAGTTTCTTTTGCCGGAACAGCGCGTTCTCCTCGATATTGATCTTGGCGTCCAGCGCCATGACGTCGCCGTCGCCGGTCACGATGAGCGGGTTGACTTCGACGAGGCTTGCGTCGCATTCCAGGAACAGCCGGTACAAACGTCGAATCAGGTCGGTGAACTGCTTCGCCTGGCCCTTGTCGAGCTCGAGGCCGAAGGCGAGCTGCCGTGCCTGGTAGTCCATCAGCCCCGCATCCGGCGCTACCGCCACGCTGAAGATCTTCTCGGGCGTGTCGGCGGCGACCTGTTCGATGTCCATGCCGCCCGCGGCCGAGGCGATGAACGACACCATCTTCGCCTCGCGGTCGACGAGCATGCTCAGGTACAGCTCGCGCTCGATGGCCGAACCCGCTTCGACGTAGACGACGTTGACCGGCAGGCCGTCGGGACCCGACTGGTGGGTGACGAGCCTGGTGCCCAGCATGTCCCGCGCATACGCCCGGACTTCGTCGCGGCTGCGCGCGAGCTTGACACCGCCGGCCTTGCCGCGCCCTCCCGCGTGAACCTGGGCCTTGACGACCCACAGCTTGCCGCCGAGCTCCTCGGCCGCCGCCGCGGCTTCCTGCGGACTGCTGGCGGCCCTGCCGGCGGGGACCGGGATGCCGTAGGTGGCGAACAGCTCTTTCGACTGGTATTCGTGAAGGTTCATCGCGGGACATCTGCCAAAATAAAGAAAAAAGGCGCCTGTCCGGCGCCGACGATGCCCGTCGCGGGCACGCAAATCCCGCGGTATTTTGTAGCAAAGCCGCCGGAGACGCAAAAAGACATCGCCGCGACGACGCGTCGCGGCGAATGCCGCGCGGCAGCGGCGACCCCGCCGACGCCGGCCGATCCGACCCCGATTCGACTACAATCGGCCGCGACAGGGCCGATTCCCGGCCCGGCCCGGAAATGATGCAGACGACCACCAGCAACGACGGATCGGCACTCAGGAACGAGACGATGCGCCGCGCGACCGAGGAATCGGACCTCACGTGGCGCACGCTGAGCACGCTCAACTTCTTCCGCCTGCTGGTCGCGCTGGCGCTGCTCGTGCTGTTCTTCGCCAGCGGCGACCCGCGCTTCTTCGGCGACCGCTACCCGGCGCTGTTCGCGGCGACGGCAGCCGGCTACCTGACGTTCGCCGTGATCTCCGCGCCGGCGATCCGGCTGCGGCTGATGCCCTCCGGGCCGCTGATCGTCACGCAGGTGACGGTCGACATCGCCGCGATCGTCATCCTGATGCACGCGAGCGGCGGCATTACCAGCGGGCTCGGCGGTCTGCTCGTCGTGTTCGTCGGCGCCGGCGCCCTGTTGCTGCCGCTGCAGGTGCCGGGGTTCTTCGCCGCGCTCGCGGCCCTCGCCGTGCTCGGCGAGCAGGTCTTCTCGCAGCTCGGCGGCATCGGCAGCAGCGGCGACTACTCGGCCGCCGGCGTGCTGGGCGCGATCATCTTCGCCATCGCGCTCGCGGCGCGGCCGCTTGCCGGACGCATCCAGGCCAGCGAAGCGCTGGCACGTCAGCGGGGCATCGACCTCGCCGACCTGTCGGAGCTGAACGACTACATCGTGCAGCACCTGCGGGAGAGTATCGTCGTCGTCGACGGCGACGACCGCATCCGGCTCATCAACAGCTCGGCGGAGGCGCTGCTCGGCCTGACCGCGGATGGCGGCGGCCGGTCTGTCGCGGAGGCGTCGCCCGAGCTTTATCGATTCCTGCGGGAGTGGCGCGGGAATCCCGACCGCTCCGGCCACACCGAATTGACGCTCGCGAGTACGGCGCACTCCGTGCGGGTGTCGGCGCACCTCGCCCCGCTGGGCCGCGGCAGCGGCCGCGGCGGCCCCGTACTGGTGTTCCTCGAGGACGACAGCCTGATGAATGCCCGCGTACAGCAGTCGAAACTGGCGTCTCTGGGCCGCCTGTCCGCCAGCATCGCGCACGAGATCCGCAACCCGGTCGGCGCGATGAGCCATGCCGGGCAACTGCTCGCGGAATCGCAGGCGCTGACGCCGGAGGACCTGCGGCTGACCGAGATCATCCGCTCTCACGCGGAGCGCGTGAGCCTCATCATCGACAACGTGCTGCAGCTCTCACGACGCGAATCGGTGGAGGCCGAGGAGCTCGAGCTCAAGCCGTGGCTGGAGGACTTCCGCCGCGAGTTCGAGCGCACGCTCGAGCTCCAGGAGAGCGAGATCAGCATCGTGGAGGCCGAGCCGGGCCTCGTCGTGCGCATGGACCCCGGGCACCTGCGCCAGGTCATGTGGAATCTCTGCGACAACGCGGTGAAGTACGCGAGCGAGGCCGGCGGCATCATGGTCGAGCTGCGCGCGGCGCGCAGCGCGCGCGGTAACCAGGCCTATATCGAGGTTCTTGACCGGGGTCACGGTGTCGACGAGTCCGTCGCCGATAAAATATTCGAACCGTTTTTCACCGATCGCCAGGGCGGCACCGGGCTCGGCCTGTACATCTCGCGCGAACTCTGCGAGCTGAATCGCGCTACGCTCGTCCACCAGGAACGCGAGGGCGGCGGCAGTATATTCCGCATCGTGTTCGCCGAGTCGGGCCGCTGGCAGAGCATAGGCTCCGGGTAATGAGGGAACGATGATTCGATGAGCAAGCCGGCTGCACTGGTCATAGACGACGAGCCCGATATCCTCGAGCTCCTGTCGCTCACGCTGAGCCGCATGGACATCGACGCCACCGTCGCGAGCGACGTCGCCGGCGCTCGCCGCAAACTGGGCCGGCAGAAGTTCGACCTGTGCCTGACCGACATGCGGCTGCCGGACGGCGACGGCCTCGACCTGGTCGACTGGATGCAGACCAACGCGCCCGGCGTGCCGGTCGCGGTGATCACGGCTCACGGCAATGTCGAGACCGCCGTGCAGGCGCTCAAGGCGGGCGCCTTCGATTTCATCTCCAAGCCGCTGGACCTGGCCAACCTGCGCAACGTCATAGAGAGCGCGCTGAAGCTGCGCCAGCACGCGGCGGCCGACGACAAGAGGCTGCTCGGCGAATCCGCGCCGGTGCGTGAATTGCGCGATCTCGTGGAGCGCGTCGCGCGCAGCCAGGCGCCGGTGCACATCTGCGGCGAATCGGGCACCGGCAAGGAACTCGTGGCGCGCCTGATCCACGAGACCGGGCCGCGCTCCGACGGGCCGTTCGTGCCGGTCAACTGCGGCGCGATACCGGCGGAACTCATGGAGAGCGAGTTCTTCGGACACCGCAAGGGCGCCTTCACCGGCGCCGTCGGCGACAAGCCAGGCCTCCTGCAGAGTGCCGATGGCGGCACGCTGTTCCTGGACGAGATCGCCGACCTGCCGCTGGCCATGCAGGTCAAGCTGCTGCGCGTGATCCAGGAGCAGAGCGTGCGGCCGGTGGGCGCCGAGCGGGAAGTCAAGGTCAATGTGCGCATCCTGTCGGCGACCCATCGCGATCTCGCGGGAATGGTGGCCGACGGCGAGTTCCGCGAGGACCTTTTCTACCGCATCAACGTGATCGAGCTGCGCGTGCCCGCGCTGCGCGAGCGCGGCGAGGACGTGCTGCTGCTTGCCGGGCACATCCTCGAACGACTCGGGAGTTCGCTCGAGGCGCTGGACGACAGCGCACGCGAGCTGCTCAGGGAGTATTCGTT
>JBFJUJ010000062.1:0-12638 GCA_041624755.1 Woeseia sp. | reverse complement strand
CGGTGGCGGTCCATGGCCCGTTCCAGCAGCGCTTCGGCGCGCGCGTCGGGCCGGCACAGGCGACGCAGCGCCTCGCCGGCCAGCTCCGCGTTGCACCTTCCCGAGCGTTCGAGCTGTCGCGCGCGCGCGGCGCTTACGCGCGCCGCGACCTCCGCACTGCTGTCCCCGTCGGCTCGCGCCGCGCGCATCAGCGAAGCCTGCGGCCGCTGCACCTCGATGCGGAGGTCGATGCGATCGAGCAGCGGTCCGGAAATGCGCGCGCGGTAGTTCTGCACGCGGTCCGCGCTGCAGTTGCACGCGCCTTCCGGGTCGCCCAGGTAGCCGCAGGGGCAGGGGTTCATCGCCGCGACGAGCTGGAAGCGCGCCGGGAAATCGGCCTGGCGGCCGGCGCGCGAGATCGTGATGTGGCCGGTCTCCAGCGGCTCGCGCAGCACTTCGAGCACGTGCCGGCTGAACTCGGGCAGCTCGTCGAGGAACAGCACGCCGTGGTGGGCCCGGGAAATCTCGCCGGGTCGCGGATCGCTGCCGCCGCCCACCAGGGCGGCCGCCGACGCGGTGTGGTGCGGGGCACGAAACGGCCGCCGCCGCCAGTGTGCGAGGTCGACGCCGATCCCGAGCACCGAGTCGATCGCCGCCGTCTCGAGCGCCTCGGCCTCGCTCATCGGCGGCAGCAGCCCCGGCAGGCGCGCGGCGAGCATGCTCTTGCCGGTTCCCGGCGGCCCGCTCAGCAACAGGTTGTGCCCGCCCGCCGCGGCGATCTCCAGCGCGCGCTTCGCAAGCGCCTGGCCGCGCACGTCGCGGAGGTCCGGCGCTGCCGCCGGGCTGACGGCGGGTCTCTGCCGCGGCGCAGGCCGCAGTTCGCTGCGACCGCTGAGCCAGGCGGTGACGTCTAGCAGGGAATCGGCCAGCAGCACGCGATTGCTGGCGAGCGCGGCCTCGTCGCCGTTGCCGGCGGGCATGACGATCGCGTGACCGGCCTCGTCGGCCCGCACCGCGGCCGGCAGCGCGCCGGGCACGCGCCGCAGATCGCCGTTCAGCGACAGCTCGCCGAAAAACTCGTGGTCGGCGAAGCGCTCGTCGGGGACCTGGCTACCGGCGGCGAGTATCCCCAGGGCGATCGGCAGGTCGAAGCGGCCGCCGGACTTCGGCATGTCCGCGGGTCCCAGGTTCACCGTGATGCGGCGCTGCGGGAAACCGAAGCCGGCGGAGAGGAGCGCGCCGCGCACGCGGTCCTTGCTCTCGCGCACCGCGGTCTCCGGCATGCCGACGATCGAGAACGTCGGCAGGCCGCCGGACAGGAGCACCTCGATGGTAACGCGCGGCGCGTCGACGCCGAGTTGCGCCCGCCCCTGGAGGATGGCGACAGCCATCAGCAGCGCCGCGCCGGGGGTCGGGAGCCGGCTTGCGGCTGCCTGGCGCTCGTGGCGGTTTGCGTGCTGCTGCCGGTCTCTCGCATCGCCGCTCCGTGGCTTGCGGTGGCATGGTCGCTGTCGCTGCGCGGCGTGTGCGGAACGCCGCCGCCGTCAGGGCGTCTTCTTCCGGCCCGGCGTTTTCTTGAGCTTGCCGGCCGCCCGTCCTGCCGCCTTCTGCGTCGACTTCCCTGTCGTCTTCTTTGCCGTTTTCCCCGTCGTCTTCGTTGTCTTCTTCCCTGCCGTCTTCTTCCGGGTCTTCCCGGCATCGGGCTGCGTGGCCGCCGCGTCCCGGGCGCGCTCTGCTTCCTCGCAGGCCGAGAGCCGCTGCTCGAGCGCCTCGAGTTTCTCGCGGGCCCGGGCCAGTACCATTTCCTGGACCTCGAATTCGTCGCGGGTCACGAGGTCCATGCGCGCGAGGCTCGACTGCAGCACGGCGCGGAAATTGGCTTCGATGTCGTCGCGCACGGCCTTCAGGCCCTGCGGCAGCGAAGCGGCGAGGCGCCTCGCCAGGCTGTCGATGGATTCACGGTTCATGCGGAGGTTGATACCGCAGATGCCCGGCGAACGCCAGCGACGAAGCCGGGCCCCGCGCCGAAATTTGCCCCCGGCGTGACCCGTTGTGAGGCAGGGCCTGCCCCAAAGTGGTGCCTCGCACACGACATGCCGCCCGTAAGTCATTGATCCTGCGCTGGATCGCAATGTGGCACGGATGCTGCAGAAGGGCGCCTGAACGAATTGTCGTTCGGCCGTGCCGTTGCGCGGCAGTCACTATCGGGAGATACGAAAATGAAGGGCTTCAACAAGGCGCTCGTCGCCGTACTGCTGCTGCCGGGCGCAGCGGCTCATGCAGAACTGAGTGCCAACGTCGGCTGGGTCAGCGACTACTACTTCCGCGGACTGGCGCAGCACCCGTCTTCAGCGTCCGCCGGGATCGACTACGACAGGAACGGCTTCTACGTCGGCGCCTGGGGCGCGGACGTCGGCGACGGGCTGGAAGTGGACGGCTACTTCGGCTGGAACGGCGAAATTCAGGGCTTTTCCTTCGGCGCCGGCTTCACCGGCTACTACTACACCGGTGATTTCGACGACACCTACCAGGAAGTGAACCTGAGCTTCGGCTACGGCATCGCCTCGGCCGAAGTCGCGGTCGGCGAGTACGAGAACTTCGCCGGGCCGACGCAGGACTACACCTACTACGCGCTGACGCTCGAGAAGAACGGGCTCTACGGCAAGTACGGCGGCTTCTCGCAGGACTTCGACAGCGACTACTTCGAATTCGGCTACGGCGCCGAACTGGAAGGCTTCGACCTGAGCATCGCGCTGGTGATCTCCGACGTGCCGACGGCGCCGGAGACCGACGAGGTCCTCATCTTCGGCATCGGCAAATCGTTCGTACTCGACTGAGGCGATCGGCACCGCGTCGATCGGGATCGAACCGGGTCGATCGACATCGACGGAGGCCGCGGCCCCGCGCCGCGGTCGCCCGTCACCATGCGTAAAGGGGAACATCCATGAAAATGATTACGGCGATCATCAAGCCGTTCAAGCTCGACGATGTCCGCCAGGCACTGGCGGACGTCGGCGTGCAGGGGATCACGGTGACCGAGGTCAAGGGCTTCGGGCGTCAGCGGGGCCATACGGAGCTGTACCGCGGAGCCGAGTACGTCGTCGACTTCCTGCCCAAGGCACGCGTCGAGATCGCGATCGCCGACGACCTGGTCGACCAGGCGATCGAGGCGATCAGGGAAGCGGCACGGACCGGCAAGATCGGTGACGGCAAGATATTCGTGAGCGATCTGACTCACACGATCCGCATTCGCACCGGCGAGACCGGCAACGCGGCTGTGTGATCCGGATTACAAAATAAAGGAGTTCAGTTGTGAACGAAGTAACGGAATTGGCAGGAAGGGTCACAGAGCTCAGCTATGCGCTCGACACCTTCTATTTCCTCGTGATGGGCGCGCTCGTCATGTGGATGGCTGCCGGCTTTACGATGCTCGAGGCCGGGCTGGTGCAGGCGAAGAACACCGCCGAGATCCTGACGAAGAACGTCGGCCTCTACTCTATCGCCTGCGTCATGTACATGCTGTGCGGCTACTCGATCATGTATCCGGGCGAAGTGTCCGGCTCCGTGTTCGCGAGCCTCGGCGCAATCGGCATCCTGGGCGGCACCGACAACACCGCCGCGGACGTGATCGCGAGCGGCGGCGACACCTATTACTCGGGGCTGTCGGACTTTTTCTTCCAGGTCGTGTTCGTCGCGACGGCGATGTCGATCGTGTCCGGCGCGGTCGCGGAGCGCATGAAGCTGTGGGCGTTCCTGCTGTTCGCCGTCGTGCTGACGGGCTTCATTTACCCGGTGCAGGGCTTCTGGAAATGGGGCGGCGGCTTCCTCGACCAGGCCGGCTTCCTGGACTTCGCCGGCTCCGGCGTCGTGCATCTCTGCGGCGCCGCCGCGGCGCTCGCCGGCGTGCTGCTGCTCGGGCCGCGTGCCGGCAAGTACGGCAAGGGCGGCGAGGTCAACGCCATCCCGGGCTGCAACCTGCCGCTCGCGGCGCTCGGCACGCTGATCCTGTGGCTGGGCTGGTTCGGCTTCAACGGCGGCTCGGAACTCAGGGTCACCGACGTCGGCGAGGCGAACGCGGTCGCGCGGGTGTTCGTCAACACCAACATGGCCGCTGCCGGCGGGCTGATCGCCGCGCTGCTTACGGCGCGCCTGTGGTTCGGCAAGGCCGACCTGACGATGGCGCTGAACGGCGCACTCGCCGGGCTGGTCGCGATCACCGCCGAGCCGCTGACGCCGGTGCCGCTCGCCGCGACGCTGATCTGCGCCCTCGGCGGCGTGCTGGTCGTGGGCTCCATCGTGACCCTCGACAAGCTGAAGATCGACGACCCGGTGGGCGCGATCTCGGTGCACGGCGTCGTCGGCATCTGGGGCCTTATGGCCGTGCCGCTCACCAACGGCGATGCGGGCTTCGGCGCACAGCTTCTCGGCATGGCGAGCATCTTCTTCTGGGTCTTCCTGGTCAGCGGGCTGGTCTGGTTCCTGATTCGCCTGGCGTTCGGGCTGCGCGTCGACGAGGAGCACGAATACGAGGGCGTCGACCTCGTCGAATGCGGCCTCGAGGCCTACCCGGAATTTACCCATGCGGACTAGATTCAGGACTTGAAACCGGGTCACCGGACCTTACATCCCACGCGTGGCTTCCCCCCGCCACGGTGTCCGGTGCAAACCGGATAACTTGGAGCGGACCTTCGGGTCCGCTCTTTTTTTTGGGCGGAGTGACGGCACTCACGATCGCTGTCGCTGTCCGATCCGGGAGGTGCTGTGCACCGCGTCCCCCGGGGGCCTGTGATCGGGATCACGACATTGCGGCCGGTTTCGTGATGTCATAGGTTCGTGGTCAGTGACTTTGGATTGGGCGCGTCCGGCGCCAGCCACGTACGCTCATGGACCCCGGGGGCCCGAACGATGTTTGCAACAGTCACCCGAATTGTCTGCCTGGCGACAGCCATGGCGGTCACTCTCGCCGGCGGCGCGCTGGCGAACGAGATCTACAAGTGGACCGATGCGGAAGGCAACGTCCACTACGGGGACCGGCCTGCCGAAAACGTCGAGGCGGAGCGCCTCGCAATCCGCTCGCGGCCGACCGATCGCGCGCGCGTCGCCGCCGCGACGCAGGCGCGCCGCGAAGCCCGCCAGCGCGCGTCGGCAGCGCCCCCGGACGAGCCCGCCGAGGATGCCGTGTCCCCGGAGGAGCGGCGCCGGATGGCCGCGGAACGCGCCCAGAAATGCAGCACGTACAAGGAGCGCCTGCAGCTCTACGTGCAGTCCCGGCGCCTGTACCGCGAGGACGAGAACGGCGAACGCGTCTACCTGAGCGAGCAGGAGATGCAGGACGCGCGCGACGAAATGCAGGGCAAGGTTCTCGAATTCTGCGACTCCTGAGCGGCTGACGCCCGCCAGCCCGGCAGCCAAAGCTGCCCCACGCCGCCGCCGCGGTACAATGCGCGCATCCGAGCCGCCCCGTGTCGTCGAGGAGGACCCGTTGGCCGAAGCCGCCGACGTCGCCGCCAGCGGCGAATCGCATGCCTACCTGCCCGACTTCTGCGCCGCCGCCACGCTGCTGGTCGTGTTGCTGGTCGCCGAACTGGTTGCGATCGTCCTGACTCTGGCGGCGCATACGCCGCCGGGCAGCTTCCTCACCGAGCTGTCGATGGTTTCCCTGTACGTGCTGTGGCTCGCGCTCCTGAGCTCGGCCGTGCTGTGCCGGGCCAGGAGCCTCGTCGAGCGTTCGGGCAAGATGCGCGGCTTCGTACTCGCCTTCGCGCTGCTGCTCGGCCTGTGCCTGCTGCTCGCCGAGATCGCCTGGCAGGTCAACCTGCGATTCGGCGAGGCGGTCATCATCAATGACACGCATGCCGGGTTCCTGCTGCGCAATTTCGCCATCGGTTCGATCGTGATCGCGCTGGCAATGCGCTACCTGTACGTCTCCAGCGAATGGCGCCGAAGCATCGTGCTCGAGGCGCAGGCGCGCATCAGCGCCTTGCAGGCGTTGATCCGCCCGCACTTCCTGTTCAACACGATGAACACGATCGCATCGCTGGTGCGCACCGCGCCGGAAAGCGCCGAGCGCGCCGTCGAGGATCTCTCGGACCTGCTGCGCGCCAATCTAGGGCAGACGCGCAACATGACGACGCTCGAGCACGAACTCGAACTCGCGGCCACCTACGAGCGCATCGAGACGCTGCGCCTGGGCGACCGGCTGCAGGTGCGCTGGCAGGTGGACGGCATGCCGATGCAGGCGCTCATCCCCAGGCTCACGCTGCAACCGCTGCTCGAAAACGCGATCTACCACGGCATCGAGCAACTGCCGGATGGCGGCGAGGTCCAGATCTCGGGCAGGGCCGACGGCAGGCACCTCGAGCTCGACATCCGCAATCCGCGCGCTTCGCCGCAGAGGCGCGCCGGCGGGCATCGCATGGCGCTCGACAACATCCGCCAGCGCTTCGAGCTGGCCTACGGCAGCCGTGCCAGGGTCGCCATCGAGGAAGGCGACGAGGAATACCGGGTCACGCTGAGATTCCCGCTCGAGGAGAGCGGCGAATGAGCGCGTCATGAAAGTGCTGATCGTGGACGACGAGCTGCCGGCCCGGCAGCGCCTGCGGCTGCTGGTCGAGGAAGGCGAGGGCCACGCGGTCGTCGGCGAGGCTGCCAACGGGCACGAGGCGCTGGCCAGCGTGCAGGAACTCAGGCCGGACGTCGTTCTGCTCGATATCCGCATGCCTGGCATGAGCGGCATCGAAACCGCACGGCACCTGGACGAGCTGGACGATGCCCCGGCCGTGATCTTCACGACGGCATACGACGAATATGCCGTCGAAGCCTTCGACGCGCGCGCCATCGGCTACCTGCTGAAGCCGGTTCGCCGCGAGCGGCTTACGAAGGCGCTCGAGCACGCCGGACGCCTGAACCGCCGCACGCTCGAGAGCCTGACCGGGGACGGCGGGGCCGCAGAACCTCGCCAGCACGTCTGTGCGCGCGTCGGTCACGAACTGAAGCTGATCCCGATCGACGAGGTCCTGTACTTCCAGGCCGACCAGAAATATGTCCGCGTCCGTCATCCGCAGGGCGACAACCTGATCGACGATTCGCTAAAATCCCTCGAACGCGAATTCGGCGATCGCTTCGTCCGCATCCATCGCAGCGCGCTGGTCGCGCTGGCGTACATCGACGCACTCGAGAAAACGACCGACGGGCACACGCTCGTCAGGCTGCGTGGCGACGACGAGGACTCGCACCTGCCGATCAGCCGGCGCCACCTGGCCACCGTGCGCCGACGCCTCACCGGGAGATGAGTAATAGCACCCTTGCACATCCGCATCGCCACCCGCCGGAGCCTGCTGGCTCTGTGGCAGGCCGAACACGTTGCCGCCGAGCTGACCCGCCTGGTCCCTGACTGCCGCGTCGAGCTCGTCCCGCTGTCGACGCGCGGCGACGAGGTACTCGACCGCAGCCTGCAGAAGATCGGCGGCAAGGGCCTGTTCATCAAGGAGCTCGAGGTCGCGATGGAGGACGGTCGCGCCGACATCGCGGTGCACTCGATGAAAGACGTGCCGGCGATGATGCCCGACGGTTTCTGCATCGCGGCGATCCTCGAACGCGGTAACCCACGCGACGCCCTGCTCGCCCGCGACGGCGCTACGCTCGACTCGCTGCCCGACGGCGTGCGCATCGGCAGCTCGAGCCTCCGCCGCCAGGCGCAGATCCTGGCCGGACGACCGGACGTCAGCGTGCAACCGCTGCGCGGCAACGTGCAGACACGCATCGCCAGGCTGGACGCCGGCGAGTTCGACGCGATCGTGCTCGCCGCGGCGGGTCTCGAGCGGCTGGGCCTGACCGGACGCATCAGCGAGGAATTCGACCCGGCCCGCATGCTGCCCGCGGCGAGTCAGGGCGTCATCGGCATCGAATGCCTCGCGGGGCGCGGCGACCTGCGGGAACTGCTGACCGTGCTGGCCCACCCGGACACCGGCTCGACGACGGCCGCGGAGCGCGCCGTCGCGCGGCGCCTCGAGGCTAGCTGCCATTCGCCGGTGGCCAGCTTCGCGACGCTCGACGGTAGCCGGCTGTCCCTCACCGCGCTGGTCGCCAGTGCGGACGGCCGCGAGGTGCTGCGCGCGAGCCGCGAGGGCGATGGCGCCGATGCCGCCGCCGTGGGCCACGCGCTCGCGGACGAGCTGCTCGCCGCGGGCGCCGACCGGATCCTGGCGGACGCCGCGGCGTGACGAAGCGCGGGCTGGCCGGCGCCGGCGTGCTCCTGACCCGGCCCCGGCACCAGGCCGGGGAACTGGCGGCCGCCATTGCCGCGGCGGGCGGCCGCGTCATCGACTTCCCCGTCATGGACATTGTCGGCCGCGACCGCCGCGCCGTCGAGGCCGACCTCGACTCCGTCGGAGAGTCCGACATCGTGATTTTCGTCAGCGCCAACGCGGTGCGCCACGGGCTCTCTGCCGCGCGCGGCGGCGCGCGGCTGGCGGCGATCGGTGCCGCGACGGCGGCGGCGCTCGAAGCGGCCGGACGCCGCGTCGACATCTTGCCGGTGGCGGGCTTCGACAGCGAGGCACTGCTCGCGGAGCCGGCCCTCGTGGCGGTCGGGGGGCGGCGCATCCTGATCGTCCGCGGCAACGGCGGCCGCGAGCTGCTTGGCGACACGCTCAGGCAGCGCGGTGCAAGAGTCGACTACCTCGCCGTCTACGAGCGGCGCCCGCATTGCCCGGACGACGCCGCGCTTGCCGCCGTCACGCGCGAATTCGCAACGGGTGGCATAGGCTTCGTCATCGCGATGAGCGTGCAGTCCTTCGAGTTCCTGCTGGAGCTCCTGCCCGGCACCTGCCGGCGGGCGCTGCCGGCGGCGCGACTGGTGACGCCCAGCGCTCGTGTGTTAAAAACGGCGCAGCAGGCAGTACCGCGGATGCGCCCGTTGCTGGCGTCAAGCCCGCGCGCCGGGGATCTCGTGGCGGCAATGCTCGCCTGCGCCGGTTCCCGGACGGACGACACGAATGGTTGACGAGAACAGGGACAAGCCCGGGCAGGACGCAGCCGGGGGCGGCGACGGAGAGGCGTCCGGCGACGAGCCGGGCGACCGCGACGAAGCGCCTGGGGCAACGCAGGACGCGCCCGGCGAGGACGCGCCAGCGGAGCATGAACCGGCCGACGGCGACAAGTCGACGGGCGGCGGGCGGCCCT
The DNA here is from genome assembly GCA_041624755.1 of Woeseia sp. Lineage (GTDB taxonomy): Bacteria > Pseudomonadota > Gammaproteobacteria > Steroidobacterales > Woeseiaceae > Woeseia. The sequence continues at coordinate 3,476 of JBFJUJ010000062.1, read as the reverse complement.
CGCACATCCCGATCCTGTTATCGGTCGTCGCGCTCTTCCTTGCCGCGGCCGCCGTCGGCATTGCGTTAACGACACGCGGCGGGGACGGCCCGGACCCGGCCATCGCCGAAGCCGGCAGCCGCCTGGACCGCCTGTCGACGAGGCTCGACGAGGCGACGGCGGCACTCCGCGACACCGGGGCGGGGCTCGATGAAATCGAGCGATCTCTGCGGGAACTCGAGAATGCCGCGAGCCGCGCGCGCAGCGATGCCGAGGAGCTCGAGCGCACGCTGAACGACCGCCTGCGGCCGCTGGAGGCGGTACCGGCCCGGCTGTCGAACCTCGAATCGTCGCTGTCGGCGCTGCAGGGTATCTCCAGCGGCCTGCGCGACGCCTGGCTGCTCGCCGAAGCGGAGCACTACCTGCAGATCGCCAATGCCCAGCTCAATCTCGCCGGCAAGCCCGGCCAGGCGCGGACCGCCCTGGAGCTCGCCGACGAACGGCTCGCGTCGCTGGCGAACCCGGCGCTGACCGACGTCCGGCGCGCGATCGCGGCGGAGATCCGGCGCATCGACGGCATGGAGGTCGTCGACCTCGAGAGTACCGCGCTGACGCTGTCGAGCCTCGCGGACTCGGTCGACTCGCTGCCGCTGAAGGGCGGCCTCGTGGAGCCCGATCTCGACGACCCGGCAGTGGCCGGCGAGCTATCGGGTATGGATCGCGCACTGGCCTCGCTGAAGGCTTCACTGTCGGACGTGATCTCGGTCCGGCGCAGCGATGCGCCCGTCACGCCGCTCCTGCCCCCGGACGCGGCGTTTTTCCTCCGCAGCAACCTGACCCTGAAGTTCGAGGCGGCGCGCCTGGCCCTGCTCGAGGGCGAGGAGACCCTGTACGAACAGAGTCTCGACACGGCCGCCGCCTGGCTCGGCGACTATTTCGACGGCGACAGCAAGCCGGTGACGAGTGCACTGGCGACGATCGGCGAACTGCGCGGCAAGCGCCTGACGGTGAGCAAGCCGGACATCTCGGGCTCACTGGCGCTGCTCAGGCGATTCATCGCGCTGCGCGCGGAAGACGGACGCATACCTGCAGACCCCGGCGACACGGGCGGCGACACCGGGCCCGAGCAATGAAACTCGGCCTGCTCGTCGTCGCGGGCATCGTCGTGAGCGCCTTCGCCGCGAGCTTCCTGCTCCAGGATCCCGGTTACGTCGTTATCCAGTTCCGGGGCTATCTCGTCGAGATGTCGGTGCCGGCACTCGTCGGACTGCTGGCACTACTGCTGCTCGCCGTCTGGGCGCTGCTCAAGATCCTGCGCGCGCCGCGCAGGCTCGGCGAGGCGGTCGGCCGGCTCCGCAGCAACCGTGCAGGCGCGCAGATCACGCGCGGCATGATCGCCATCGCCGAGGGCAACTTCTCCCGCGGCGAGAGACTCCTGTCGAAGTCCGCCGGCGTCAGCGAAGCGCCGCTGCTGAACTACCTGGAAGCCGCGCGGGCCGCCCACCTCCAGGGCAGGGACGAGCGCCGCGACGAATGGCTGAAACAGGCCTTCGAGCGCCTGCCCGACGCCGCGAACGCAGTCTTGCTCACGCAGGCCGAGCTGCAGCTCGACAACCGCGATTACGAACAGGCGCTCGCAACGCTCCAGCAGCTCGAGGAGAATTCGCCAAATCACGGCCATGCGCTCGCGCTGCTCGGCCGGCTGTACTACAGGCTCGAGGACTGGACGCAGCTCGGCAAGCTGCTGCCGCGACTCGAGAAGCACGGCCGGGTCGACGACAAGACCGTGCGGCAGTGGGCCGTGCGGGTACATTCGGAGCAGCTGGCGGCCGCCGCCGACGGCGGCGCCGTGCAGTCGGTGTGGAACGCGGTGCCGAGAAAACTGCGTCGCGAGGACGAGCTGCTCGAGGCGTACTTCGACGCCCTGACGCGCAGCGGCGAGCACGACCGCGCGGAAAAGGAGATCGCCGCAACCCTGCGGCAGCGCTGGCAGCCCGCGCTGGTGCGCATCTACGGCAAGGTGCAGTCGAGCGACACGGCGCGCCAGCTCGCGCGCGCCGAGAAATGGCTCAAGGACCACGGCGACGATCCGGACCTCCTGCTGGCGGCCGCCCGCCTGTGCCTGCGCAACGAATTGTGGGGCAAGGCGCGCAGCTATCTCGAATCGGCAATCGCCGTGAAGCCGACGCCGGACGCCTACCAGGAATACGGCCGGCTCCTGCACCAGCTCGGCGAGGGCGACGCGGCGGCCGAGGCCTACCGCGCCGGACTCGGCCTCGTGACGCCGGTCTCCGGCACGGCCATCCCGTGGCTCGGGCCCGAGCCGATGGAAGACTGAGCATGGGCGACGCGCCGGGCGGCAGCCGGCGCCCGCTCGGCAGCCCGCATACCCTGGTGGCCGGCGCCGGCTACACCGGGAGCCGCCTGCTCGAGGCGCTGCCCGCCGGCAGCGCGCTCGGCATCCGGCGCAGCGCCGGAGCGGCCGGCAGTCAGCCGCTCCTGCTGGCCGATTTCGACGGCGAGATGCCGGCCTTGCCGGCGGCCGCGGTCATCGTCTACACGGTGCCGCCGCCGCGCGAAGGCGAGGACGACCCGCGCCTCGGTCGCTTTCTGGGGCAGGTTGCGGAGAACCCGCGGCGCATCGTCTATTTCTCGACCTCCGGTGTCTACGGCGACTGCGGCGGCGCCCGGGTCGACGAAGACGCGCCGCTCGCACCGCGCAGCGCACGCGCACGGCGCCGCATCGCCGCGGAAGCACGGCTCGCCGACTGGTGCCGCTCACGGGGCGTGGAGCTGTCGGTGCTGCGGGTGCCCGGCATCTACGGCCCGGGTCGCCTGGGACTCGAGCGCCTGCGCGACGGCGAGCCGGTGCTGAGGCGCGAGGAATCCGGGCCCGGCAACCGCATCCACGTCAGCGACCTCGTCGCCTGTGCCCTCGCCGCGTCCGATCTCGAGCGCCCGGCCGGCATCTACAACGTCGGCGACGGGGACTGCAGGAGCGCCGCCGAATTCGCGGCGGACGTGGCGCGGCTGGCCGGCCTGCGGCCGCCGCGCGAGATCTCCATGGCCGAGGCGCGCCGCGTATTCAGCCCGATGCGGCTGTCGTTTCTCGACGAGTCGCGGCGCGTCGACGTGACGCGCATGCGCTCCGTGCTCGGCGTGACGCCGCGCTATGCCGATCCGCTGGACGGCATTCGGGCCAGTCTCGGGGAAGAACAGCCGGGCTAGGGCTGGCTGCGCCTGCTGTCCAGCCACTCGAGCAGCGGGTCCCACTGCTCCCAGTCCGGCCATGCGAGGTATTCCGGCAGCTCGAAGACGCCGAGCCCGCGCGAGTAGGCGCGGACGTAATTCTGCGCCTCGCGCAGTGCGGCCAGGTAGGGCACCTTCGCGTTCGTCAGGTGCGTGTCGAGCTCTTCGAAGATCAGCGTGTACTCGCGCACGCGATTGGCCACGACACCGATCTTGGCCTGCTTGCGCTCGATCTTGCCGACGCCCTT
>JBFJUJ010000061.1:0-12789 GCA_041624755.1 Woeseia sp. | reverse complement strand
GTTGCGAATGGGACGGCCACCGCCTCAATATCATCGACACCCCGGGTCACGTGGACTTCACGATCGAGGTCTACCGCAGCCTGAAGGTGCTCGACGGCGGCGTCGGCGTGTTTTGCGGTTCCGGCGGCGTCGAGCCGCAGTCGGAGACGAACTGGCGCTATGCGAACGACTCCGAGGTCGCGCGCATCATCTTCGTCAACAAGCTGGACCGCGTCGGCGCGGATTTCATGCGCGTCGTCAAGCAGATCAAGGACGTGCTGGGCGCCAACCCGCTGGTCATGGTGCTGCCCATCGGCATCGAGGACAATTTCCGCGGCATCGTCGACCTGCTGACGCGCAGGGCCTGGGTCTGGGACGAGTCCGGTGACCCGACCGCCTACACCGAAGAAGACGTGCCGGCCGACATGGTCGACCTGGTCGAGGAATGGCGCGAGAAGCTGATCGAGACCGCGGTCGAACAGGACGATGCGCTGCTCGAGAAATACCTGGAGGGCGAAGAGCCGTCGATCGACGACCTGAAGCGCTGTATCCGCAAGGGCACGATCAACCTTGATTTCTTCCCGACCTACTGCGGTTCTGCTTTTAAAAACAAGGGCGTGCAGAACGTTCTTAATGCGATCGTTGACTATCTGCCGAACCCGACGGAGGTCAAGCCGCAGCCCGAGATCGATCTCGAGGGCAACGAGACCGGCGGCGTCGCCGTCGTCGACCCGGCGAAGCCGCTGCGCGCGCTGGCGTTCAAGATCATGGACGACCGCTACGGCGCCCTGACCTTCACGCGGGTCTACTCCGGGCTGCTGAAGAAAGGCGACACGGTGCTGAACACCTTCACCGGCAAGACCGAGCGCATCGGCCGCATCGTCGAGATGCACGCCAACTCGCGCTCCGAGCTGGACCAGGCCCAGGCCGGCGACATCGTCGCCCTGCTCGGCATGAAGAATACGCAGACCGGTCACACGCTGGCGGACGTCAACCACCCGGCGACGCTGGAGCCGATGGTGTTCCCGGACCCGGTGATCTCGATCGCGATCGCGCCCAAGGACAAGGCCGGCAACGAGAAAATGGGCGTGGCCCTGAACAAGATGGTCCAGGAGGATCCGTCGTTCCGCATCATGACCGACGAGGACTCGGGCGAGACCATCATGATGGGCATGGGCGAGCTGCACCTCGACATCAAGGTCGATATCCTGCGCCGCACTCACAAGGTGGAGGTCGAGGTCGGCAAGCCGCAGGTCGCCTACCGCGAGACGATCACGAAGCCGGTCGACGATTCGTACACCCACAAGAAACAGACGGGTGGCTCGGGCCAGTTCGCGAAGATCGACTATCGCATCGAGCCGGCCGAGAAGAATGCCGGCTACGAGTTCGAATCGCTGGTCACGGGCGGCAACGTGCCGCGCGAGTACTGGGGAGCGATCGAAAAGGCCTTCGGCAACTCGCTGGATGAGGGTACGCTCGCCGGCTTCCCGATGCTGGACGTCAAGTTCACGCTGCTCGACGGCGCATTCCACGCGGTCGACTCGTCGGCGATGGCCTTCGAGATCGCGACGCGGGCCGCCTACCGGCACTCGGTTCCGAAGGCGGGGCCGCAACTGCTGGAGCCGATCATGAAGGTCGACGTCTTCACGCCGGAGGAGCACGTCGGCGACGTCATCGGCGACCTGAACCGGCGCCGCGGCATGATCAAGTCGCAGGAATCGGGGCCGACCGGCACGCGGGTCAAGGCGGAAGCGCCGCTGGCCGACATGTTCGGCTACATCGGCCACCTGCGCACGATGACCTCGGGTCGCGGCCAGTTCTCGATGGAGTTCTCGCACTACGCGCCCTGCCCGCAGAACGTGGCCGAGGCCGTGATCAAGGAGACCCAGGAGCGCAAGGCGCGCAAGTAGGCGCCGGCGCGCCGGCGCGCGACATCCAACGCCCGCCTCGCGCGGGCGTTTTTTTGGGTCCTGGCGGCACGGCGCCGGCCGTGCCCCGGGTCATCACTCCGCGCGCGCCAGCCGCGAGCGCTGCAGCGCCTGATCCAGCATCCGCACCAGCTCGTCGCGCTCGAAGCTGAAGGGATGGTCCTCGTTGAGCTGCACGAGTTCCTCGATCGCCTTGGCAATCGTGATCTCCGCCTCGCGCCGGTTCGGCGTCACCAGGTAGCGCCGCTTCGGCCTGGCGTCGAACAGCGCGTGCTCCACGGCACGGGCGACTGCGTCGGGTTCGTCGAATCGCTCGCGGTCCCCGACGCTGTCCACCAGCAGGCGCAGCCGGTCCGCGTAGCGCGACGTCTCGAGATCGATGCTGCCGTTCTCGATGCGGCGGCGTACCGTCTCGCCGATGTTCGAGTTGAAGTTGCCCGGCTCGACGGCGCTGACGTGGACGCCGAGCGGCACGAGTTCGGCGGCCAGGGAATCGGTGTAGGCCTCGAGCGCGTGCTTGCTCATGCTGTAGTGACCGAGGAGCCCGCTGCTCAGGATCCCCGATATGGAGCTGATGTTGACGACGCGCCCGCCGGACTCGAGCAGCAGCGGCGCGAATGCCTTCGTGATGCGGTACGGGCCGTAGACGTTGACGTCGAACAGCCACTCCAGCTCGGCGATATCGGTCTCGATGAGCGGCCCGACGCTGGCGACGCCGGCGTTGTTGACGACCCCGTACAGCCCGCGGCCGCCGGCACGTACCTGCGCGACGGCGGCCTCGATGTGCTCCGGATAGGTGACGTCCAGCCTGAGCGCCTCGACGTTGTCCATCGCGTCGAGCCGCTCGAGATCCGCGTCCCTGCGGGCGCCGGCATAGACGACGTGGCCATTGGCCGACAGCAGCCGGGTGATGCTCAAGCCTATGCCGGAGCTGGCGCCGGTAACGAGCACGGCCCGGGGCTCATCGTCGGCCTGCGCCGAACCGCAGCCTGCCAGGACGAGGGCGAGAACCAGTGCCGGCAATGACGTCATCTGTCGCATCTTACTGCTCCACTGTTGTCGGGACTCGTCGGGGCGGCGCATCGGCGCCGCGCTAGCTCAGCAGCGAGTAAGGTCCGCCTTTCTCCAGCGCCGCCTGGTACGCCGGCCGCGCATGGATCGTATCGAGGAAGGCCTGCAGCCGCGGATAGTCCTCGCGCAGCCCGGAGCGGACCGCCGCGGCCTCGACGGGGAAGCTCATCTGGACGTCGGCAGCCGTGAGTTCCCGGCCGGCGAACCAGGCTTGCGAGGACAGGGTCTGCTCCATGAAGTCCAGCGCGCGCCGCGTATTGGGTTCGAGATAGGAGCCGCGGACCTTGCCGACGATGCTCTTTGCGACCGGCCTGGCGAAGAACGGCATCTTTGCCTGCTCGATACGCCGGAAGATGAGCGACATCACCATCAGCGGCATGAATGTGCCTTCGGCGAAATGCATCCAGTAGCGGAACTGCCGGTACTCCGGGGTCCCGGCCGCCGGCACCAGGCGGCCGTCGCCGTATTGCTCCAGCAGGTACTCGATAATGGCGCCGGATTCCGCAACGGTCTGCTCGCCGTCGGTGACGATCGGCGCCTTGCCTAGCGGGTGCACCGCCTCGAGTCCGGCAGGCGCGAGACCCGTCGCCGCATCGCGCTCGTAGCGCTCGATGCGGTAGTCGACGCCGAGTTCCTCGAGGAGCCAGAGGATGCGCTGGGATCGCGAGTTTTCGAGGTGATGAACGGTAAGCATGTCGTCGGGTCTCCGGGCAGTCGCAGCGACCGCCTCACAGGTCAGCCGGATCCTGGCGCGCTGCCGCCCGGGATGTTACCGGGCGCGCCGACGGCACGAGTCCCGCGGCGGCAGTCCTTGCGCGGCGGTCAGCTCGCATCGGTAGCGGAAAACAGCTTGTTGCGGCGGGCATACTGGACCGTCAGGAAGCCGAGCAGCAGGAAGACCAGCGTTCCGACGATCTCGAAGGCATCGCCGAGGATCTCGCGGTATTTGCGCGACCAGAACAGGGCAAAGAAAACGTGGCTCGTCAGCACGAAGCCGATCCAGAAATTGACCTGCTTGGCCCAGCGCCGGTCGCTGAACCCGAAGCGTGCGAAGTTGCCGAGCAGCACCGCGAAGGTCAGCAGGCCGGTCGGTATCAGGTAGTGCTGACCGATGACGAAAGTCTGCAGCACGCCGGCGATCAGCGCTGCCGTGATCAGCGCGATCAAGGTGTCGAGACTGTAGCGCAGCGACAGGACCTTGTTGAACACGGCCGCGGGATCAGTCCTTCAGCTCGATCTCGAGCTGGCGGCAATCGTGCACCACGTTGCTCGGTTCGCCGCCGTGCATCATGCCGGACTCCCAGGCAATATCGCCGGTCGTGAACGACTGCATGCGACGCTCTCCATCACCGGTCGTCTCCAGCCAGGCGCAGGCGTTCAGGTAGACGACCAGGCGATCCGGATGCGCATGCAGCGGCGACATCTCGCCGTTCCTTATGGTGACGTCCAGTACCCGCAGCCGCTCGTTCTCGAACTTGACGCGGTAGATGTGCGGCGCCGCCTTCGCGGCGTCCAGCGCCTCGCCTATCGAACCACCGGTTGCGACGCCGGCAACGAAGAGTGCGATTGCCGCGGCAGCAACCCCGGTCCCGGATAGCCGCACTACCTTCTCCAGTCAGTGATTCCAGGGGACAGTGTACTCAATTGGCGCGACGCATTGTTGAACTGCCGCGAGCCGGAGCGCAGCCGGCGAGGACTGCGGGAGCGGCCCGGCCGAAGATGCCGGTGTGCGGGGCGTTTGCGGCCCGACCGGCGGCCCTGATGCATATCGTGCCCGCCATCCTCGCGCTGACGATGCCGGCGTTCGCCGGCTGCTCCGAGGGCTGACGCGCGGCACCGCTCGCTGACGCTACCCTCGGCCGGCCGGCCGGTCGCGCCGGCGCCGGATTCACGGTCCGGCCGGTCACCGCGTATCATCGGCGCAATCAAGGCTCCCGGGGGACGACCATTGCTCGACGCTTTCTGGCTGCTTGCCGGACTCGCGCTGCTCGTCAAGAGCGCCGACTGGCTGGTCGTCGGCTCCTCCGATATCGCCACGCGCATCGGCGTCCCGCCGCTGGTTGTCGGCCTCACGATCGTTTCCTTCGGCACCTCGATGCCCGAACTGCTCGTGACGCTGATCTCGGGACTGCAGAACAAGCCCGACCTCGCGATCGCGAATGTCGTCGGCAGCAACATCTGCAACGTGCTACTTGTCCTCGGCGCGGCTGCGATAGTCCGCCCGCTACCGGTCAGGGAATCCACCGTGGTCTCGGAGATCCCGTTCTCGGTGACGGCTGCCCTCCTCGTCGGCTTCCTCGCCAACGCGTCCTTATTCAGCAGCAGCGTCGCGCTGAGCATCAGCCGCAGCGACGGCATAATCCTGCTGATCTTCTTCGTGCTGTTCCTGCTCTACGTCTACAAGATGTCTCGCGGGGCCGATTACTTCGCGAACGGCGTCGACGGCGGGCTCGGCGCCGGGCGCGCGGCGCTCCTGGCACTGGTCGGCATGATCGGCCTGTATTTCGGCGGAGACTGGGTCGTCGACGGCGCCGTCGGCCTGGCGAGCGCGCTGGGAATCGACGATGCGCTGATCGGCCTCACGATCGTGGCAATCGGAACCTCCAGCCCGGAACTCGTTGCCTCCGTCGTTGCGGCGAGACGCGGCGAAACGGACATCGCCGTCGGCAACGTCGTCGGCTCGAACATCTTCAACCTGCTGTGGATCCTGGGTTTCACGGCAACGATCGTGGAGCTGCCGTTCGAGGTCGTGAGTAACATGGACCTCGTCATGGTCATCGTTGCCAGCGTGATGCTGATCATTGCGCTCGTGACGAGTCGCGGCGGCACGATACTGCGGCAGCACGGGGCGCTGTTCGTCCTGTTGTACGCGCTGTACCTCGCGTACGTGGTTGCGCGCGCCTGAGCCGCGCAACCCGGCGCCGGGCCGCTATACTTCGGACGACGCCCGCCAATGTCGAGGAGAGACTTCATGACTGCACGCTACTGGACAGGACTCTGCCTGCTCGCCGCCGCTCCGCTCGCGGCCGCCGCCGACAGCTACCGCTGCACCAACGGCGAACTCGTACGCCGGGTCGAGATCGTCTATGAAACGGGCGGCACGCTGCCCTGCGAAGTGCACTACTACAAGGACACCGAGGCGCCCGGCTCGCGGGAGGTGCTGTGGACGGCGCAGAACGAGGCCGGCTATTGCGAAGCGCGCACCGCGGAGTTCATCGAGCGCCTGCGCGGCTTCGGCTGGAGCTGCTCCGCCTCTGCCGAAGGCGACACGGACGACGACACCGAGGCACTGGCGCCGGTCGAAGACATGCCCTGACCGGGCGCTGCGCTCACGGGACCCGGGCGTGCGCGCGGGACTGCCTCTGCCGTCCGGCAGCGTCAACTCTGCGGCGGCACAGGGACTCGCGTGCGTCGCCAGGCGTCGAAGCTGAACGCGGCGACCGCGACCCAGATGCAGGTGAAGCAGATCGCGTGCGCGGTCGTCAGGCGCTCGCCGTAGGCGAGCCCGACGAGGAACTGCAGCGTCGGTGCAATGAACTGCATGAAGCCGATCGTCGACAGCGCGAGCCGCCGCGCGGCGAGCGCGAAACACAGTAGCGGCAGCACGGTGATCGGGCCCGCAAGCATGAGCGCCAGGTTCAGGTACAGCGACTCCGTGCCGAAGGCGGCCGCGCCGTCCCTCGCAAGGAGTGCGAGGTAGCCGAGCGCGAGGGGCGCGAGGATCAGGGTCTCGATGAACAATCCCGGCATGCCGCCGACGACGGTCTGTTTGCGGATGACACCGTAGATCGTGAACGACACGGCGAGCGTAATCGCGATCAGCGGGAACTGGCCGCCGCTCACCGTCAGCACCGCGACCCCGCAGGCCGCGAGCACGACGGCCGCGACCTGCAGCGGCCGCAGCCGCTCGCCGAACAGGAACACCCCGATCACGACGTACATCAGCGGGTTGATGTAGTAGCCGAGACTGGCCTGGAAAATCTGCGATTGCTGCACGGCCCACACGTACACCAGCCAGTTGACGGCGATGAACATCGCTGACAGCGCGAGGAAACCCGCGGTGCGCGGATGGCCGAGCGCGCCGCGGACTTCGGGCCACTGCCGTCGGGCCGCGACGATCAGCGCGCCGAACGGCAGCGCCCAGAGGATCCGGTGTACGAGAATCTCGCTCGCCGCCACCTGCTGCAACGCCTTGAAGTAGATCGGCAGGAAGCCCCACATGCCGAAAGCCAGCAGCGCGGTGATGACGCCGTTGCGCTGGCGCGCCTCCGGCGACTCGACGAGCGTCTCGGCCTTGGTCGTTGTCATGGCGGTCAGGGTACGCCCGGTGCGGAACGCCGGCAGTGTGCCAGCTTCCCGAACGCCTGGCGAACAGGGCGCGGGCGCCGGCCGCTCAGGACCGGTAGCGGTCGTTCAGCCCCCGGCCCTCGCGAATGAGGGGCAGCGCACGGGCGACGCGGCGCTCGCGGGTTTCCGCGCGCTTTGCGCCGGCAATGAACTCGGCGAACTCGCGGCGCCGCCCCGGCGTGAGCTTGTCGAAGGCGGTACGCGCGGCATTATCCGCGCCGAGTGCGGCCTCGAGCTCCGGCGGCAGCGACGCGGCGGGTCTTCGCCGGGGCCGGATCTCGCGGCCGCGCGCCGCGAGTTCGGCCGCCTCGCTGGCGTACTGGCGGACCAGGCGCGGCCGGATATCCGCGGCAGACTGCATGCGCCACTGGCGCATTGCCCGCGTCTTGCCGGGCTGAGCATTGACGAGGCGCTTCGCCGGGTCGGCGAGCAGCGCGCCCTGGCAGAACCACAGGCCGAAGCAGGACTTGAATGCGCCGATGCCGACGACGTTCCGGCCGTCAAGGGTATAGCAGGGGCTGCCCCACTTGACCGTCTCGTCGAGACCGACGTCGAGCAGGATCGCGCGCAGGCGCGCGATCTCGTCACGCCAGCGGTCCGCCTGCGCGATGTAGTCGTCGACGGTCTTCGCCATCTCCCCGGGGTCAGCCGCCTCCGGCGGGTTTCGGTCGGCCCGGGCCGAAGCCCTCGGGCAGGCGCATGTCGAGGTTGTCCACCAGGAAAGCCCAGCGGTCGGCATACGCTTCTATGGCCTTGTCGGTCGGCGTGCCCGCCCCGTGCCCCGCGCGCGTCTCGATGCGGATCAGCACCGGGGCATCGCCGCCCTGCGCTTCCTGCAGCGCGGCGGCGTACTTGAAGCTGTGTCCCGGCACGACGCGATCGTCGGTATCCGCCGTGGTCACCAGCACCGCCGGGTACTCGGTCCCGGCACGGATGTTGTGATAGGGGGAGTAGGCATAGAGCGCCTCGAACTCCTCGGGATCGTCGGCCGAGCCGTAATCGTCGACCCAGAAACGCCCGGCCGTGAAGCGGTGGAAGCGCAGCATGTCCATGACGCCGACCGCCGGCAGCGCAGCGCCGAACAGCTCCGGCCGCTGGTTCGTCACCGCGCCGACCAGCAGGCCGCCGTTGCTGCCGCCGAAGATGGCGAGCTTGTCCGGCCTCGTGTACCGCCGGTCGATCAGGTACTCCGCGGCCGCGATGAAATCGTCGAATACGTTTTGCTTGTTGAGCTTCTTGCCGGCCTCGTGCCAGGCCTCGCCGTACTCGCCGCCGCCGCGCAGGTTCGCAACCGCCCAGACCCCGCCCATCTCGAGCCACGCGATGCGCGTGACCGAGAAGTCGGGCGTCAGGGAGATGTTGAAGCCGCCGTAGCCGTACAGCAGGGTCGGATTGCTGCCGTCGAGCTGCAGGTCCTTGCTGTGCGTCACGAACATCGGGACGCGGGTGCCGTCTTTCGATTCGTAAAAAACCTGCTCGACGACGAAACGGTCGCTGTCGAAGTCGACGTCCGGCTTCTTGAAGACGGTGACCTCGCTGGTCTCGAGGTCGAGCCGGTTGATCGTCGGCGGCGTGTCGAAACTCGAGTATCGGAAGAAGGTCTCCGGGTCACCGGCGTCGCCCGAGAAGCCGCTGGCGCTGCCGATGCCGGGCAGGTCGATGTCGCCGAGGTGTTTGCCGTCGAGGTCGAAACGCTTCACGAGCGACCAGGCATCCTGCATGTACTCGGCGATGAACTGGCCGCCGACGTACTCGACCTGGGTCAGCACCAGGTCGGATGCGGGGATGATCTCCTGCCAGTCATCCGGCGCCGGACTGGCGAGATCGATCGCGATCAGCCGGCCGCGCGGCGCCTGGTTGGACGTGCGGAAGAACATACGGCTGCCGTCGTTGCCCACGAACGTGTAATCGAAGTCGAAGCCCTCGATGAGCATCTCGACGCTGGCCGCCTCGTCCGAGAGATCCTTGACCGCGACCTGGTAGCGATCGTCCGTGCCCTTCCAGACGGTGATGACCAGGTAGCGGCCGTCGTCCGTGACCTCCGCGGCGAATCCCCACGACGGCTCGTCCGGACGCGCGTAGACCAGTTCGTCGGCGCTCTGCGGATCGCCGAGCCGGTGGAAGTAGACGGCCTGGTCGGTGTTCAGCGACTGGAACTTGTCGCCGTCCGCGGTCGCCGGGTAGCGGCTGTAGAAGAAGCCGCTGCTGTCTTTTGCCCATGACAGCGCGGTGAATTTCAGCCATTCGAGCCGATCGCCCGAGACCTTGCCGCTGTCGACGTCGAGTACGCGCGCGATGCGCCAGTCCGTGCCGCCGTCCTGCTCGAGGTAAGCGAGCAGCTTGCCGTCCGGGCTCGGATACCAGGCGGCCAGTGCCACGGTGCCGTCATCCGCCCAGGTATTCGGATCGAGCAGCAGCCTCGGTTCGCCGGCGAGATCGGGCTGCACGTAGAGCGCGTCCTGGTTCTGCAGACCGTCGTTGTACTCGAAGAAATAACGACCGCCCTCGCGGCGCGGCAGGCCGTAGCGCTCGTAGTCCCAGAGTTCGCGCAGCCGCCCTTCGATGCGTTCGCGTTCCCCGATCGACGCCAGGTAGCCGAAGGTCGTCGCGTTCTGCGCCTCGACCCAGTCGGCGACGGCATCGCTCTCGCGCACGTCGTCTTCCAGCCAGCGGTAGGGGTCTGGCACCGGCGTGCCATGGTAGTCGTCGATCTGTTCGATTTTCACGGTTGGCGGATAGTCGATGACGGCGCGCTCGCCGGGGGCCTCCGCACCCTGCTCGCCGCAGCCGGCCAGCGCAAGCATCGCGGCCGGCAGGACTCGAAGTGATCTCATGGGGTCTGCCCGGTCGATTGCAAACGGGCCGAGGACGATAGCACGTGGACCGCCGCATGCAAGGCGCAGGACCAGGCAGCGCGTGGTTATTCCGGCGGGCCCTTGAGTTCCACCGTGTTGCCGTCCGGGTCCTCGATGTAGATCGACGGTCCGTAGCCGAGCGCCCCGTACCGCCGGCTCGGTTCGCCGGCGTCGATGCCATGCGCTGCCAGCCAGGCGATGATCGCGGCGGCGTCCCAGGGGTCGACCTGCAGGCAGAAGTGATCGACGTTCGGTCCGTCGCGGTCCGGCGCGCGCTCGTACTGCCGGCCGAGCCGGCCGTCGAGCGTGACGAGATCGATCAGCGAGTCGCCGGCGCGCAGCTGGTAGAGGCCCAGATCGGCCTGCGCTTTCTCCAGGCGACAGCCGAGGACGTCGCGGTAGAAGCCGAGCGCGACGTCGAGATCGCGCACCCGCAGCACGACGTGGTCGAGGCGCCGCAGGGTGACGGGAGTCCCGCTCACGGCGCGCAGCCCGGCGGATCGATCGCCGTCACCGGACGAGCTCCGTTTCCGGGTGGAACGTGTACCAGGCGAACCAGAACAGCGGGATCGGCGCGTAGCTGCTGCCGTCGCTGACGTCGGTAAGGCGAACGCTGCCGTCTACGTCGCGCCGTGCCGAGTACTCCCGCCCGAACCGCTCGACGCCGAGCGGGTTGGCCTCGTCGAGCGCTGCCTGGGACAGCGCGAGCGCGCCCTGCGGCAGCAGGAAACCGTACACGCGTGCCTTCGGCGGCAGACGGTCGCTGGTCCTGCTGACCGGGAACATCAGCGCATCGCTCGCGCGGTACTTCGCGTAGTAGTCCCGCTGATAGTCGCGATCCGCGAAGCCGGTGTCGGTCGACAGCACCTCCGTGCCGGGATGCGCCTCCGCCCAGTCGCCGAATCGCACGAGGCTGACCGGCACCAGCGCCAGGCGTTCGCCCGTGAGCGGACCGACGATGCCGGTTGCCTCGATCTGGTCCCACAGCGTGCCGGTGGCGCGGTCGTAGAGCACGAGATCGCTGTTGAACAGGAGTCCCGACACGCCGAATTCGGTGACGGCGCCGGCAACGCGACGATCGACGCCGACCGCCGAGCCGCAGAGCGGACACCAGGTGATGGCGAGAGGAGTATCGCCGATCCGGTCATTGACGATCTCGTGCTGGTCGAGGATCGCCGTCGGATACGCCCGCTGCACGCCGCCGAGATCTACAGCGATCACGGGGTCGTCCGCGGCGACGTGTGAGGCTTCGCCGGCCGGCACGAAAACCGGATCGTCGATCGACGGGATACAGTCGCGCGCCGGGCAGCCCTGTTGCAGCTCGGACAGGTCGACCGTGCGCCGGCTGCCGTCGTCGTAGCCGAAGGTCTCGCGCAGAATGTCCGTGTCGAAGGCCCGCTGTGCCGTCGCGGCATCGCCGAGCAACAGCGCGCCGGCGAGCAGCCAGCGCGCGCAGTGAGCATTCGTCATCGTCATGTCCCCCCTGGCATCCGGCTACGATAAAACAGCCGGGCTGCCCGCGGCAAAGGCAGGCAGCGATCGCAGCCGCGGAGACGGTCCCGTACCCTGCCGCCCCGGCGGGCGCGCTCCCGTCGCCCCTCGCGGCCGATGCACGTCGAGCGGAGACCGCAACCGACGCAGCCGGGGACGGGACGGGACGCCCTTCCAAGCGGCAACGCAGTCCTTTAGGCTGGCGCCTGCCGCAAGCCCGGACCCCCGAGATGCTCGAACAGCCAGCCGCAACCGCGATATTCGCCGTCACGATCGCAATCAGCCTGCTGGGCATGTACCGCATGCCGCAGGTCATCGAACGCAGCCTGTTCCGGCCCTACTGGTTCCTGCGGGCGCGTCGCTTCGAGACGATCTTCACGAGCGGTTTCGTACACGCCGACGTCGGTCACCTGCTGTTCAACATGGTGACGTTCTTCTTTTTCGCGTTCCCGCTGGAAAGCCACATCGGCACCTGGAAATTCGTGCTGCTGTACGTTATCGGACTCGTTCTCAGTCATTCCTGCAGCTACTTCAAGCACAAGAACAACCAGCTCTACGCCTCACTCGGCGCCTCCGGCGCGATCTCCGCGGTGCTGTTCGCTTACATCGTGTACTTCCCGACGACCAGCCTGATCATTTTTCCGCTACCGATACCGATTCCCGCGGCCCTGTTCGCGGTCGCCTATGTCGGCTACTCGTGGTGGGCGGCGCAGCACGAGCGCGGGCGCATCAATCACGACGCGCACTTCTGCGGCGCGCTGAGCGGCCTGGCATTCGTGGCCGGCACCGACCCCGGCGCCTACCGCAGCCTCATCGAGCTGGTCCTGTAGTCAGCGCTGTCCGCCCGCGCCGGCCGGCGAAGGGGCGTCGTCCGTGAACAGCGGGTGGACCAGCGGCACGAGCGCCAGCAGCACGGTCTGGGCATAGACGCTCTCGCGGGTGTGGCGTCCGCCGGTCAGCAAGCCGAACGCCCCGCCCTGCTCCTTGCTGCGCAGCGTCGCGAATACGCGGTCGTTGGCATCGCCCAGTTCCAGCCCCGAGTCGATCAGTCGCCCGACCGCCGGCGGCAGCGGCAAAGTCGCGCTGCGCGCCTCACCGACGCGGCCGTGGGGGGGGGC